>NZ_NWBQ01000038.1 GCF_002837135.1 Macromonas bipunctata | reverse complement strand
TTCAAATGCGATTGCCCTGGTACGCGCAAGGCCCCTGGCAGTGGGGCGGCGTGTACCAGACCCTGCAAGCCCCCACCACCACCAGCGGCCAACCCGCCCGCTGGACGGGCCAGACGCAACAGCGCGAGGATGTGTTGCTGGGCCTGCGCCATACCTTGCCACGCTGGTCGTGGAGCGCGGGCGTGTACCAGGCCCGCACGCAGGTGGCGCAGCGCAACCTGTGGCTGGGCGCGGCCTGGCCACTCAATCCAGCGTCGCGCGTGGCCACGCAGGTGCAACGCCTGCGTGCCGAATCGGCCACCGGCGGCGCCACGGCCCACGCCACTGTGTGGGGCGTGAACTACGTGCAGCAGTTGTCCAAACGCACCGCCCTGTTCGCCACCTATGGCCGCACCTACAACGACGCCCACGGCAACTTCTGGCTGTTCGGCGGCGATCTGGTCGTGATGCCCACCGCCACCGGCCAGCAGCCCCGCGCGCTGGGGCTGGGTGTCTCGCACCGTTTTTAAGGTGACGTCAGGGGCGCTGGCGCAGTAGCGGCCATCTGTGCCACGGCCCAGCCCCGCAGCGCCAGCGCCAGCGCGTCGCTGGTCTGGCCTAAAGCCTGTACCGCTTGTGCCACGCTGGTGCCCGCCAGGGGCTGTTGCAGGTCAAAACGGCGGCTGGCCACAATGCGGCCGGTATCGGTGCGCACCAGGCGGGCGTCCAAGCGCAATACAGCGTAGGGCGCGCCGCTGCGGTACTCGACTTGGAACGCGCGCAGGTCGCTGTCGATCTCGAAGTCGGCCTGCAGGATGCGATCGTCGCTGCTCAGGGCGCTCAGGCGGGCATCGGCCTGGAACACGTCCAGCAGCCGGTTGCGCACCAGCAGCGGCGCCGGGTCGTTCCAGCTTGCGCCTTGGTACACGCTCAGGCGGCCGTCGGGCGGCAGCACCGCAATGCGCCGCCCCGCCAGGTGTCCGGCGCTGGCGGGGCGCGTGATCCGCAGCGACCACGGCCAGCGCGCAGCACCCGCTTCGGCAGGCGCAGCGGCAACGGTGCCCGCCGGGGTGGCGGCTTGGGCCAAGGCCGCACCGGGCAACAGGTACACCTCCACCGGCTCGCGCTCAGGCAGGATGGAGCATCCGGCCAGCGCACACGTGGCGCCCCACAGCAGGGCGTGGCGGCGCCACGTGGGCCACCGCTTCAAGACAGGCAAATTCACGGTTGAAACTCCCGGGTCGGTTCGGCGCCCAGCACGTAGTCGGCCGGGCTGTCTTCGAGCTGGCGCGTGATGACGCGCAACGACGCCAGCGTGCCGCGCAGCTCGCCCAGCGCCGGGCCAATCTGCGTCAGGCCATGGGCACCGCTTTGCAGCGCGGCGCGGTTGTCGGCCACTAGCTGCTCCACCCCGCCCAGCGTGCGCTCCAGCGCCTGCAAGGAGCGTTGTGCCTGCACCAGCGTCTGTGCGCCCGGGCCTTCCAGTAGCCGCTGGCTGCTTTGCAGCGCCTGTGTGGCCTCCAGCAGCGCGGTGTTGGCCTGGGCGCTGGCCTGCGTCAGGTTGTGCAGCAGCAGCTCCACCTGCTGGCGCTGCCCGGCCAGGGCGCGGCTGCCTTGCTCCAGGTGTTGCAGCGTGTTGGCGATGCGCTGCACGTTGCCGTCGGACAGCACCGCGCGCGCCTGCACCAGCAGCTCGTTGACGTTGAACACCACGTCCTCGCCGTTGGCCAGCAGCTTGCTCATCGGCGATGGTATGGCCACGATGACCGGCACCGGCTGGTCAGGTTGGGCCTGCAAGGGCTGGCTGGTGGCAGCGTTGCCGCTGCTCAGGCGGATCAGCGACAACCCGGTGATGCCCGCTGGCACCAGCCGCGCGCGGGTGTCGGTGCGCATGGGCGCGCTGGCGTCCACCTGGATGCGGGCGCGCACGCGGCGTGGGTCCTCGGGGTCGAGCTGCAGCTGCGCCACCTCGCCCACCTTGATGCCGTTGAACTCCACCGTGCTGCCCTTGGACAGGCCCGACACCGCTTCCTCGAACACGATGTCGTACTGCCCACCGGGCTGGCGGCGCTCGCTCTGGCCCAGCCACAGGCCAAACAGCAGCGCCGCACCCACCATCAGCACCGTGAACAACCCTATCAGCACATGGTGTGCGCGTGTTTCCATCCTGTTGCCTTCTTCTGTTGTTTATGCCGTGCGGTCAGGCGTCAAACTGCCCCGGGTGGCAGCACCTGCCGCCGCCCGGCCACGCGGCCCGTGAAAATACGCCTGGATCCAGGCGTCGTCGGTGGCGGCCACCACCGCCAGCGTGTCGTTGACCAGCACCCGTTTTTGCCCCAGCACCGCCACGCGGTCGGTGATGGTGTAGATGGTATCGAGGTCGTGCGTGACCATGAACACGCTCAGGCCCAGCGCGTTGCGCAGCGTCAGGATCAGCTGGTCGAACGCGGCGGCGCCGATGGGGTCGAGCCCGGCGGTGGGCTCGTCGAGCAGCAGCACCTCGGGGTCCAGCGCCAGCGCGCGGGCCAGCGCAGCGCGCTTGACCATGCCGCCCGACAGCTCCGCCGGGTACTTGGCCCCGGCGTTGGCGGGCAGGCCCACCAGCGCGATCTTGAGCGCCGCCAGCCGCCGCGCCTGCGCCTTGGGCAGCCGGGCGTGCTCCAGCAGCGGCAGCATCACGTTCTCGGCCACCGTCAGCGACGAAAACAGCGCCCCCTGCTGGAACAGCACCCCCAGCCGGCGCTCCAGCTGCGAACGCTGCGCCGCGCCCAGGCTCAGCAGCTCCTGCCCCAGCACCCGCACCGACCCCACCGCTGGCCGCTGCAGCCCGATCAGCGTGCGCAGCAGCACCGACTTGCCCGTGCCCGAGCCGCCCACCACGCTCAGGACCTCGCCCCGGCGCAGATCCAAGTCCAGCTGGTCGTGCACCACCTGGGGGCCAAACTGGTTGCGCAGGCCGCGCACCTCAATCACGTTCCCGTCCATGCTCACCAGCCCATCTGCATGCAGAACAGCGCCGCCAGCGCGTCCACCACAATCACCACAAAGATGGACTGCACCACCGCCGACGTGGTGTGCTCGCCCACCGACTGCGCGCTGCCCTCCACCTTGAAGCCTTCCAGGCAACCAATCACCGCAATCAGGAACGCAAAGATGGGCGCCTTGGCCATGCCAATCACGAAATGGCGCAGCGCCACGTGGCTTTCCACCACCGACACAAACAGCGTGGGCGCAATGTCCAGCGCCAGCGCGCACACCAGCAACCCGCCCACCAGGCCGCTGGCCATGGCAACAAAACTCAGCATCGGCAGCGCCAGCAGCAGCGCGCACACCCGTGGCAGCACCAGCAGCTCCACCGGGTTGAGGCCCTGCACCCGCAAGGCGTCGATTTCCTCGTTGGCGCGCATGGAGCCTATCTGCGCCGTGAACGCGCTGGCGGTGCGCCCCGCCACCAGAATCGCCGCCAGCAGGGTGCCGAACTCGCGCAGGAACGAGAACGCCACCAGATCGACCGTAAAGATGCTGGCACCAAAGCGCGACAGCACCGTCGCGCCCAGAAACGCCACCACCGCCCCCACCAGAAACGTCAGCAGCGCCACGATGGGCACCGCGTCCAGCGCCGTGCGCTCCAAGTGCGCCGCCCAGGCCGTCAGGCGCCAGCGCCGGGGTTGCCACAGCAGCCGGGCCACCGTCTGCAAAACCAGCCCGATGAAGCCCAGCAGCTCCCACAGGTGGCGGCCCAGCACCAGCACCGTCTGTCCGATGTGGGCCAGCACCTCCAGCACCGCGTTGCCCGCCGGGGCCTCGGGGGCGGGGGGCGCTTCCAGCGCCTCGGCCACGGCACACAGCAAAGCGCGCTGCGCCGGTTGCAGCGCGGTGGCGTCCTGGCTCATGGCGCACAGACGCTCCTGGCCCAGCAGGGTGTGCAGCAGGCTGGCGCCGGCGGTGTCGATGCGGCCCAGCGCCTGTGTGTCGATCTCGGTTTCGGGCGGCAGTGGTGTAGGCAGCGGCGCCAGCTGGCGCGTCAGGCGGGCGTGGTGGGCCAGCGTCCAGTCGCCGCTCAGGCGCAACCGCGCCGCGCCAGCGTCCGCCGACGCGCCCTGCCACTGCACCTGTCCTGCTGCACCTTGTTCCATTGCCATGGGGGCAGACTATACCCAACCGTTGCCACGTTGCACAAAAACTATGGAGCAGATTGGCATTTGCCATCCAACATACTCCGGGGAGTGTGTACACTAAGTCCTGTCGGTGGTTGATGCAGGTGCCCGGCACCCGCCAAGCACCACTGGCATCCGGTATTTTGTTTGCACCTACACACAGGAGTCACCTCATGAGCAACGTTTCCGTCGGCCTGCCGCGCATCAACGAACCCGCGCCCGCCTTCAACGTCAAGACCACGCACGGCGAGCGCAGCCTGGCCGACTACAAGGGCAAGTGGCTGATCCTGTTCTCGCACCCGGCCGACTTCACCCCCGTGTGTACCACCGAATTCATCGGCTTTGCCAAGGCCGCCGACCAGTTCAAGGCCATGAACTGCGAGCTGCTGGGCCTGTCCATCGACAGCATTTACTCGCACCTGGCCTGGATGCAAAGCATCAAGAACAACTTTGGCGTCGAGATCCCCTTCCCCATCATCGACGACATCAAGATGGAAGTGGCGCAGGCCTACGGCATGATCCACCCCGGTGCCGCCGACACGCAGGCCGTGCGCGCCACCTTCTTCATCGACCCCAACGGCACGCTGCGCGCCATGGTGTACTACCCGATGAGCAACGGGCGCTCCATTGACGAGTTCGTGCGCCTGCTGACCGCAATGCAGACCAGCGACGCCAACCAGGTCGCCACCCCGGCGGGCTGGACGCCGGGCTGCGACGTGATCGTGCCCCCGCCCAAGACGCCTGAAGCGATTGCCAAGCGCATGGGCGAAGGCTACGACACCAAGGACTGGTACTTCTCCACCAAGTCGCTGTAACCGCGCCTGCAGCACCGGCTTGCCGGTGTGAGGTTGATGGCCCGGCGCTTTGCCGGGCCTGTTTTTTTTGCGGATCGCACCTTGACCGCCACCGCTTGTACCCGAGGACAATGGCGTCAGCTACCTCAAGATCCCCCTGAACGCCCTCTGAAAGCCGCACCATGCGCCCTACCCTGACCCAATGGCTGCCCATCCTCGGCTGGGGCCGACGCTACCGGGGTGAACACCTGGCCGCCGATGGCGTGGCCGCTGCGGTGGTCACGCTGATGCTGATCCCGCAAAGCCTGGCCTACGCGCTGCTGGCAGGCCTGCCGCCCCAGGCCGGGCTGTACGCCAGCATGGCACCGCTGGTGCTGTACGCGCTGTTTGGCAGCAGCAGCACGCTGGCGGTGGGGCCAGCGGCGGTCACATCGTTGATGACGGCGGCCGCCGCTGGCTCGGTGGCGGCGGCAGGCAGCATGGGTTACGCGCAGGCCACGCTGTGGCTGGCCTTGCTCAGCGGTGCCATCATGACGCTGATGGGGGTGCTGCGGTTGGGCTTTATCGCCAATTTTTTGAGCCACCCGG
Organism: Macromonas bipunctata; assembly: GCF_002837135.1. Classification (GTDB taxonomy): domain Bacteria; phylum Pseudomonadota; class Gammaproteobacteria; order Burkholderiales; family Burkholderiaceae_C; genus Macromonas_A; species Macromonas_A bipunctata. The sequence continues at coordinate 42,734 of NZ_NWBQ01000038.1, read as the reverse complement.
TGGTATCGGGGTTTGTGTCGGCCTCTGGGCTGCTGATTGCCTCCAGCCAACTCAAGCACCTGCTGGGCGTGCCGCTGCACGGCGAAACGTTGCTGGAACTGTTGCCTCAACTGGCGCAACGCTGGCCGCAGACCCACCTACCCACGCTGGCGATGGGCCTGAGTGTGCTCGGATTTTTGGTCTGGGCCCGCAAGCGCGTCAAACCCTTGCTGCGCGGCTGGGGCGCATCCCCCTTTGTGGCCGACCTGGGCGCCAAGGCCGCGCCAGTGTTGGCGCTGCTGGCCAGCATCGCCGTGGCGTGGCAGGCCGACCTGGCCGCGCACGGCATGAAGGTGGTGGGCCACGTGCCCGGCGGCCTGCCCGGCTGGAGCTGGCCCGGCTGGGACGCCCAGACCTGGAGCGCCAGTGTGCAACCGCTGCTGGTGCCTGCGCTGCTGATTTCCCTGGTCGGGTTTGTTGAGTCGGTGTCGGTGGGGCAGTCGCTGGCGGCGCGGCGGCGTGAACGCATCGACCCCGATGCCGAACTGCGTGGGCTGGGCCTGAGCAACCTTGGCGCGGGGCTGACCGGCGGCTTTCCTGTCACGGGGGGGTTCTCGCGTTCGGTGGTCAATTTTGACGCAGGCGCACGTACCCCAGCGGCGGGGGTCTATACCGCCTTTGGGCTGGCGCTGGCCGCACTGTGCTTGACCCCAGCGCTGTACCACCTGCCACAGGCCACGCTGGCCGCCACCATTGTGGTGGCGGTGCTGTCGTTGGTGGATTGGAGCGCCTTTGCGCACACGTGGCGTTATTCGCGCACCGACTTCACGGCCTTGGCGCTCACCTTTGGCCTGACGCTGACCGTGGGTGTGGACGTGGGCTTGCTGGCGGGCGTGGGCAGCTCCATCCTGTGGTTGCTGTACCGCAGCAGCCGCCCCCACATCGCCACGGTGGGCCAAGTGCCGGGCACCGAACATTACCGCAATGTGCAACGCCACGCCGTGCTGACGCAGCCGCACATCCTGGGCCTGCGGGTCGATGAAAGCCTGTACTTTGCCAACGCGCGCTACTTGGAAGACCACATCGCCGCCGCCGTGGCCGCGCAGCCAGCGCTGCGCCACGTGGTGCTGCAATGCACCGCCGTCAACGACATCGACGCCAGCGCGCTTGAAAGCCTGGAGGCCATCAACGAACGCCTGCGCGAGGCCGGGCTGCAGCTGCACCTGTCCGAAGTCAAGGGCCCGGTGATGGACCGCCTGCAACACAGCCACCTGCTGCAACACCTTGGCGGCCAGGTGTTCCTCAGCCACCACCAGGCGATAAAAACCCTGCTGGCGCCCGCACAGGCGGGGGCGGTGCAGCAGGGTTGAGTGCAACCGGTCGGCCCGATAGGCCAATGAACCGATCAGTTAAACGGCGTCGGGCGCGGTGTGTTGTCGGCCGACGGCGGCAGGATCGGCAGCATGAAGCTGGGCTGCTGGCCGGTCAGGGTCTTGAGGAAGGCCACGATCTTCTGGTTCTCGTCGGCGGTGAACTTCTTGCCCAGCTGCAGGCGGCCCATCACGTCCACGGTCTCGGCCAGGGTGTTGGCCGCACCGTCGTGGAAGTAGGGATAGGTCAGCTCGACGTTGCGCAGCGTGGGCACCTTGAAGTTGAAGCGGTCGGCGTCCTTGCCGGTCACGCCGGCGCGGCCCGCCACGGTGGTGTCACCCTTGTAGGGCTCCACGATGCCCATTTTCTGGAACGAGTTGCCGCCCAGGTTGGGGCCGTTGTGGCAGCCCACACAACCGCTCTCGTTGAACAGCTTGTAGCCCGCCAGTTCGTCGGGTTTGAGGGCGGTCTTATCGCCCAGCAGCCATTGGTCGAAGCGCGCGCCCGGTGTGACCAGGGTTTTTTCGAACTCGGCAATAGCCTCGGTCACCTGGCCAATGTCCATCTTGTCTTTGCCAAACACCAGTTTGAACTCACGTGCGTAGGCTGGGATGGATTCAAGCACGTCGATGGCCAGTGTGTGGCTAAAGGCCATCTCGCCGGGGTTGGCAATCGGGCCACCGGCCTGTTCTTTGAGGTCAGCGGCGCGGCCATCCCAGAACTGGGCCAAGTTGAGGCTGGAGTTAAGCACCGTGGGCGAGTTGATTGGGCCTTGCTGCCACTTGTCGCCAATCGAAGTGCGGATGTTGTCGGCGCCGCCCATGCTCAGGTTGTGGCACGAGTTGCACGAAATGAAGCCGGACTTGGACAGGCGCGGATCGAAGAACAGCTTCTTGCCCAGCTCGGCCTTGCCCACGTCGATGGACTTGGGTGGGCTGATGGGGGAGTACAGCGCCTCGAACTGCTGTGCAGCGGCGTAGCCGCCCAGGCTGGCCACACTGGCCACAGCCAGCGACATCGCGATTTTCTTGAGTTTCATGGTGTTTCTCCTGTGGTTCTTGTGCAAAGGAACGAACCGCACAAATACTACCATTGGTATTGTGCATTGGGTAGCAATGCTATACCCCCGGCAGTGTGTATACTTTGACGTATGACAAAACCTGCACCCTTCGCCCCCGCCGCTGCGGGCCACACCGCCCCGCTGGCCGATCGGCTGGCCCATTTTCCGGTGGCGCTGTTTTCCAGCGTGATGGGCGTGGCCGGACTGGCGCTGGCCTGGACCAAGGCGCACCACGTGCTGGGCGCACCCGCCGAGCTTGGCCTGGCACTGCGCTGGGCGGCCACCGCGCTGTACGTGCTGCTGTGGGCGCTGCTCCTGGTCAAGTGCGTGCGGCATCCGCAAGCGCTGCGCGCCGACCTGGGCCACCCGGTCAAGATCAACTTCTTTGCCGCCATCTCCATCGGCTTGCTGATGCTGTCCATGCTGTGGTGGCCCAGCCAGCCGCAGCTGGCGCAGTGGTTGTGGGGCGTGGGGGCGCTGGCGCACTTGCTCGTCACGCTGTACGCGATGAGCAGCTGGATCTTCCACACCCACTACGCCATCCTGCACGCCAACCCGGCGTGGTTTATGCCGGTGGTGGGCAACATCCTGGTGCCGGTGGCCGGGGCCGCGTTTGCGCCGCTGGAGCTGCGCTGGTTCTTCTTCAGTATCGGGTTGGTGTTCTGGCCCATGATGAAAACCATCGTCCTGTACCGTCTGTTCTTCCACGAGCCGCTGCCGCCCAAGCTCATGCCCACGCTGTTTATTCTGATCGCGCCGCCGGCGGTGGGCTGCCTGGCCTACATCGGGCTGGTGAACGACCTGGACGCGTTCGCGCGCATCCTGTACACGGTGGCGCTGTTCATTACACTGCTGCTGGCCAGCAACATGCTGCGCTTTGTGCGGCTGCCGTTTGCCATATCGGCCTGGGCCTACACCTTCCCGCTGGCGGCGATGGCGCTGGCCTCCTTCACTATGGCCGCGCGTACGGGCGTGGCGGCCTACGGCTGGCTGGCCCAAACCTGTCTGGCAGTATTGAGCGTACTGGTGCTTTTGCTGGCCTTCAAGACCGTGCAGGCCGCGTGGCACGGGCACGTGCTGGTAGCCGAATAAAAAAAGAGCCGGTCAATGCCGGCCTTTTCCATGCCTTGCGCAGAGGTCAGCGGCGGTCGACGCGGAACACCTTGTCGGGGTTGAGCTTGCTGCTCCAGGGCAGGCCACTGTTTTGCCAGCCGTTGAGGGTGCGCATGCCTTTTTGCGGCCCGTCCTTGCGCGCGTCGCCCTGGAAGCCGTGGATCACGTAGCGCGCATTCGCAAAACCGTTGGCGCGCAGGAAGGCTGCGCTGGGTTCACCCCGGTCGTTGCCAGAACGGCACAGGGTGATGATCTCGGCGTCCTTGCCCAGGCCGCGCCTGGCCAGCTCGCGCTCCAGCTGCGCCACAAAGTCCGGATTGGGCTCCAGCGCAAAAATGCCACGCTTGTCGTCCCACTGCTGGCGGTTGATGAGCAGGAATGGCACGTTGACGTGCGCCACGTCGGTGCCACCGATCAGCATGATTTCCACCGGATCGCGCACGTCCACGAACAGCACCTGGCTGTTGGGCTGCTGCACCTTGGCCAGGGTGTCGGTGGCGGAGATGGGCATCTCCACCGCCCAGCCCGCAGCGGCGGCGGTGGCCAAACCGATGGCCAGTGCCCAGGGCTTGAGTTGCTTGAGGCTCATTTTTTCATCCTTTCAGTTTTTGGAATCAGCGCGCCAGGCCCAGCGCCGCGCGCAGTTCGGCTTCGGTCTTGGCGTAGCGTACGGCGCGCACCACCTGTTGCTCCAGCTCCAGCAGCGTCACGCTGTCGGGCTGGGTGGGCCAGCCGCTCAGGGCGTTGTCCTGCGTCGACACGCCCACCACAAATGGCTGCTCGCGCAGGGCCGGCAGCGCAAAGGTGCGGGTGATGAAGCCTGGCATGCGGCTCATGTCGGCCAGGTACACCGCGCGCTGGCTGGCCAGAAAACCCTTGGGCTGGCTCCCCAGTACCGTCAGCACGGTGTTGGAGGCGGTGCGCCCTGCGGCCAGCAACACCAGCCGCGTGTCGGGTTGGATGCGCCAGTCCTGACCGTGCTGGTCTTGCAGTGTCAAGGTCGGCAGGGGCTGGCCCACCGCCACCGGGCTGGCGGCGGCGGGCAGGGCCAGCGACAGCGCCAAGCCCATCAGGCACAAAAGTTTCTTCATGGTGTGGGGTCTCCGTGGTGTGGCCCGGGTCAAGCGGGGATGCCGTTGGCGTCCTCGCCAATGACCAGCGTGGTGTCGCCGGTGTACATGTGTGGCGGAATGTCGAGGTTGGTGGGCGCGGGTTTGTTGACGAACACACGTCCGGCCAAGTCGAACGTGGAGCCGTGGCAGGGGCAGAAAAACCCGCCCGGCCAGTCGGCGGGCACACTGGGGTTGTTGCTGCCCTTGGCCACGTGGCTGGGTGAGCAACCCAAGTGGGTGCAGATGCCCACCGCCACCAGCACCTCAGGCTTGATGGAGCGGTGCGTGTTGCGCGCGTACTCGGGCTGCACGCTCTTGGCAGAGGCGGGGTCGGCCAAGCCGTTGATCTTTTCCAGATCGGCCAGCTGTTCGGGGGTGCGCTTGAGCAGCCACACCGGCTTGCCGCGCCATTCCACCACCTTGGTCACGCCTGGCACCAGTGCGCTGGTGTCCACCTCGACCGCTGCGCCCATGGCCTTGGCGCGTTCGCTGGGGGCCAGGCTTGATACGAGTGGCAGCGCCACACCAGCGGCAGCGGCCACGCCCAGCGCAGCCGTGCCTTGCAACCACTGGCGGCGTTGCGGGTCGTTGCCAGCATTGGCGGGAACATCATGCCTCAATGTTGCAGTTGTCATGTCCATCTCCTTCATGTGGCCCCCATCGGGGCCGGTTCACCACAGCCAGCGCCAGGACAGCGCGGCTCCCAGACTCAAGGCGCAGGCCCAGCCGCCAAACAGCCAGCGCCATCCCCTCCAGCACGGCACAAACCCCACACCGCGTATAAAGCCTGCACTCATAGACCAAAAATACAGCAGGGCCAGCCCGTGGTGGGCCTTGCCCTGTGCATCGGCCAGGTAGACAGGGGCTACCGAGCCCAGCACCATCAGCCCCAGCGCCACCAACAAGGCGGGCAGGTGCATCCCCGGCATGGGTGGCTCGGTGTCAGTGCGGGGCAGGTCGGTCATGGTCTGCCCCTACACCACGGTCTGGCGGGCCGTCGTGCGCTGCTGCCAGCGCGCGCGCGTCCTCGTTTTCCCCCCACATGGCGTTGATGATGGCCAGCAACACCGCAAAACCCACCCCCAGTACCCAAGCGAAATACCACATCGTTGTTTCCTTTGGTTGTTGCGTTCAGTACGCGCTGTGCTCGTTGGCGTGGATGTGCGCCTCCGTGACCTTGCCGCGCATCACGCGGTAGGCCCAGCTGGTGTACATCACGATCAGAGGCATGAAAATCACCGTGGCCCCCAGCATGATGCCCAAGGTCAGGTGGCTTGAAACACTGTCCCACACCGTCAGCGAGGCGTTGGGCATGGTGGAGGACGGCATCACGAACGGGAACATGGCCGCCCCGGCGGTGCCAATAACCCCCACCACCGCCAGCGACGAGCTGATGAACGCGCACAACGTGCGGCGCGCCTGCACCAGCACCGCCGCCAGCAGCGCCCCGACCACCCCCAGCGCGGGCAACAACCACAACGCCGGTGCGGCCTGGTAATTGCGCCACCAGCCATCGGCGCTGCGCACCACCGTCTTGGTCAGCGGATCGGGCAAAGCGGCACGGTCCACCACCGACGTGATGGCAAAACCTTCAATGCCACCCCAGCGCAACCACAGCCCGGCGGCCACAAACGATGCGACCATCACCAGCGCCGCGCCCACCGTGGCCCGCACCGTGCGCGCCTGCACCACGCCCTCGGTGCGGTGGGCCAGGTAGGTGCCGCCTTGCAGCGTGATCATGGCGCTGGACACCACCCCGGCCAGCAGGCCAAACGGGTTGAGCAACTGCCAGAAACTGCCGGTGTAGTGCGAGACCAGGTTGTCGTCAAAGTGGAACGGCACCCCCTGCAACAGGTTGCCAAACGCCACGCCAAAAATCACCGGTGGCACAAACCCGCCAATGAACAGGCCCCAGTCCCACGTGCTGCGCCAGGTGGCGTTGTGGATCTTGCTGCGGTAATCAAACCCCACCGGGCGAAAGAACAGCGCCCACAGCACCGCCAGCATGGCCCAGTAAAAACCGCTGAACGCGGTGGCGTACACCAGCGGCCAAGCCGCAAAGATGGCCCCGCCGCCGGTGATGAACCAGACTTGGTTGCCGTCCCAATGTGGCCCCACGGTGTTGATCACAACACGGCGTTCGGTGTCGCTGCGGCCCACAAACGGCAGCAGCGTGCCCACACCCATGTCGTGACCGTCCATGATGGCAAAGCCCACCAGCAGCACGCCCACCAGCAGCCACCAAACAATCTTGAGGGTTTCGTAGTCGATCATGATGTTGTTTCTCCCGGTCTCAAGCGTGGGCAACGTGGTGTACGTCGCGGTCGTAGCGGCCCGTGCCCAGGCTGCCCGGCCCTTGGCGCGCAAACTTGACCATCAGGTACATCTCGACGATCAGCAGCACGGTGTAAAAGCCCACAAATCCGGCCAACGAGCCGTACAGGCTCTCCACGCTCAAGGTCGAGACACTCAAGTGTGTGGGCAGCACACCGTAGATCGTCCAGGGTTGGCGGCCATACTCGGCGACAAACCAGCCCACCTCACACGCAATCCACGGGGCGGGCAGCATCCACAGCGCCCATTTCAGCAGCCAGGGCCGCTGCGTCATGCCGTTGGGCTTGAAGGTGCTGGCAAACGCCAGCGCAAACAGCAGCAACATGGCAAAGCCCAGCCCCACCATCAGGCGGAAAGCCCAAAACATGGGGGCCACGCGCGGCACCGTGCTGTCCACCGCCTTCTGGACCATCTCGGGCGTGGCCTGGCGCACGTCCACCACGTACTTCTTGAGCAACAGGCCAAACCCCAGATCGGCTTGGTGACGCTGGAACACCGCCAGCGCGGCCGCGTCCTGGCGGTTCTTGCGCAACGCTTCCAGCGCCACGACCGCCTCGATGCCGCTGACAATGCGCTCGCGGTTCTTGGCCTTGATCTCGCGGATGCCTGGAATCTCCTTGTCCAGCGAACGGGTACCGATGATGCCCATCACCCACGGAATGTGCACGGCCCAGTCGTTGGCCTGCTTCTCCTCGTTGGGCCAGGCGATCACGTTGAAGCCTGCCGGGGCCGGTTCGGTTTCCCACATCGCCTCAATCGCGGCCATCTTGGTTTGCTGTGCTTCGCCCACCACGTAGCCCGACTCGTCGCCCAGTACGATCACACTCAGCACCGAGGCCAGGCCGAACGCCGAGGCCACACGGAAGCTGCGTTTGGCAAATTCCACATTGCGGCCCTTGAGCAGGTACCAGCTCGAGATCGACAGCACAAACATGGCCCCGGTCACGTAACCGGCCGATACGGTGTGGACAAACTTGGCCTGCGCGTCCGGGTTGAACACCACGGCCCAGAAGTCCACCATCTCCATGCGCATGGTGTGGAAGCTGAACTCCGCCCCGACCGGGTTTTGCATCCAGCCGTTGGCGATCAAAATCCACAGCGCGCTCAAATTGGTGCCCACCGCCATCAGCGTCGTCACCAGCAAGTGCTGCGGCTTGGACAAGCGATCCCAGCCAAAGAAAAACAGGCCGATGAAGGTGGACTCCAGAAAGAAGGCCATCAAGCCTTCAATGGCCAGCGGCGCACCAAACACATCGCCCACATAGTGCGAGTAGTAGGCCCAGTTGGTGCCGAACTGGAATTCCAGCGTGATGCCGGTCGTCACGCCCAGCGCAAAGTTGATGCCAAACAACTTGCCCCAGAAGCGCGTCATGTCCTTCCAGATGATGTTGCCTGTCATCACGTACACACTTTCCATGATCACCAGCAGCCAGACCATGCCTATCGTCAAAGGCACAAACAGGAAGTGGTACATGGCCGTGGCGGCAAACTGCAGCCGCGAGAGATCCACCAATTGATCGGAAATCATGGGGTTGCCTCCTTTGAAGGCGTGCTGGCCGGGGTGGTGCCAGAAGCAGCTTGGCCGCTGATGAGGTGCGCCGCTGCACGTTCATGGTCCACCGCCACCCGGTGCTGGCTGAAGAACGCCCACCACAGGGCGGTGATCACGCACAGCTTGACCACAACGGCCAAGGCGAGCTTGCGTACCAGGACGCGGTGATGGTGGTGCATGGCGTGGCCATCCCAACACAGAAGAAACTGAGGAAAAATCCAGCCCCAGCAAGGGGCTGGCAGAGGCGGCAAGGAAACGAGGAGCGTTTGCCGCAGAACTTTGGAGAATGTTCCGAACCACACGCACCAGCGTACGGGGTGTGGCCAAGGAAAGCTAAAGAAATAGCCAGTAAATCAGGAGAGCGCAGTGCCCAGCGGCGGCGCGCGTGATTGCGACGGTTGCCACACCGCCACCAGCGCCGCGTTGCGGTACATGGACTTCAACCAGCGCGCCGACGACACATCCACCAGCGCCACATCCAGCACGCCAGGGGGCGTCAGGCCCAAGTCACCGTGGTGCAGGCAGCACCACACACACGAATCCGCGGTGTGCGGCACGGTATCGCCGCCCGCATCGGCATCGGCCACCACACGCACCATGCCTGAGCTGGTGCAGACCTCCAGCCAGGCTGGCAAGGGAGCCGCCCCCGCCAGATCCGGCAGCACGCGGTTGAGGCCAGGCACCAGCGCCGCGCACAACAAGCACCACACAGCAAACCATGCTGTCCATCGGTGGTGTGTGCGGTTGTTCGACATGGCGTCCATTCTATGACAAACCAGGCACCCCTGGGGGTATATTGACGGTGGGTGGCCTGCAAATAGTCGAGGCTTTGACTAAGGTATTGCCTGGCGCTGGCCAAGCGACACCTGGCCGTCACATAATACGCGCGCCAGTATCTCCTGGTGCTTTTCCGTTCGGTTGTCCATCATGAATTCCACCACCCACACCTCCAAGTCCAGCCGTCGCGTGTTCATGCTGCAAGCCGTGGCCGCCACCGGCGCGCTGGCTGCGCTGGGTTCGGCCCACGCCGCTGCACCGATGCTGGCCGAAACCGACGCCCAAGCCACCGCGCTGGGTTACAAGGCCGACGCCACCAAGGTCGACAAGACCAAGCAAGCCAAGTTCGTGGCTGGCAGCAACTGCGCCAACTGCGGCCTGTACCAAGGCAAGGCCGGTGACGCTGCTGGCGGCTGCCCGCTGTTTGCTGGCAAGCAGGTGTCGGCCAAGGGCTGGTGCAACGCCTGGGTGAAGAAGGCCTAAGCCGCTTTCCCCCAGCCTTGCCGCAGGCACAAGCACGGGTTGTCCCGTGCTTTTTTTTTGAACCTTCCGTTTGCCACCATGCACCGTCCCTTTCCGCTGCTCCTGACCACCACCCTGTTGCTGGCGGCCTGCCAGCCATCGTCCGAGCCCCCCGCTGCCGCCGCAGCCCCGCCGCCCTGGGTGCGCACCGCCAGCCTGGGCACCGACCAGGCCAGCGCCGAACTGGGCTTGTCGGGCACGGTGCGGGCGCGGGTGGAGTCGCCGCTGGCGTTCCAGGTGGGCGGGCGCATTGCGCGCCGTCTGGCGGATGCGGGCCAGAGCGTGCCAGCGGGCCAGCCCCTGTTCGAGCTGGACAAGCGCGACCTGGAGCAAAGCGTGCTGGCCGCCCAGGCCGATGTGGCCGCAGCCGATGCCGCCTTGGCCACGGCAGACGCCGAACTGGCGCGCCAGCGCCAGCTGCACAGCCAGCAATTCGTCAGCGCACAGGCGCTGGAGCGCGCGCAACTGGCCCGGCGCGAGGCCCAGACCCGCCGCGACGCCACCGCCGCCCGCCTGGTGCAGGCGCAGCACGCGCTGGGCTATGGCCGCCTGAGCGCCCCGCACGCGGGCGTGCTGGTGGACGTCAGCGGCGAGGCTGGCCAGGTGGTGGGCGCCGGGCAGCCGGTGGCGCTGCTGGCCCAGTCCGGTGAGCGCGAGGTCGAAGTCCACTTCCCCGACGGCGCCACCCCGCCCGCCCGTGGCACCGTGCTGGTGGATGGTGCCACCGAATGGCCGCTGCAACTGCGCGAGACCGCCGGCGCCGTCGATGCGCAAAGCCGCACCCGCCGCGCCCGCTACACCGTGCAAGTGTCCGCCCAGGCCCCGGCGCTGGTGCTGGGCGCCGTGCTGCGCACCCGTTTTGCCACTGTTGCCAATACGGCAACCGCACCATCCACCACCACCTGGCGCGTGCCGATGGGCGCCATCGACGAACGTGGCCAAGGCCCGCGCGTGTGGCAGGTGCAGGCCAAGGGCGAGCAAGTCCACGTGGTGCCGGTGCCGGTGCAGGTGCTGGGCCTCAACGGCGACAGCGCGCGCATCCAGGCCGCGCTGCCAGCCCAGACGCGGGTGGTGGCCCTGGGCACCCACCTGCTCACCCCCAACATGCTGGTGCGGGAGCTGCCGCAATGATGGCCTTCAACCTCTCGGCGCTGGCGGTGCGCGAGCGCGCCGTCACGCTGTTCTTCCTGATCCTGGCGGTGTTCGCGGGCATGTACGCCTTTGTGGCGCTGGGCCGCGCCGAAGACCCCGCCTTCACCGTGCGCGTGATGATGGTCACGGCCCAATGGCCCGGCGCCACGCCGCAACAGCTGCAGGAGCAGGTGGTGGACCGCCTCGAAAAACGCCTGCAGGAAGTCGAGAACCTCTACCGCATCGACACCACCATCCGCCCCGGCCAGGCCACGCTGCAGGTGGAGTTCGAGGACTACACGCCGCAGCGCCAGATCCCCGAGCTGTTCTACCAGGTGCGCAAGCGCATGCAGGACGAGGCCGCGCAACTGCCCGCTGGCGTCATCGGCCCATTCGTCAACGACGACTTTGGCGATGTGTACTTCAAGCTGATCGCCGTGACCGCACCGGGCCTGCCGCTGCGCGAACTCAGCCGCGAGGCCGAACACATCCGCGACCGGCTGCAGCGCGTGCCTGGCGTGCAAAAGGCCGTGCTGCTGGGCGAGCGCGCCGAGCGCGTGTTCATCGAATTCAACGCCGCCCAGCTCAACAACCTGGGCCTGAGCCCGCAGGCCGTGTTCGACGCCATTGGCGCGCACAACCGGCTGCAACCCGCCGGGCGCATGGAAACCTTGGGGCCGCGCCTGTACCTGCGCCTGGACGCCGACCTGGCCGACCCCGAACAGCTCGCCGCCGTGCCGCTGCGCGTGGGCCAGCGCGTGTTCAAGCTCTCCGACATCGCCACCGTACACCGGGGCTACGAAGACCCGCCGTCCTACCTGGTGCGCTCGCGCGGCCAGGATGCGTTGCTGCTGGGCGTGGTCATGCAAAAAGGCCACAACGGTCTGGCGCTGGGCGAGCGGCTCGACGCCTTCCTGGCCGCCGAACGCGCCGCGCTGCCGCTGGGCCTGTCGCTGGAGGTGCTGACCAACCAGGCCGACGCCATCAAGGGCGCGGTCAACCTGTTCCAGGTCAAGTTCCTGGTCGCGGTGGCGGTGGTGGTGGCCATCAGCATGCTGGCCATCGGCGTCAAGGCCGGGCTGATCGTGGGCATTGCGGTGCCGCTCACGCTGGGCATCACCTTTTTGGTGATGCTGCTGATGGGCATCAACCTGGACCGCATCACGCTGGGCGCACTCATCATTGCGCTGGGGCTGCTGGTGGACGACGCCATCATCGCCGTGGAAATGATGCTGGTGAAAATGGAAGAAGGCTGGGACCGCATCCGCGCCGCCGCCTACGCCTGGAGCGTGACCGCTGCGCCCATGCTGTTTGGCACGCTGGTGACGGTGGCCGGTTTCTTCCCGATTGGTTTTGCACGCTCTGGCGTGGGCGAATACGCGGGCAACATTTTTTGGGTGCTCGGGATTGCACTGCTGGTGTCGTGGCTGGTGGCGGTCACGTTCGTGCCGTACCTGGGCGTCAAGATGCTGCCCGAGGTGGACAAGGCGCACCAGCACGGCCACGACGGCATCTACCACACCCCCCTGTACCGCCGCCTGCGTGCGGTGGTGACGTGGTGCGTCACCTACCGCAAGACCGTGGTCGGTGCCACGGTGGGCCTGCTGGCGCTGTCGGTGGCGGGCATGGCGCTGCTGGTCGAAAAACAATTCTTCCCCGGCTCCGACCGCACCGAGGTGCTCGTCAGCATCTACCAGCCTCCGGGCAGCAGCGTGGAGGCGTCCAACCGCACCGTGCGCAAGATCGAGGCCATCCTCAACCCGATGGAGGAGGTCAAGACCTTGTCGACGTATGTGGGCGCGGGCGCGCCGCGCTTCTTCATCTCGGCCAACCCCGAGCCACCGGACCCGGCCTTTGCCAAGGTGCTGGCCGTCACGCACGACGTGGCCGCGCGTGAGCGTGTGATGCAGGCGCTCAACGACCAGATTGCCGCCGGCGCGTTCCCCGAGGCGCGCGTGCGCGTGTACCGGCTGCTGTACGGCCCGCCGGTGATCTGGCCGGTGGCGTTCCGTGTGCTGGGGCCGGACCTGGTCAAGCTGCGCGAGATCGCGCACCAGGTGCGCAACGTCATGGCCGCCCACCCCAACGTGGTCGATCCGCACCTGGAATGGGACAACCGCACCCCTGCCCTGCACCTGGCCATGGAACCTGAGCGCCTGCGCCTGCTGGGCCTGACGCCGCAGGACGTGGCGCAGCAGCTGCAATTCCAGCTCGACGGCGTGGTGGTGACACAGGCGCGCCAGGACATCCGCACCGTCAACGTGGTGGCGCGCGCCACCGAAGCGGGCCGCCGCCTCGACGCCGACACCCTGCACACGGTCGAGATCCGCACCCAGGACGGCAAGAAACTGCCGCTGGGCCAGCTCGGCCAGCTGGAGGTGCGCTTCGAGGATCCCGTCATCAAGCGCTACAACCGCCAACCCTACATTGCGGTGCAGGCCGACATCCAAGGCGCCCAGCCCAACGACGTCACCGCCGCCGTGGAACAAGCCCTGGCCGGGCTGCGCGCCCAGCTGCCTGCGGGCTACCGCATCGACACCGCCGGTTCGGTCGAGCAATCCGGCAAGGCCAACGCCTCGATCCAGAAACTGCAACCGGCCATGCTGGCCTTCATGCTGATCTTCATCATGCTGCAGATGCGCTCGTTCTCGGGCATCTTCATGGTGGTGGCCACGGCGCCGCTGGGCCTGATTGGCGCGGTGCTGGCGCTGCTGCTGTTCGGGCAGCCGTTCGGCTTTGTGGCGCTGCTGGGCCTGACCGGGCTGGCGGGCATCCTGATGCGCAACACGCTGATCCTGACGCAGCAGGTGGCCGACAACTTCGAGGCCGGCATGCCCCCCTTCGACGGCGTGGTGGAAGCCGCCGTGCAACGCTCGCGCCCGGTGGTGCTGACGGCGTTGGCCGCCGTGCTGGCCTTCATCCCGCTGACGCAGGACAGCTTCTGGGGCCCGCTGGCCTATGTGCTGATTGGCGGCGTGGCGGTGGGCACCGTCATCACGCTGCTGTTCGTGCCCGCGCTGTACGCCTGGTGGTTCCGCCTGGCCACGCCGGGCGCAGCCCCGGCGCACTGACGCTGCGGTCAACTACCCATCCGCGCGGCCAGCGTGCCTCACGGTGCAATGGCCGCCAGCAACGGCGCCGCCGACACCGCCACCGGGTGCTGGAACGGGTTGCCCTGCACCAGCACGATCGCGGCCGTGGGCGCCGCCGAGAGCGCAAACAGCACCATCGCGGCGGTGGCGGCGCGGGGGTGTTCCACATGCACCAGCGCCACCGCCAACAGTGTCAACAGCCCCAGAAACGCCATTGCCAGCCACTTGAGCGGGTTGATGTGGATCTGGCTCAGGCCCACACGCAGGTTGCGCTCGTCGCGCATGCTGGAGGCCTTTTGCAGCATCAGCGCCTGCACTTGCGGCCCTGCCGCTGCCGTGATCTGGGGGCTGCCCAGCAACAGCAACAGCGCGTCGGCCTGGTCGGCCACCGCCGCGCTGGACTGGCGCCGCGCCAGCAACGGCCATTCGGCCACGCTGGCCTGCGCGTAGGCGCGCAAGTCCAAGTGCAAGCGGTGCTGCAGCAGCGGATCTTGCACCCGGGCGCTCAGCACCACCAGGCTGCGCAGGGCATCGGCCTCGCGGAACACAGCGTTGGTGGCACGGTCGTGCGCGTTCCAGGTGTCGTTGGCCACGAAGGCCAGCGTCAGGCCAAACAGCACCCCGGTGATGTTGATGAAGGGCGGTACCACACCGCGCAGCGCGTGCAAGCTGGCCTGCCAGCGTGGCACCCGCATGGCCCAGGCCACGATCCACAATGCCAGCAGCGTGCCCAGCAAGGCCACCGCCGCGTAGCCGTAATGATCGTAAGTCAACAAGGTTTGCATGCGGCCGATTGTCCGGTATCGCACCGGTTACCATTCCGGCCCATGATGAAACCAGCTGTTCTTCACCGCTTGCGGTGCGGCGTGTGGCCGTTGCTGCTGGCCGCTGCCCTGTGCGGCCACGGTGCCCTGGCCCAGGCGGCGCAGCGCGCAGGTCACGCACCGGCAGCGAGCTCCGCCAAGGCCACCCAGGCAAGCCCCAAGCGCCATGCGACTCGATCCCAGACCACGGCCAAGCCCGGGGTCAAGCTCCGGCAGCGCCAGGCACCCGCCGTCCTGTCCCAGCCGCCACGGCGATCCGCCGCAGGGCGCATGGTGTCGGCTGCCCGTACGCCGTCGGCGGTGCCGCAACGTGTGCGCACCGTTCTCAAGAAGCGCGCCCGGCCTGTGCGGCCCAGTACCTACCGCATCCAACGGCGCATGGCGCTCAAGCGCCAGGACTTTCAGTGCCTGGCGCGCAACATCTACCACGAGGCCCGGGGCGAGCCCAGAGTGGGCAAGCTGGCGGTGGCACAGATCACGCTGAACCGGGTGCAGGCGGGCACCTGGGGCAAGTCGGTGTGCCAGGTGGTCTATGCCCCGGCCCAGTTTTCCTGGACGGGTCAGCCCAGCAAGCGCCGCGCCAAGCCACAAGGCCCGGATTGGGACGAAAGTGTGCGCGTGGCACAGGCGTTTCTGGGCGGTGAGCGGGTGCGCCAGCTGGAGGCCAGCACCCACTTCCACAGCCAGTCCATCCGGCCGCCAGGCTGGACGCGCCAGATGCGGCTGGCCCAGCAGGTGGGCCAGCACATCTTCTTCTACGACCGGCCGCTCGACGCCTCCTGAGCCCCACTACACCCCGCGTTGGGCCACGTCGTGGCGCACCAAGGTGTAGCCTTGCCCGCTGTACCAGCGCCAGCGTTGCCGCGCACTGTGGCGCTCCGCCTCGTCCAGGCCCACGATCTCCAGCACGCGCGCAAAGCGCTCAAACCCCGCCGGCACCTCCGGCAAGGTGTTGATGAGCACGTCGGCGTGCGCCACCTCGCACGGCGCGCTGGCCAGCAGCACAGGGGAACGCATCCGCACCAGCTCCGGCGCCGACGCCAACGCGTGCGGCACAAAGTCCTGCTGAGAAAACGTCCACAAGCCGCGGTCCAGCGTCTCCAGCATCGACTCTGGCACCAGCACCAGGGCCTGACGCTGTGCCGCCAGCACCTTGCGCAGCAGGCGGCACAGGTAGTCCATGCGGTCGGCCACGTTGAAGTGGAACGCCACCTCGGGTGTGGCGGCGTTCGCGGCAGTGGTGGCGCTCAAGCCGCGCCCTTGCGTTTCTTGGCGGGCTTGGCGGCCTTGTCGGTTTTCTTGGCCTCGCTGCTGGCGCTGTGGGCCTTTCTGGCGCTGGCCTTGGCGGCCAGTTTGGGGCTGGGCGCGCTGTCGCGGGCCGGTGCCTGGGCCTGGATGCGCGCCGCCTCGTCCAGCAGGTACTGCACCAGCAGCGCCACGGGGCGCCCGGTGGCGCCCTTGGCCTGTCCCCCCTTCCAGGCCACGCCGGCAATGTCCAGGTGCGCCCAGTTCAGGCCCTGCGTGAACTTTTGCAGGAACTTGGCCGCCGTTACCGCCCCCGCCGGGCGCCCACCCACGTTGCCCATGTCGGCAAAGTTGGACTTCAACCCTTCGGCGTACTCGTCGTCCAGAGGCATGCGCCAGCACGGATCCAGCGCCGCCGCACCGGCTTCCGTCAGGTGCTGCGCCAACTCGTCCTCGGGCGAGAACAACCCCGCACGCACGCTGCCCAGCGCAATCACGCAGGCCCCGGTCAGGGTGGCAATGTCGATCACGGCGCGCGGCTTGAAGCGTTGCGCGTAGGTCAGCGCGTCGCACAGGATCAGGCGCCCCTCGGCGTCGGTGTTGAGGATCTCGATGGTCTGGCCGCTCATGCTCGTCACCACATCGCCGGGCTTGATGGCGCGGCCGTCGGGCATGTTCTCGCAGGCCGGAATCAGCCCCACCACGTTGATGGCAGGCTGCAGCTCGGCCAGCGCGGCAAAGGTGCCCAGCACGCTGGCCGCGCCGCCCATGTCGAACTTCATCTCGTCCATCTCCGGTCCCGGCTTGAGCGAGATGCCGCCAGTGTCAAAGGTGATGCCCTTGCCCACCAGCACCACCGGCGCGTCGTGCTTGGCGCCGCCCTGGTACTTGAGCACGATGAAGCGCAGCGGCTGCTCCGAGCCCTGGGCCACCGCCAGGAACGCGCCCATGCCGAGCTTGGCCACCTCCTTGGGGCCCAGCACCTCCACCGCCATGCGGTTTTTCTTGCCCAGCTGCTGCGCCACCGTGGCCAGGTGCGTGGGCGTGGCGTGGTTGCCGGGGCGGTTGGCCCATTCCTTGGCCAGCTCCACCCCCTGCACCGTGGCGCAGGCGCGCTCGAACGCCCCTTGCACGGCCAGGCTGTCGGCCACCGCGAGCACCACATGCTGCAGCTGGCGCGGCTTGGGCTTGGACAGCGTGGTGGTGTAGCTGTACGAGGCATCGGCCAGCGCCTGCATGGCCGCCTGCAGCGCCGGGCCCGTCACCGCACCCAGGTACAGCCCCAGCCGTGCGGGTGCGGGCGACTTCAGCGCCGCCCAGGCCGCCGCCACGGCCTTGCGGATCTGGGCCGGGCTTTGCGCGCCGGTGCGCACCAGCACCACGCGGCGCGCCTGCACGCCGGGCAGGCGGTGCGCCACCAGGCATTGGCCCACTTCGGCCCCAATGTCGTGCTGCGCCACGGCGTCCTGCGCCCAGTCGTGCAGCGGGCCACTCGCCGGTGCTTCTGCCGCCACCGGGCCGCACGCATCCGGCCACAACACCACCCACGCATCGACCGCCAACGCGCTTGCCTGCGACCCACCGAGGTCTTGAAGTTCAAAGTCCATAATACACACCCAAATTAGAACCGCAACATGTTATTCCATTCCTCTGTCCGGCAAGAGCTGGCCCGCAGTTTCGGCGCCACTTTGCTGATCCTGTTCACCATCGTCATCACTATGCTGCTCATCCGCACGCTGGGGCTGGCCAACAAGGGCAGCGTCAACCCGCAAGAGATCGTGCTGGTGCTGACCTACACCGTGCTGGGCCGTCTGCCCATGGTGCTGACGCTGGCGCTGTTCATCGCCATTGTCTCCACCCTGTCGCGCATGTACCGCGACAGCGAGATGGTGATCTGGTTTGGCAGTGGCAGGGGCGTGCTGCACCTGGTGCGCCCGGTGCTGGCCTTTGCGTGGCCGGTGCTGGTGGCGGTCACGGTGCTGACGCTGTGGGTCTGGCCGTGGGCCAACCGTCAGATCGACCAGTTGACCGACCGTTACGAGCGCCGGGGCGATCTGGAGCGCGTGGCGCCGGGCCAGTTCCAGGAATCGGCCGATGGCCGGCGCGTGTTCTTCATCGACAAGGACGGCACCCAGGGCCGGGAAGGCCGCAACGTCTTCATCTCCAGCGTGGAGCCCGACGGCAGCGAAAGCGTGACCTCCGCCCGCGCGGGCCGCATCGAATGGCTGTACGACAGCCAGTTCCTGGTGCTCGACCACGGCCAGCGCCTGGACCGCGCCCCCGACGGCGGCCTCAAGATCAGCGAATTCGAGCGCTACGGCCTGCGCATTGGCGACAAGCCAAGCGCACAGACGGGCCAGCTGCAGCTCAAGTCGCTCTCCAGCATCAGCCTGTGGCAGCGCCCCGACCGCGCGCGCCTGGCCGAACTGGGCTGGCGCATCGGCATGGCGCTGACCGCGCTCAACTTCACGGTGCTGGGCATTGCGGTGGCGGCGGGCAACCCGCGCGCCGGGCGCGGCGGCAACCTGGCCTTCATGCTGTTTGCCTTCATCTGCTACTACAACCTGCTCAACGTCGGGCAGACCTGGGCCAGCCGGGGCCTGGTGGGCTTCTGGCCGCTGATGCTGGGCCTGCACGGCAGCGTGCTGGCGCTGTCGGTGGCGTGGCTGCTGCTGCGCCACCACAACCTGAGCCTGACCCACCCCTGGGAAGCTTTGCAACGCTGGAGGGCCACTCCATGAAAACCATGCGCCGCCTCATCTATGGCGAAATCCTGCGCGCGGTGGGCTTTGTGCTGCTGGCCTTCATCGCCCTGTTCTCGTTTTTTGACCTGGTGGACGAACTCTCGGCGCTGGGCCGCGTCTCGCCCTTCAACCCCGAGCTGGTGTACGGCCTGCAGCACGCGCTGTGGTACGTGACGCTGTTCACGCCCAACCGCATCTACGAGCTGCTGCCGATCTCGGTGCTGATTGGCACCGTGTTCGTGCTGGCGCGGCTGGCCGAAAGCTCCGAATACACCATCCTGCGCACCAGCGGGCTGGGGCCGTGGCGTGCACTGCGCCTGCTGCTGGGCCTGGGCGCCGTGTTCGTGGTGCTGACCTTTGCCATGGGCGACTACGTGGCACCGTGGGCCGACCGCCAGGCGCAGCTGCTCAAGGCCCAGTTCAAGGGCGGCATCAGCATCGGGCGCACCGGCGCTTGGCTCAAGGAGCGCGACGACGCGCGGCAATACTCCGTCAACGTGGGCGCGCTGCAGCCCGACGGCACACTGGAGCAGGTGCGCCTGTTCGAGTTCACGCCCGAGGGGCGCCTGCTGTCCACCACCCAGGCCCAGCGCGGGCGCATTGTGGCCACGGACGGGCGCACGCACTGGGCGCTGGCACAGGTGCAACGCCACATCTTCCACACCCAGGCCGCCAGTACCGCCTACATCGAGACCCAGGCCCTGCCACAGTACGACTGGCCCACCCACATCAGCGCTGACATGGTGTCGGTGGCTCTGCTCAAGCCCGACCGCATGCGCACGCTCGACCTCTTCACCTGCATCCAGCACCTGCAGGCCAACAACCAGAACGCCCAGAGCTACGCCATCGAGTTCTGGCGCAAGGTGTTCTACCCCCTAAGCTGCCTGGTGATGGTGGTGCTGGCGCTGCCGTTCGCCTACCTGCATTTCCGCAGCGGTGGCGTGGCCGCCTACGTCTTTGCCGGGGTCATGATCGGCATCAGCTTCTTCCTGCTCAACAACGTGTTCGGCTACATCGGCAACCTGCGCCAGTGGCAGCCGTGGCTGGCGGCGGCGTCGCCGTCGCTGCTGTACTCGCTGGCCTCGCTGGGTGCGTTTGGCTGGCTGGTGCTCAAACGCTAACAACCCCTTTTACGAAAGAAAACCCCCATGCTTGGTGTGATTGTGTTTGCCCACGGTTCGCGCGACCCGCTGTGGCACCTGCCGGTGGAAGCGGTGGCCAACGCCGTGCGCCAGCGCGACGCAGGCGTGCCCGTGGCGTGCGCCTACCTTGAACTGTCCACGCCCGACCTGCCCACGGCGGCGGCACAGCTGGTGGCCCAGGGCTGCAGCCACGTGCGCGTGCTGCCGCTGTTCTTTGGCATGGGCAAGCACGCCCGCGAAGACCTGCCCCAGCTGATGCAAGACCTGCAGCACGCCCACCCTGGCGTGCGCTTCGAGCGCCTGCCCGCCGCCGGTGAAGACCCGCGCCTGACCGCGCTGCTGGCCCACATCGCCCTGGGCACCAGCGCATGAACCTGCACCAGTTCCGCTTTGTGCAGGAGGCGGTGCGCCGCAACCTCAACCTGACCGAAGCCGCCAAGGCGCTGCACACCTCGCAGCCCGGCGTGTCCAAGGCCATCATCGAGCTCGAGGACGAGCTGGGCGTGGACATCTTTGCCCGCCACGGCAAGCGTATCAAGCGCGTGACCGAACCCGGCCAGCACGTGCTGCGCAGCATCGACATCATCCTGCGCGAGGTCAGCAACCTCAAGCGCATCGGCGAGCAGTTCTCGGCGCAGGACAGCGGCACCCTCAGCATCGCCACCACCCACACCCAGGCGCGCTACGTGCTGCCCGGCCCGGTGGCCAAGCTGCGCCACGCCTACCCCAAGGTCGCCATCAGCCTGCACCAGGGCACACCCGACGAAGTGGCCAAGATGCTGCTCGACGACGTGGCCGACATCGGCATGGCCACCGAATCCCTGAGCCAGTACGAGGAACTCATCACCCTGCCGTGCTACGACTGGCAGCACGTGCTGGTGCTGCCCTTTGCGCACCCGCTGCTGGACAAGGAGCGCATCAGCC
The DNA here is from genome assembly GCF_002837135.1 of Macromonas bipunctata. Classification (GTDB taxonomy): domain Bacteria; phylum Pseudomonadota; class Gammaproteobacteria; order Burkholderiales; family Burkholderiaceae_C; genus Macromonas_A; species Macromonas_A bipunctata. Next base: position 21,812 of record NZ_NWBQ01000038.1, on the reverse strand, counting down.
TCGAAGACCTGGTGCAGTACCCGCTCATCACCTACCACCCGTCGTTCACCGGGCGTACCCGCATCGACCTGGCCTTTGCCCAGCGCCAGCTCAAGCCCAACGTGGTGCTCGAAGCCATCGACTCCGACGTCATCAAGACCTACGTGCAACTCGGGCTGGGGGTGGGCATCGTCGCCGAAATGGCGATGCAGGGCGAAGAGCGCAACCCCGAACTGCAGTCACGCCCGGCAGGCTACCTGTTTGGCCAGAACGTGGCGCGCGTGGCCTTCAAGCGCGGGGCCTACCTGCGCCAGTTCGTGCTGCGCTTTGCCGAATTCCTCAGCGACCGCCTCTCGCGCGACCTCATCACCAAGGCCATGCAAGGCCACGGCCCCGACTACACCATGTAAGCCCGGTGGGGGCGCAAAAACCCGCGGGGCGCTACCTGCTGCCAGATACCGCCCCGCCGTGGCCCAGGATCAAACGCTGGGCCGTGGTTGTTCCGGCCGTCAGGCCGGGCAATGCGCCGCGATGTAGGCCTTGACCTGCGCCACATCGGCGGGCATCACCTGCACGCGCTTGGGCAAGGCTTCAATGCCCTCGAACTTGGCCGGACGCTCCGGCTCGCGACCCAGCGCCTCCACCAGCGTGGCGGCAAACTTGATCGGCAACGCCGTTTCCAGCACCACCATCGGCACGTTGTCGCGGATGTATTCGCGCGCCACCTTCACGCCGTCGGCGGTGTGGGTGTCGATCATCTGGCCAAAACGCTCCCACGTGTCGCGGATGGTGTCCAAGCGGTTGGCGTGCGTGCTCTTGCCGCTGACAAAACCGTAGCGGCTGGCCGCCTGCGCAAACAGCGGATCCGCACTCAGGTCGAACTGGCCGTCGCGGGCCAGCGCCTGGCCAAACAGCACCTGCGTGCGCGCTGCGTCGCGGCCCAGCAGGTCGAACACGAAGCGCTCGAAGTTGCTGGCCTTGGAAATGTCCATCGACGGGCTGGAGGTCTCGAACGTGTCGGCGCTGCCGCGCACGCGGTACACGCCGGTGCGGAAGAATTCGTCGAGCACATCGTTCTCGTTCGTGGCCACCACCAGCTGGCGGATCGGCAGGCCCATCATGCGCGCCACGTGCCCGGCGCACACATTGCCAAAGTTGCCGCTGGGCACCGTGAAGTCCACCACCTGCTCGTTCGACTCGGTGGCCTGGATGTAACCTGCAAAGTAGTACACCACCTGCGCCAGCAGCCGCGCCCAGTTGATCGAATTCACCGTGCCGATCTTGTAGCGGCGCTTGAATTCCAGATCGTTCGACACCGCCTTCACGATGTCCTGGCAGTCGTCAAACACACCGTCAATGGCGATGTTGTGGATGTTCTCGTCGAGCAGGCTGAACATCTGCGCCTGCTGGAACGGGCTCATGCGCCCGTTCGGGCTGGTCATGAACACGCGCACGCCCCGCTTGCCGCGCATGGCGTATTCCGCTGCGCTGCCGGTGTCGCCGCTGGTGGCGCCAAAGATGTTGAGCTCCTCGCCCCGGCGCGCCAGTTCGTACTCAAACAAGTTGCCCAGCAACTGCATGGCCATGTCCTTGAACGCCAGCGTGGGGCCGTTCGACAGGGCCTCGATCCACAGGCCATTTTCCAGGTGGCGCAGCGGCACAATCTCGCCGGTGCCAAACACCTCGGCGGTGTAGGTCTTGGCGCACAGGGCGCGCAAGTCGGCGGCGGGAATGTCGTCGATGTACAGCGACAGGATGCGGAACGCCAGCTCGGCGTAACCCTGCTTGTGGTAGACCTCACGCCATTCGGTCAGCGTGGCGCCCGAAACTTGCGGGTACGACTCGGGCAGGTACAGCCCGCCATCGGGCGCCAGGCCCTCCAGCAGGATTTCACAGAAATGCTTGCGGTCGGGGTGGCCGCGTGTGGACAGGTACAACATCTCAGGCCAACTCCTCTTTGCGGATGCGGGTGATGGCACCCAGCACGGTCGGCAGACCCTGCATCTGCATCTGCGCCAGCGCCGCGTCCATCGTGCCTTCGCGGGTGTCGTGCGTCAGGATGATCAGGTCGGTCTGGGTCGAACCCTCGCCGCCCACCTCATCGGCTTCGCGCTGCAACATCGCGTCAATGCTGATGCCCGCCCCGGCCAGAATCCCGGTCACTTGCGCCAGCACGCCCGCCTGGTCGGCCACACGCAGGCGCAGGTAGTAGCTCGTCACCACCTCGCTCATCGGCAGCACCGGCAGGTCGCTGAGCGCGCTGGGCTGGAACGCCAAATGCGGCACGCGGTTCTGCGGGTCGGCGGTGTGCAGCCGCGCAATGTCCACCAGATCGGCAATCACCGCGCTGGCGGTGGGCTCGGAGCCCGCACCCTTGCCGTAGTACAGCGTGGTGCCCACGGCATCGCCCTGCACCATCACGGCGTTCATCGCACCTTCCACATTGGCAATCAGGCGCTTGGCGGGCACCAGGCAGGGGTGGACGCGCAATTCGATACCCTGCGCCGCACGCTTGGCAATGCCCAGCAGCTTGATGCGGTAGCCCAGTTGCTCGGCGTACTTGATGTCGGCCGCGCCCAGCTTGGTGATGCCTTCGACATACGCCTTGTCAAACTGCACCGGAATGCCGTAGGCAATCGCGCTCATGATCGTGGCCTTGTGTGCCGCGTCCACGCCTTCAATGTCAAAGGTTGGGTCGGCCTCGGCATAACCCAGACGCTGCGCTTCCTTGAGCACCACGTCAAAGTCCAACCCCTTGTCGCGCATTTCGGACAGGATGAAGTTGGTGGTGCCATTGATGATGCCCGCCACCCACTCGATGCTGTTGGCCGTCAGGCCCTCGCGCAGCGCCTTGATGATCGGGATACCCCCGGCCACCGCCGCCTCGAACGCCACCATCACGCCCTGGGCCTGCGCAGCGGCAAAGATCTCGGTGCCATGTACCGCCAGCAGCGCCTTGTTGGCCGTCACCACATGCTTGCCTGCCGCAATGGCTTCCAGCACCAGCGCCTTGGCAATGCCGTAGCCACCAATCAGCTCCACCACAATGTCGATCTCTGGGTTCGCAATCACGGCGCGCGCGTCGTTGACCACCTGCACGCCCTCACCCACCACCGCACGGGCGCGCTCGACGTCGAGGTCGGCCACCATCGTGATCTCGATGCCACGCCCGGCGCGGCGCTTGATCTCTTCCTGGTTGCGCTTGAGCACGTTGAACGTGCCGCTGCCCACGGTGCCAATGCCCAGCAGGCCTACTTGAATCGGTTTCATCGTTTTGGGTTCCAGTTCAAATCAAAAATAAAAATCGGGGGACTCAATCAAGTGCCGTGGCGCTTGCGGTAACCGGCCAGAAAGCGCGCAATGCGGCCCACGGCCTCGCCCAGATCGTCCTCGTGCGGCAGGAACACCAGCCGGAAATGGTCCGGCGTCGGGAAGTTGAAGCCCGTGCCCTGCACGATCAGCACTTTTTCCTCGGCCAGCAGCTCGTAGGCAAACTGCTGGTCGTCCGCAATCGGGTAGACCTCGGGATCCAGGCGCGGAAACATGTACAGCGCCGCCTTGGGCTTGACGCACGTCACCCCTGGAATCGCGGTCAGCAGCTTGTGTGCCAGATCGCGCTGGCGGCACAGGCGGCCGCTGGGCGCCACCAGATCGTTGATGCTCTGGTAGCCACCCAGCGCGGTCTGGATCGCCAACTGGCCCGGCGTGTTGGCGCACAGCCGCATCGAAGCCAGCATGTTCAGGCCCTCGATGTAGTCGCCAATGCGGCGCTTGTCGCCCGACACCACCATCCAGCCCGCGCGGTAGCCGCAGCTGCGGTAGTTCTTGCTCAGGCCGTTGAAGGTGATGAACGGCACATCGTCTGCCAGCGACGCAATCGAGGTATGAACATTGCCGTCGTACAGCACCTTGTCGTAGATCTCGTCGGCAAACACAATCAGGCCGTGCTTGCGCGCCAGCTCCACAATCGCCAGCAGCACCGCGTCGGGGTACAGCGCGCCGGTGGGGTTGTTGGGGTTGATGATCACGATGCCCTTGGTGCGGGGCGTGATCTTGCGCTCGATGTCGGCCAGATCCGGGTTCCAGTCCGCCTGCTCGTCGCACATGTAATGCACCGGGGTGCCACCCGAGAGCGACACCGACGCCGTCCACAGCGGGTAGTCCGGCGCGGGCACCAAAATCTCGTCGCCCGGGTTGAGCAGCGCGTTCATCGACATCGCAATCAGTTCGCTGGCGCCGTTGCCCAGGTACACATCATCCACCGTCACGCCCGCCACCCGCTTTTGCTGCATGTAGTGCACGATGGACTTGCGCGGTGCAAACAGGCCCTTGCTGTCGGTGTAGCCCGCCGCCTGCGGCAGGTTGCGGATCATGTCCTGCACGATTTCTTCGGGCGGCTCCAGACCGAACACCGCGAGATTGCCAATGTTGAGCTTGATGATCTTGTGGCCATCCTCTTCCATCTGGCGCGCTTTGTCCAGCACGGGCCCGCGGATGTCGTAGCAGACATTGGCCAGTTTGGCGGATTTCGGAATCGTGTTCACAGGCATAGACGGCAGGGAATGGGTGAAACCTATAATTTCACCACACTTTGGCCCCCAACCCCAGACTTGCCAGCATGAAACTGCAACCCGACCGCTCCGACAGCCTCACCATCAACGCCCACGGCCCGGGCTGGATCGCCGTCAACGGTCAGAAGTACCACCAGAGCGTGCTCATCAGCGCCCAGGCCGAGCTCGTGCTGTGGGACTGCCACCGCTTCGAGGCCATCGAGGCGCGCCACTTCGACCAGCTGGGCGAGAGCCAGCCCGAGCTGGTGCTGTTTGGCAGCGGCCAGCGGCTGCGCTTTCCGCATCCCAGCCTGCTGCAAGGCCTGATCGGGCGCCGCATCGGCGTCGAGACCATGGACAGCCTGGCCGCCTGCCGCACCTACAACATCCTGGCCGCCGAAGGGCGCAAGGTGGCATTGGCATTGCTGCTGGAAAACGCCTGACGGGCAAAAAAGCACCCACACCCCTATGCTACTGGTGCTTCACGGTAAAATAGAGGGCTAACCCACCGGACGCCTCACTTTCATTTCAAGCGAAGCGCGCGTGCCGGCTCAGAACAAGCAACAACCACCATCTCTCCAGGGTACCCGCATCTATGGCAGTCGTCGTCAACAAACACATTCCCGAATTTGAAGCCAACGCGACCAACGGTGTCAAGGTGACCCACCAGTCGCACGTGGGCCAGACGGTGGTGCTGTATTTCTACCCCAAGGACAACACCCCCGGTTGCACCACCGAGGCCATGCAGTTCCGCGACAAGTACGAAGATTTTGTCCAGGCCGGCGCGCTGGTGTTTGGCGTTTCGCGCGACAACATGAAATCCCACGACGAGTTCAAGGCCAATCTGGGGCTGCCGTTCGAACTCATCGCCGACACCGAAGAGAAGATGTGCCACATGTTTGGCGTGGTCAAGAACAAGATCATGTACGGCAAGAAGGTCAAGGGTATCGAGCGCAGCACCTTTCTCATCGGCGCCGATGGCGTCCTCAAGCAGGAATGGCGTGGCCTCAAGGTGCCCGGCCACGTGGAGGAAGTGCTGCAGGCCGTACAGGCTCTCAACGCCACCGCCTGAGCCTTTTCAGCCTTGTTTCCCCTGCTGCAGGGGCTGGTCACTGCTGGTGCATAATGTTTGCATGCAAGCCACACCGGTGACCCTGGTTTTCATGTTTTGATCAAGCCGTTTGGCACAGCAGTGCCGGACGGCTTTTGTTTTTCCCGGTTTTGAACGGAACAATCCACCATGCCACTGCCTCCTGCCCCCACCAAGAAAGCCGCTCGCCTGGCGTCGCATGTGTTTGAAGCCGCTGCCACCACCGCCGCTCCGGTTGAACAAATGGACGCTGTGGCAGTGCCAGCACCCGATACCGTTGCCACGCCCCCCCCTGGTCGTGCGGGCAGCAGCACCCGCCGTGCCCGACGCGTTGCCGCCTCTGCCGACAACCTGTCCGTCAGCGCCGTGGCTGCGCTGCAGGAAGCTGCCGCGCCTGCAATGTCCGAGGAGGTCGTCTCGCCTATGTCGGTTACTGCGGAGGCCGCGCCACCTGCGCCCGTTTCAAAGCGGGCCTCGCGCCGTACGCGCCAGGTCGCTGCTGCGGCACTGGCAGCCTCTGCTGCCACCGGGCTCGCTACCCAGCAAGCCAATCGTGTTCCAGCACCGGCGCCGGAGCCCGTAGCACCGCCCCCCGTGGTTGCTGCCGCGCCAGCACCCGCTGCCACTTCCTCGTCCACACGCCGCCGCAAGACCGGTGCAGCGGCATCCCGCCAGACCCAGACCAAAGCTGCAACGGCGCCCTCCAGCCTGGCTGCCGCCGTTTCCAATGTCGTATCGCCCGCCACCAACGACAGCAAGCGTCTGTTTGTGCTGGACACCAACGTGCTGATGCACGACCCGATGAGCCTGTTCCGTTTTGAGGAACACGACATCTACCTGCCGATGATCGTGCTCGAGGAGCTTGACAGCAACAAGAAGGGCATGAGCGAAGTCGCCCGCAACGCGCGCCAGGCCAGCCGCTCGCTCGATACCCTGGCCAGCCAGTCCGGCGCCGACATGGCCCACGGCCTGCCATTGGCCGCGCTGGGCAACCGCGAGGCCACTGGCCTGCTGTTCTTCCAGACCGAGCCGCTGCATTACGATCTGCCCAACAGCCTGCCGCAGGGCAAGGCCGACAACCAGATCCTGGGCGTGGTGCATGCCCTGTGCCAGCGTTACCCCAGCCGCGAAGTGGTGCTGGTGTCTAAGGACATCAACATGCGCGTCAAGGCGCGTGCGCTGGGTCTGGCCGCCGAGGACTACCAGAACGACAAGGTGCTGGGCGACGACGAGCTGCTGTACTCCGGCGCGCTGGCGCTGCCCACCGACTTCTGGAGCCGCCAGAGCAAGAACCTCGAAAGCTGGCAACAGCAAGGTCAGACCTACTACCGCGTCAGCGGCCCGGTAGTGGACCAGTTCACCATCAACCAGTTCGTGTACTTCGAGGCCCCCGGCGAGCCCGCGCTGTACGCCCGCGTGACAGAAATCCGGGGCAAGCAGGCGGTGCTCAAGACCCTCAAGGACTACACCCACCTCAAGAACGCCGTCTGGGGCGTGAGCAGCCGCAACCGCGAACAGAACTTCGCGCTTAACCTGCTGCTGGATCCCGAGATCGATTTCGTCACGCTGGCCGGCACCGCCGGTACCGGCAAGACACTGATGGCGCTGGCCGCTGGCCTGACCCAGGTGCTTGACGAACGCCGCTACACCGAGATCATCATGACCCGCGCCACCGTCAATGTGGGCGAGGACATTGGCTTCCTGCCAGGTACCGAGGAAGAAAAGATGGGCCCCTGGATGGGCGCGCTGGACGACAACCTGGAATTCCTGGCCAAGGGCGACGGCGGCAACGCCGGTGAATGGGGCCGCGCCGCTACCAATGAGCTCATCCGCAGCCGCATCAAGGTCAAGAGCATGAATTTCATGCGCGGGCGCACCTTCATGAACAAGTACGTCATCATCGACGAAGCACAGAACCTGACGCCCAAGCAGATGAAAACCCTCATCACCCGCGCCGGGCCGGGCACCAAGATCGTCTGTATGGGCAACCTGGCACAGATTGACACGCCCTACCTAACGGAAGGCTCCTCGGGCCTGACCTATGCCGTGGATCGCTTCAAGGGCTGGCCGCATGGCGGCCACATCACCTTGGCTCGCGGTGAACGCTCACGGTTGGCCGACTACGCCAGCGACGTGCTCTGAACCGGACAGCCGCCCTTCCCATCTGATCCGTTAACGTAAGCCCCCTGTGCGCTGAGCCGCAGGGGGCTTTTTTCTGCCCAGCTTGCGCGTAGCACCACCTTGCTTCCACTGCACCCGCGCCGCTGCCGCGCGTGGTGCCGTGTTGGCCGGGGCGGCGGGTGCGCTTGCCAGCTGTAGCTCGGTCAACGCCTGTTGCAACTGGTGGGTCTTGTCCTTTTCTTCCTGCCAGTAGCGTTCCAATGTCTGGCGCGCCTGGAGTGTGGCTTGGTGGCGTTCTTTCTCACGGATCAGCTCCTGTTCCTGTACCCGCAGGGTGTCGAGCAACAGCAACCGCTCCTTGCGTTCCGCATCTTCCGCTTGTTGTGCCGCCTGCAGGGCCTGCTGCGATTGCGTCAGCTGGTTGTCCAGTTGCTGCAAGGTTTGTTGCTGCGCCTGTGCTTGCTGCGTGCTGGCCGCCAAACGCTGTTGCAAGGTCTCTGCCATCACCTCTAGCCGCTCAATTTCCTGTGCCTGGGCACTTAAGGTGTTTTCCAGAGCGTGCCGCTGATTTTCGCTGGCGCTGAGTGCCGACTGGGTGGCATCACACGCGCTTTGCAACTGCGCCAGCTGCTGGGCGTGTTGCTCGGCCAAACGTGTGCTTTCTTCGGTGGCCTGTGCGCGCAAGGCGGCCAGCTCCTGCGTGAACTCCCGCTGCAACCCGGCGTGCGTGATGTCCACCAGCCGCTGCAACCATGCGTTGAACTCCTGCAGCAAGTCCGCTGGCAAGGTCGGATGACCAACGTCGTGCCGGACAATGCTTTGCACCAACTGGCGCCGGTAACTGGTCACGCATTCCTGCGCCACACCTGCGGTGCCAACAGGAATGCGCGCCATGCCCGCGGGGCGGTTGGCGTTGAACCACTGCACACAGTCCACCAATCTGGCGCCCGTCGGCACATCCCCGTCATGGCTGGCCAATGCGGGCAGCAAGGTTGCATAGGCCTCGCGCGCCGATGGCGCTTTTTTTTCGGACAACCCGCCCAGAATAGTCAGAACCAGCTGGTGTGCAGCGGCGTCGTGAGCGGCAGAAGAGGCAACAGGATCAAGGGACATGGTGAATAACACAACAAACGTAAAAACCTTGATTTTACGTAAAAAAATGACGTAATACGTCAATTTCTAACTGATTTATGCATCCTACTTCCGATAATGTAATTTATCGGAAATAACGTGGCAAAATACCGTCTTCAGCCGTGTTTAGGCAGTGGACTACCCCTTTGAAAGTTGCACCATGAGTCTGTTTGACAAGAAAGCCGCTGTTGATGCTTCCGCGCTGCAATTGACGGCAGATGCCGTACCGCTTTTATCCCAGACGCCATTGGCAGCATCTCTTTCTGATGAAGCGTGGCCCGACAAGACGGCGGTGAACAACTGGCTGGAACCGTTCCGGCTCAAGAGCCCGCACACCTACCGTGCCTACCAGCGCGCGGTGGTGTACTGGCTGTACTTTCTGGAACAGAGTTACGGCCACCACCCAGATTTGCTGCGGCGTGCCCACACGCTGGACACGCACCGCTTTGTGCAGACGTTGGGGCACGACACCCCTGCCATCGCGGCAGAGCAGATTGCCAACTTGTATGCCGCCCCCAACCATGTGGGGCTGCAGAAGAACCCTTTTCACCGTGCCAAGTCACCGCGTTCGGTAACACAACTGGTGGCGGCGCTGTCGTCCCTGTACCGCTTCAACAACGCCAGGCGTGTGGCCCACACCCCCGCCCTGCTGGACTTCAACCCATTTGCACAAGTGGGCAAATTCCTGACCCCGACACAAGTCCGCACCGACCGTTTGTTTGAACCTGAAATTTACACGCACTTCCTGCACACCATTGCCTGGTTGCAAGCCCAGACCAGCTTACAAGTTGAACAACAACGGCTGCAGCGGTTGCGCTGGATCACGGTCGCATTGTTCAACCTGTGGTTACGGGTGTCGGAACTGGCCCAGCTCAGGATGGCGGATTTCCGTCAGCTGGGCAAGGACATGTGGGTTGTGAATGTATATGGCAAAGGCCGCAAGTTGCGCACTGTCGAAATCACGCCGCAAGTGTTGCAGGAACTGATGGTGTATCGCACTTCGTTGGGCATGCGTCCACTGCCGTCACCCCATGAAAAAGATCCGGCTGTACTACCTTTGCGACCACGGCCAGGTACAGCACTTGATCAGCCTGTACAAACGCTGACATCGCGTACCTTGTTCAACGAAGTCAAATACTTGGGAACGCAAGCGGCGAATTTTCTATTGCAATCTGAAACTGAGCATGGCGCTCCTTTTGACAAGCTGAGCCTTTCTGAACGCAATACCTTGGCACAGCGTTTGTGCCAGATCTCGCCCCATTGGTTTCGCCATTCTGGGGCTTCTGAAGCCATCAATGCACAGTTCTCGATTGCCGATGCTGCCGAACGCTTGGGACATCATGATCCAGCAATCACGGTGCGCATGTACTACCATGGCGACATGAAGCGCAGGTTTTCTGCGCTTTCCATCATTGAAAACTCCCGCTAATTTCTCTTCTTGTTTCTTAAGACCATTTATGTTTGTTTTTTAAAAATTTTACATAACATATATTGTTAATATAAAATTAAACAGGACTCCGGGGTGAATACGCACTTGGCTACATACGAACAACCAGGAGCACTTTGATTCAGGAGTCAATCGCATTACGTAGGCAACAAAAAAGCACTTAGGCTGTTATACCTAAGTGCTTTTTATTTGGTGGGACGTGGGCGACTCGAACGCCCGACCTACGGATTAAAAGTCCGCCGGATGATGTTTTCAGGTATATTCCGAAGTGTTGATTTACGAGGCACTTCCCCGCCGTCAAGGGGGAAAACCATCCCGCCATGTGTTGATTGGTGTGTGCCTCTGTGGATCCAGTTTGCCTACAGATTGCCTACAGATTCCAAAACACCACCATCATGGCCACCAACACCCCCACCACCAACCGCGTGCGCCTGACCGCGGGCCGCGTCGATTCCTTCGCCTGCCCGCCCGGCAAGGCTCAATCATTCCTATGGGACACCGACGCCCCGTCCCTGCTGCTGCGTGCTACGCCTGGTGGGCGCAAGACCTACGCCTTTGAAGCTCGGCTGCACGGCAACACCATCCGCATAGCCATTGGCACCACACTGGAATGGACGCTGGGTGATGCGCGCAAGCGTGCGAACGAACTCAAGCAACTGGTGGACAACGGCCAAGACCCCAGAGAGGTGCAGCAACAGCAGCGCCAAGACCTTGAGGCCAGCAAGCGCCAAAGGGCCGTAGAGGCCACCACAGTGGGCAGTGTTTGGGCCGAGTACCTGGAAGAGCGCCGCGCCGTCTGGGGAGAGCGCCACTACGCTGACCACCTCAAGATGGCCGATGCCGGGGGCAGGCCCGCCAAACGTGGCAAGACCATCGGCAAGGACGGAGCCGCACCAACCACCCTGCCCGGCCCCATCCATGCGCTACTGGGGCTGAAGCTGAAGGAACTCACGTCCGACGTGATCGAAGCGTGGGCGGTAGAGCAAGCCAAGACCCGCGCCACCTACGCCCGACTGTGCTGGCGATGCCTCAAGGTGTTTCTTGGCTGGTGTGCCGAGCATCCGCGCTACGCCAGCGCCTTGCCATCCGAGAACCCAGCCAAGACGAAGAAAACAAGGGAGGCACTGGGCAAGTCCACCGCCAAGACCGACGCACTGCTGAAGGAGCAATTGCCCGCGTGGTTTGGCGCTGTGCAGCAACTGGGCAACGCCACCGCCGCCGCCTACTTACAGGTGCTGCTGTTGACCGGCGCAAGGCCGGGGGAGGTGCTGGGCTTGAAATGGGAGGATGTAAACACCCAGTGGCGTGGCCTGACCATCCGGGACAAGGTAGAAGGGCAGCGCGTGATCCCGCTCACGCCCTACGTGCACCACCTGGTAGCCGCCCTGCCCCGGCGTGGCGAACACGTCTTCGCCAGCTCACGCGCCGATGGCCCCATATCAACGCCCACCAAACTGCACGCCACCGCCTGCCAAGTGGCTGGGGTTGACGTGACGCTGCACGGCCTGCGCCGCTCATTTGGCAGCTTGTCCGAGTGGCTGGAAATTCCGGCAGGTGTGGCCGCGCAGATTCAAGGCCACAAACCCAGTGCCACGGCAGAGAAGCATTACCGCGTCCGCCCGTTAGACCTACTGCGCGTCCATCATGAGGTGATCGAAGCGTGGATTCTGGAACAGGCCGGGGTGCAGTTCGACCGCAACGCCACGCCTGGCGCGCTCACGCTGGTGGCCTGAAACATTGCCAAAGGTGGAAGTATTGCCCTGTCGCTCAATCACACTATACCCTTAGATACCAAAATGATAAATATATATATAAATATAGGTGAGAAGGGTTTTTCAGGGCCATTTACACCCCTTTGGCATGGTGTGCGACGGTGCGACAGGTGCGACAGGTGCGACAAATGCTGATAGGCTGAAATTCAACTGCGATTGTGTGCGACAGTGCGACACGTGCGACACGTGCGACAGTGTGCGACACGTGCGACAGAAAACCGCCCACCGCCCACCAGCCAAGTGCAGTAACATCACGGCAACGCACCTAGCCCACGGCTGATCCCCGCTGGCGAAAACCGGACACCCTGACCGGCGGTGCGTTTTTTCATTTCAGGGGTGCATCGAACAGGGGTGATGCCATGAGGCCCAAGAACAGCAGCGCCGCGCCAAAGCAGCGTGAAACCGTGACGATCCCGAAGGGCGGTAGGCCCAAGAACAGCAGCGCCGCGCCAAAGCAGCGTGAAACCGTGACGATCCCGAAGGGCGGTAGGCCCAAGAACAGCAGCGCCGCGCCAAAGCAGCGTGAAACCGTGACGATCCCGAAGGGCGGTAGGCCCAAGAACGAAGCCCGCGATGTGGCTGTGTTGCTTGCGCGCTGGTGGCGTATAAACGTCATTGGCGAACAGGTGAAGCAGGCTGACGGTTGGATCGCCCAGCATTGGACAAGCCGCAAGGCCAAGGGGCTAACCGAGGATGCAGCCGTACGAAGATCGATTCGAAAAGCAAAGTACGCGATGAAGTCTGACCGCTACACGATCCTTCGCACAGAAGGTTTGCCGCTGGTATTTGCGGTCAAAAACCCAGCAAGCGAAGGCTCACAGGTTTGGTCGTGGTACGAGGGTTTGCTTGACGCGCAGTTGGTCGAGGTGGAGGGACTTCAGGTGAAGCCGGACGAAGGAACGCCGTTTTTCAATATCAGCTTCAAGCTTCCAATTCACAACGGTGGTGCTGTGCCAGACTGGTTTCAACCAGGCGAATTGAAGGGAGATGCTGTTTATTCGCCGCTGGACACAAACGGTTTTTGTCCCCGGACATAAACTGTTTTTGCTATAGGAATTTGGTGCCAACCCCGGCACCATTGCGCCATATCAACAACGAGGAACCTCTCGGTATGGCAATGGCAACCACATTCCCCCCACTTGAGGCTGTGACGGCCCCAGTCTTGGCAACGGCCCCGGCGGCACACTACCTGAGCCGCGCGCCCCAGACCTTGCGTGCCTGGGCATCCAGCGAGGCAGGCCCGATCCGCCCGCTCCGCATCAATGGCCGTCTGGCATGGCCTGTGAAGGAAATCCGCCGCCTGCTGAGGGGTGCGGCGTGATCGAAGCCCGCAACAAACCACCTCGTCGCGACGAACGCCGCCGCGCCCGTGACCAAAAACGCCATCCGGGCAAGGCTGAAATGAGAAAAGCCCACCACCAGGGCACGGTGGCAGGCTTCAAAATGAACAGTCAAGAACAATCGACTGAGGCAAATTCTAAGGCAAAACCAATGATTGCGCGCGTTGTGGTGTGCCACAATGGCCGCAAGCCGAGAGGCCCGGTGCTTGAAAACACCTATTGCAAAGCGTATGCAGCCCACGACGAAACAGTGGGTTTTGTTGCGCCCAAATTTCATAGCCCGCTCAATTTTGAGCCGGTTGACCAATGTCCGAATTCGGACATCGGCATGGTTTTTTGGCGTGGTGGGGGCTACCCGCAAGGATGCCCGCATGGCTTTGCACATGTTTTCAACCACCACGCCCACCCGCAGTGCGTGAAAACGCTGCGAGTGGTTCCGAAAGTTCGCAAAGGAACCAAGACCATGCAACTGGCAACTACTGCCCTGCGCCCCAGCGCGCAAACCGCCCACCACGGGCACATCACCACCGCCCACGCTGGCAACCACTTCAACCGCGATCTTTTCGCCGTGGCCAATGCCGAGAACGCACTGGCCCGCGTGCTGGCCGAGCTGCGCAAGCCCCGCCCCGACAACGCCCGCGCCCTGAAGCTGGCCCAGTCCGCAATGCTGGCCATCGGCCTGGTAGGGGAGGTGCTGCAATGACCGCCGTTGCCAACACCACCACCACCGTGGAAGTTTTGGACGTGGGCCAATCATCCGCCTCCGAACTGGCTACCCGCATTAGCTACCGCTTGCAAGCACTTGAGGGGCACGCCCGCAAAGCCACCGAATACGCATTCGAGGTGGGTCAACTGCTGATCGAAGCCAAGAAACAGGTTCAGCACGGAGAGTGGGCCAGCTGGCTTGAAACCGACTGCAACTTGGCACCGCGTACGGCCCGCGCCTACATGCAATTGGCCAAACAACTGCCCGCCTTGTCCGATGAAAAACGGCAACGCGTTGCCGAATTGCCAATCCGCGAGGCGCTTAAGGCCATCATCACCGACCCGACACCGCCGGTTAGGTATGAGTCAACCCGACGCATCCGCACCGAAGACGAACGCAAAAAGGTTAAGGAGGTGTTTGTCAAGGCGCGGAACCAACTGACCGAGGCCGCGCGCGAATTTGAGCACGGCTTTCCAGTTAAGGGCAACAAAGTGGAGAGGCTTCGCAAACAGCTTCAGGCGGTGTTGGCCCAGTTGGACGACCTGCAAAACGCCCAGCCCCCGATTGAAGGCGGTGCCCAATGACCGCCAAGACCACCGCCCTGCACCCTGACGCGGCAAGCCTGATCCCGCTGATCCGTCACAACTTGGTCAAAGCGTTGAACGCCATGCCCGAAGGTGGCGAAGAGCCGACGCTGGCACACCTGCACGCCATTACTGGCCTGATCCTGCGCAGCGCAACCGCCATCAAGCGCGCCCACACCTTCCAAAAATCCAACGCCTGAAGGGGCACCAAAATGAACGCCGAGAACAAGACCGCAACAGCCGGTCAAGCCGCTGCATTGCCCAAAACCCGCAAAAGCGTGACCAACATCGATGTTTTGCACCTCAAGTCTGTGGTGCAGGTGTGCGCCTTTGCCAGCGAAGCGCAGCGCATCCTTAAAGGTATCGACCACGCCGCCAAAATCCGCCCTGAGATTGCTGATGGCATCAGTGCCCATGTTGATGCGCCCCGCAACTGGGGTAGCTTTGAAGCGCCCATTGCCAGCGCGCTGGCGGAGGTGGCCCTCCAACTGGAACAGCTTGCCGACGATATCGAACGCGCGGAGGACTGAAATGAGCTTGAATCCGATTGAAATGGTTTTGAGCCGCCTTGAGAAGGTGCGGCAACGGCAGGCTGGACAGTGGAGCGCGCGGTGCCCTGCGCACGCCGACAAGGGGCCATCACTTTCTGTTCGCGAAACCCCGGAAGGGGCAGTGCTGCTCCATTGTTTCGCTGGGTGCAGCGGTGCGGAAGTGGTTTCGTCTCTCGGCATCGAGATGACCGACCTGTTCCCGCCGCGCGAGCGCACGGGCCGCGAGCCAAAGCGCATATCGCGCGTAATTGCCCCAGCGCAGTCGCTGGAAATTTTGCAGCGTGAGTCTATGTTTGTGGCCATCGTGGCGGCCGACATGGTCAAGGGCGAGCGCCCCACCCCAGACACCCACCAGCGACTATTGCAGGCCGTTGGGCGCATCAACGACTTGGCTTTTATCACGAAGGTGGGCGTATGACCGCGAAGTACAACGACAGCTATTTGGGCGAGGTACTTTCGCTTCAACAGAACCGCAGATCCACCAAGTGGGATGAACTGCCCGACGGCGCAAGCGTTGCAGCGGGCCGCGTCACGCCGCAGCAAGTCGAGGCCATCTTTCCAACGATTGAGGATGCGCCGTGGCCTGAGCTGGTGCCCTTGCAAGACGATCCGGCCACCGACCGCCCCGGCCCGTTCCCGTTTCACGGGCTGGGTGTGCTGCTGGGCTGCGCCGCCTACGCCATTGCGCGCGATGTTCAAGCGCCGGATGCGATGGCCGCCAGCAGCGTGTTGGCAGCGGCATCCCTTGCGGTGCAGCCTTTGGCCGATGTGGTGATGCCGCACGGGCAGCGCGCGCCCTTGTCGGAATACTTTGTGACCGGCGGGGGCAGCGGAGACCGCAAGAGCGCAGTGGACGATGTTGCCTGCCACGAGATCAACCGCCACCGCAAGGAACAGGCCCGCAACTACCACCGCGCCCACGAGCAATACAAGCGCGACCGTGCCCAGGTCAAGAAGGGCGACGAGGAACCAGCAGAGCCGTTGCCGACGGCTATCACCACCAGCAACGCCACCGTGGAGGGCATTGCGCGGCTGCTGCGTGGCCAATCGTCCATCGGCATCTTCTCGCCCGAAGGTGGGGAAATGCTGGGAGGCCACAGCATGCGCGAACAGCAACGCATGGCGTCCATGGCGTTTTTCCTCAAGGGCTGGAGCGGTGAATCGCTGGATTCTGTACGAGGTGGCAACGGCTTTGCGTCATTGCTGGGCAGGCGCATGGCCATGCACATCATGGTGCAGCCGCTGATACTCAAGCAACTGCTGTCCGACCCGCTGGCAGCCGACCAAGGGCTGTTACCGCGGTGCCTCATAGCCATGCCTGAGACTTTGGCCGGTAGCCGCATGTTCAACGGTGCCGACCCCAAAGCGGATACCGATGTGTTGGCCTATAACGAGCGCGTGGCCGAGCTGCTGCGCATGGCCCCGACCCTCTGGCCCGAAGGCGACGGCTACGAACTCAAGCCGCGCGCGCTGCACTTCAGCGAAGAAGCGACGGCCCTCTGGGTGGCGTTTTACAACGAAGCCGAGAAGGAGCAAGGCCCTGGTGGCAGGCTGGAAAACGCCCGCGGTTTCGCCAGCAAGGCAGCGGAACACCTTGCCCGCGTGGCAGGCATCATTGCCATGTTCAACGATCCGCATACCCACCTGATCGACGGAACGACGGTAGAAGGCGCAATGGAGGTGATCGACTTCTATCTGAAGGAACACGTACGCCTGACCGGGGCAGGCCGCGAACAGCGCAAGGACGCCAGCTTGCGCCGCCTGGTGGACTGGTTGCAAGGTTTGGACGCCCTGCCCACGGTGCGCCACATCGTCCGCAACGTACCCTACCGCGACCTGCGCAAGCTCAAGACCGATGGCATTGTGGCCATGCTCAACGAACTGCACCAGCGTGGCTACGTGCGCCCCGTCGGTGACGCATGGGAGGTGCGCCAAGATGCTTAACCTTGAAGCCATCCGCGCCACCGCCAAACGGCAGACCCCGGCACGGCCCGCTGTCGCACATGTCGCACATGTCGCACTGTCGCACACCATCCAAACGGAAATTGAAGCGCCCACCGAAGCGCCCTCATCCGGCCTGACACCCGCCGTCGGCACCGTCGCCACCAGCCCGACGGCATCAACACCACGCCCAATCCCGTGGTTTCACCTGAATGCCGACTGGCGCAAAGCCTGCGCCGCCTGGAACGACCACCGCAACGCCTGCCCGACGTGTCGCACCAGCGAACGCACCGCCGCCACCGCTGGCACGGGTATCCGCTGCGCTGAAGGCCAACGCCTGCACGCGGACTATGCGGCCGCGCTGGATTCAAGCCCAGCCTGATCGAACACGGGGTGTCTGGTTTCTCCCGGACACCCCGCCACACCCGCAAGACAAGGAACAAGAAATGATCGACGGACTGATTCGAGGCAAGCTCATCAAAGCGCCCGAGAGCCGCGCCACAAAAGCAGGCAGGCCCTACGCCACCGCGCGCTTGCGTGTACCCACCAGCAACCCAGCCGAAACCCTCTTCGCCAGCGTGGTGGCCTTTGGCCCCGAAGCCGTGGCCGCACTGCTGGCACTGGGTGAAGGCGACGCCGTAAGCGTGGCCGGTTCGCTGAAGGTGGGCACCTGGACGGACAAGGAAGGCAACGCCCGCCCCAGTCTTGACCTGGTAGCCGACCGCGTACTGTCGGTGTACGCCATCCGCAAGCAACGCGCCGCCGCTGGTGGCGGTCAACCCGCCCACGTCCCCTCGTCCGTCGTTTGGGTTTGACGGTGCCGACGATTTGGATTTTTGATGCAGGAGGAAACCACCATGAAACCGCTTGAAGCCAAAAAGATGGCCGAGGACAGTCTCGAACTGTTGTCGGCAAACCAGCCACTCACACCGCACCTCATGCACTGGCTTGTTGGTGCCCTGCGGCAGTGCGTCAAGGCGCCTCACAAAACCCGCCTGGACAAACTGTTGGGCATCCGCAGCAACAAGGGAGGCATCTTGCATGCCGGTAGCCAACTGCCAGCGCGCAACGCCGCTTTGAAGCAACTGGCCAGCGAACGCCAGTTGTCGGCCAAAGCGTTGTTGGCCCAAATTCAAGCGCACCGCGCCGGGTGCCCAGATGCCACACTGTCGGCCATTGAAGCCATGCACAAATTGCCCACCAGCGAAAAGCAATTGGCCCGAATTCTGAAAGGGCAAACCGTGGCCGGACAAATGGAATAGCGGGTTTATGTCTTTTTTGAATTCAAGTCTAAAATTCAGGCATGAACCCAAACCAGCAATATATCGAGCTTCATTCCGGCCCACCCGCCGGATTGACTGTGCGATCAAATTCCGAAGGCGCAACCATTGGCATGTGGACAAGCGGACGCGAATTGATCGCGTCCCTCAATCCGCATCAAGTTCAATGGCTGGTATCTGCCCTGACCTCGCCCACCAGTTTGGTGCAGTTGACCGGCAATATCAAGGAACTCGTTTTCCCGCCAAGCCACCCATTCAAAGCCCATTGAACCAAATGAAGCAAGACACATCATTGCGCGAAACAATCGCCACCAAAATGCACAAGCTGCGCCTTGAGGCCAGCCGCAGCATGGAAGCGGTTGACAGTGCCATCCGCAGCAAGACCGAGCGCCTGACCGCGGTAACGACCTTCTCTGTCAACCAAACCGATGCTGCTGCACTGATCGCCGCCGACATCAAACGCACGCTGGAAGAACCCCGTCGCAAACTGGCACAGCGCGCCGCCCAGGCAGGGCACCTGTTCAACCATCGGCCCGTGGCCAAATTTGGTGCCATCAACGCCAAAGGCGAAATTCAGGAAACCACCAGCGAGCCGCGCCCGCTTAATATCCTGTCGCACAATTTGACCGTGCTGGAATTGGCCGCGCTGACTTTGACCGATGCCCAGATTGACGCGTTTGCTCAACAAGCTGTTGCCGACTGCAAAACATCCGGCCCCAGCGTTGAGCAATTGAAGGCAGAAGCCGACGGGCTGGCCAATGAATTGCGCGAACTGCACCGCCAGCGCCTTGAGGTCAAAACCGAATTCGGGCAGTTGATTAACGCCACCGCTTCGCCGCTGGTGCCGGATTCATTTTTCAAATTCAAGGATTGACCGTGCAAGCCATTTACCCCCATTTGGCCGCGCGCATTTTCAATACGCCACTGCTGATTCACCCGCAGAAATTGGACGCGATGATCGCCGCCGTCGGTCAACGCCTGCTGGGGCAACCCGTGGCCACCAACGCCCACGCTGCGCCCGAAGCGTTCAGCACCCGCCCCGATGCCCAGCGTGGTGAACCCTACGCCGTGCATGATGGTGTGGCCGTCATCAACATCTTTGGCGCGCTGGCACACCGTACCCGCATCAACGCCGACTGCACCGCCTTTACCGGCTACGACGACATCACCGCCCGCGTAGAGCACGCGATGCAAGACCCCAACGCCCACGCCGTGCTGTTGGCCTTTGACAGCCCCGGCGGTGAAGTGCAAGGGGTATTCGAGTGCGCTGAACGCGTGGCCGCGTTGCGCGGCCGCAAGCCCATGTTGGCCATTGCCGACGGTATGGCAGCGAGTGCAGCGTACCTGCTGGCCAGCGCCGCCGATGAAGTCGTGGTAACGCCCACGGGGTACGCCGGTTCCATCGGTGTCGTGACGCGCCATGTGGACACCAGCAACGCCTTGGCACAGGACGGCATCAAAGTGACGCACGTCTTCGCTGGTGCCCACAAGATCGACGGCAACCCGTACGAACCCCTGCCCGCGTCGGTGCGTGCCGACTGGCAAGCCGAGATCGACGGCATTTACACCGAGTTTGTGCAAGCCGTGGCCGCATACCGTGGCCTGAGCTTTGATGCGGTGCGTGGCACAGAAGCCCGCCTGTTCCGTGGCCACGCTGCGCAAGCCTCTGGCCTGGCCAACCGCGTGGGCACCACCGATGCCGTGATAGCGGAGCTGGCCAGCCGCCGCAACGAACCGAAAGTTTTCCTTCCCGCAACCACCACGGCACACGCCGCAACCACCAAAGTGAACCACCGCATGAACCACGCCACCGCCATCCACCAGCCCACCAACCACGCCAGTGCCACCCCCGAGGCGCAAGCTGAGGCATTGGCCGCGCAAGTGCTGCAAAGCGTCGGCATCAACATGGAGCCGCAACCGAAAAAGCCCAACGCCCACACTGAGGACGAATTGGTGGCTGGCATTTTGGCCGTAGCGGGGGTGAAGTAATGGACATCTTTCACCCCACCGTTGTAGCCAAGATCGTTAACCGCCTGGAACCGGCCAAACCCTTCCTGCTGAACTCGTTTTTCCCGAACGTGCAGACCGAAGCCGTTGAGGAAATCCGGTTCGACGTGGAACACCACCGCCCGCGCATTGCCCCGTTTGTCTCGCCCGTGGTGGCCGGTCAAGTGGTGCAATCCAAAGGCTACACGACCAAAAGCTTCAAACCGGCCTACATCAAAGACAAGCGCATCTTTAACGCCGAGCGCGCCCTCAAGCGTTCCATCGGTGAAGCGATTGGCGGGGAAATGTCGCCAGCGCAACGCATGGCAGCGGTGTTTGCCAATGAGCTGAACGACCAAATCAACATGCTCACGCGCCGCCAAGAATTGATGGCCGCTGAAGTGTTGCGCACGGGCAAAACCATCATTGAAGGCGACCTGTACCCGCGTGTCGAGGTGGACTTTGGCCGTGACCCAGACCTGACCCTTCGCCTGGTGGACACTGCGTGCTGGGGTGAAGGCGTTGCAGACCCGTTGGAAGACTTGGCCGCATGGTCGAGGCTGGTGACGAAAAAATCCGGCGCTACCGCCAACAACGTGGTGATGGATTTGAAGGCGTGGCAGCTTTTCAGCGCCACCCCCAGCGTGCAGGAGCTGTTGGATCGCCAGCGCGGCACCGCCACCGCCAACCCCGCCGTGACGGGTGAAGGTGGCCGTCTGGTGGCCACCATCGGAGACTTGAACATTTGGCTGTACCACTCTTGGTTCAACGATCCCGACACTAACGAGCAGGTGCCCTATCTGCCCGACTACACGGTGATTCTGACCGGGCCTGAGTTGGAAGGAACGCGTTGCTACGGGGCCGTCAAGGACTCCAAAGCCGGTTTTCAGGCGGTGCCCTTCTTTGCCAAGACGTGGAACGATGAAGACCCCGCCGTGCGTTACATGCTCATGCAATCGGCACCGCTTGTCGTGCCCTACCGCGTGAACGCCAGTATGTGCGTGACCGTGCGCTGATTCACCACCATCCCAACACCACACCCGGCCCCGTGCCGGGTTTTTTCGTTGGGCGTGGTGCGGTGTGATGTGGTGGCACCGAACCAGACATAGTGATGTTCCGACCGAAGCGGGCAGGGCTGGAGCCGATGGAGCTGGCTTGTTACGCAGTAACGAACGCTGTACGATGTTGTTACGCAGTAACGGAGACACCCACATGGCAACGACAAACGCGCAACGGCAACAGGCATACCGTGCCAACAGGCATACAGCCGGGCAGGACGGGACCGGTGAGCTTCGCATCAATACCTTCGTGAGCAGGAGCGCGGCCCTTGGACT
>NZ_NWBQ01000037.1 GCF_002837135.1 Macromonas bipunctata | reverse complement strand
GATAACGACGGCGTGCGCCCCAACGTGCCCGACGCCCTGCCCGAGCTGCCCGCCCCGCCCAGCGCGGACGGCGGGCGGCTCCAGCTTGACCCGCTGACGCTGCCCACCACCCCGGCGGCCACGTCCCAGCCAACACCGGCCGACCCTGGCAGCCCGCCCGTGCCCGATGCACCCGCCACCGATGGCGGTGGCACCGACGCGGCCCAGCTCCAGCGCCAGCTGCAACGCCTGCGCGAGGAGCAGGCCCAGCTGCGCCGCTCGATGGAGCTCGTCAACGCCCAGCTGGCGCAGGCGCAAAACAGCCCAGGTGCCGCAGGCTCAAACACGCTGCTGCTGTATGGCCTGTCCGGACTGGTGGCGGTGCTGGCCGGGGCCTTGGTGCTGGTCTGGCGCCGCCGCCAACCCGCCACCGCCAGCAGCGCACCCGCACCCTGGTGGATGCCAGGCCAGAAAACCACCTCCGCCAGCGACGACGACGCCCGCAGCGCCCCAACCCCCGCACCCACCCCGCTGCCCGACGCTCCCCCCCACGGCCTGACCGCCGTCAGCGGGCTGGAAGTGCTGGAAGACAGCGAGGACAACACCGAACTGCCCCCCTTGTCGGCCGCCGCCGCACCCGGCAGCACCCCCACGCCGCCACCCGCCACCCCTGCAGCCCCCACCGCGCCGCCCGCGCCGCAGCGCGTGGCCATCACGCTGGAGGAGTTGCTGCACCTGGCCGACAAGATCGCCTTCCTGGAAGGCCTGGGCCAGGACAGCGACGCCATGGAGCTGCTGGCCCAGTTCATCGAACAGCACCCGCTGGCCAGCGAGCTGCCCTACCTGTGGTGGGCAGAGCTGGCCGCCATCGCCCAGGACGACGTGGCACGCACGCAGGCCCAGGACGTGTACCAGCACCATTACGGCACCGCGCTGCCCACGGCGGCCGGGCGCAACGCCGCCGGGCTGGAGGACGACACCGCCTTCCTGCAGCAACTCGCGCCGCTGTGGCCTGGCCCCGCTGCGCTGCAGGCATTGGGCGCAGCCCTGCTCGAGCCCCACACGCTGCAAGTGCGCACCCTGCGCAGCCTGGAAGACGCCCTGTGGTTGTGCCAGATCCACGCCCAGCTTCAGCACGACAACGACAACGTCACACCGCCCGAAGCGGCCACCAGCACACTCGCGGCCATGCCCGCGCTGCCCGTCATCGACGCACAGGCCTTTGCCGCGCCCAGGGACACCGAAGCGCCTTTCATCGCGCCACCGGCCAGCGCTGCAGCCCCCTTGGCTGTGCCCGACGCGCTGGCGCAGCCCGAGGCGATCCAGATGTCCGACTGGCTCAGCGTGCACGAATTCGAGAGCACCCCAGCCCCGACGGCCTCACCCACCGTCGCGCCCAGCCCCGCCTTGGCCACCGGCCCCGGACTGCCCATGCTGGACCTGGACTTCACCCCCATGAGCAGCAACGCAGGCCGCGCACCCGTGGCCGCCCCGGCAGCACCCTCTGCCGGAGAATCTGCACCTGCAGTCACACCCAGCCCCACTCTTGGCCCGGATTCAGCCCCCCGCCCGGCCGAGGGCGCCACGCTGGACCTGCCGCCGCTGGAATTCGACCTGGGCGACCTGGGCGGCTTCCAGCCCCCCCGACCCCACACGCCGCCACAACCCTGACGTCCGGGCGTTCGCAGCCGCAGCACGCAGGCACAAAAAAACCGACGCAAGGTCGGTTTGCCAATGCAGGGCAGACGTGGTGTCTGGCTTAGGACAAGTGCTGGTTGAGCAGCTTGGTCATCTCAAACATCGACACTTGCGGCTTCTGGAAGATTTCCTTGAGCTTGGCGTCGGCGTTGATCATGCGCTTGTCGGCGCTGTCCTGCAGGTTGTGTTCCTTGATGTAGGCCTAGGCCTTTTTGGTCACTTCGGTGCGCGGCAGCGGATCCTTGCCCACGATGGCGGCCAGCTGTGCGCTGGGGGTCAACGGCTTCATGAAAGCGGCGCTGGGAGCGCGCTTGGCGGCAGGCGCGGCGGCGGGGGCTTTTTTTGCGGTAGTGGCCATGTTGAAAATCCTTGTAAGGTTGAGACATGCCGCACCCGCAGCAGGGCCACAGGCACGGACTTGGCATGCTAATCGCAAAGGCGGGGCTTTACGGGAAGCGGTTCGGTTTTTTTGCGCTTTTTCTAGGCCTTGAGGCCCTGGTACAGCATGTAGGCCGCCAGCAGGTACAGAATGCCCGCAAAAACGCGCTTGAGCGGCTTGACCGGCAGCGCGTGCGCCGCGCGCACGCCCACGGGCGCCATCAGCACGCTGGCACAGGCAATCACGCCCAGCGCGGGCAGGTACACATAACCCAGCGCGCCATCGGGCAGGCCCGCCACGCCCTGGCCCGCCAGCACAAAGCCCACCGTGTTGGCCAGCGCAATCGGAAAGCCCAGTGCTGCGCTGGTGGCCACCGCGTTGTGGATGGCCACGTTGCACCACGTCATGAACGGCACGCTGATGAAGCCACCGCCCGCGCCCACCAGCCCCGACAGCATCCCGATCACGCCGCCCGCGCCCAGCAGCCCCGGCGTGCCGGGCAGGGTGCGCGTGGGGGCCGGCTTCTTGTCCAGCAGCATCTGCGTGGCCGAAAACCCCACAAACCCGGCAAACACCAGCGCCAGCCAGCTGCCCTTGAGCACCGAGAAGATGCCCAGGCTGGCCACCGCCGCGCCCAGCACAATGCCGGGTGCGAGCCGCACCACCAGATCCCAGCGCACCGCGCCGCGCTTGTGGTGCGCGCGCACGCTGGAGATGGATGTGAACACGATGGTGGACATGGCGGTGGCAATGGCCATCTTGATCGCCAGGTCGGGCGCCACGCCGCGCTCGGCCACGATGGCGGCCACGAACGGCACCAGCACCATGCCGCCGCCTATGCCCAGCAGCCCCGCCAGAAAACCCGTACACAGCCCCAGCGCCGCCAGTTGCAGCATCAACACAGGTTCCAGCATGGCTTGAAGGGCTCCTAAAAAAACAAGGCAGGGCAGGGCAGAAACAACAACGCCGGGTGCAATCGCAGCCCGGCGGCGTGAAGCGTCAATTGACGCAACAGGAATGAGGGTGTCTGCCACCAGGGCCGGGCCGTCATCCTGAACCGGGGGTTCAGGTGGGCGAGGGCAACGCAGCTTCGGGTTCGTCTGACGCGAGACGATCGCACCCACTGCGCAATGTACCAAGCCCGGGCTCAAAGAGCATTGGTTCAAGGAAATATAAAGCCCGGCGGCTGTGGCAGACGCGCCCATTGTAGCGCCGCGCGCGGCACTCAGCTGGCCAGCGCGGCGTCCAGGCGTGCCAGCAGGGCTTGCAGCTGTGCCTCGGTCTGCAGCTGCTGCGCGGCCAGGCGGCTGGCTTCGCGCCCGGCGGCCTCGGCCTGCGTCAGCTCGAACGCCAGGTTGATGGCGGCCAGCACGCTGATGCGGTCGCGCGTGCGTATGCGGCCCGCGTCCTGGATGCTGCACATCACACGGTCCACGCGCTGCACCGCCTGCTGCAGTGCGGCTTCGCCGTCGGGCGGGCAGGCCAGCACGTAGGTCTGGCCCATGATGTAGACCGTGAGTTGCCGGTGCGGCGCGGCCGTGGCGGCGTTCATGGCGCGGCGTCTCCGGCGCTTGCGGCGGGCAGGCGGCGCAGCAGGGCCTCAAGCCGCACGCTGGCCTGCTGGGCCTGCTGCTGCAGCCGGTCGCGCTCCTGCGTGACGCGCTGCAGTTGTTGCTCCAAGGCGGCGTTGCGCTGCTGCAGGTCGGCGTGACGCTGCAACAGGCGCTCCACACGCTCGCTGATTTGATCGATGTAAGTCTGGGCGGCCATTTGGCGCACATTGTAGGGGCTGGCGCTGCGGGTGGGCGTCAGCCCGGTGTAGGCCCGCTGCGGCTAGAATCTGCGCTGTTGGTGCTCGCGGCGCGGTTTCTGTGCGCTGCAGTTCAACGGGAAGCTGGAGGAAAACCTGGCCTTGTCGGGCCGTTTTCTAACCAGCGCTGCCCCCGCAACGGTAAGCGGACGGGTGTTGCTGTTGGCAATGCCCCGCTTGTGTCTCCCAGCCACTGGGCGCGTTTGCGCGTCTGGGAAGGCGATGCAGGTTGTCTCCGTCAGCCCGGATACCGGCCAACAAGGGGGTGGTGCGCGCTGGCGCGCCGCTGTAACGCCCATGCACTGTCGGGGAAGGCGGTGAGGGCTGCGTGTCTGTCCTTTTGTCATGAAAACATCTGTTGTGCGCTCCCCGTTGTGGGCGGCGTTGCCATTGGCCGCCGGTATTGGCGCTGCTGTGTCCGTGCCCGTCTGGGCCCAATCTTCTTCCGTTTCTCCTGCGGCCACGGCGCTGTCCGAAACGGTGGTCACCGCCACCCGCACCGAACAACCTTTGAGCGATGTGGTGGCCGATGTGTCCATCATCGACCGGGACACCATAGCCCGCAGTGGTGCCACCGGCCTGGCCGATGTGCTGGACCGTTTGCCCGGCATTTCCATCACCCGCAACGGCGGCCCGGCGGCCACCACCAGCGTGTATGTGCGCGGTGCTGAGACGCGCTTTACGGCGGTGCTGATCGATGGTGTGCGCGTCGATACCCAATCCGGCAGCGGTGGGGCCAGCTGGAACGCGATCCCGTTGTCGCAAATTGAGCGCGTGGAAGTGCTGCGCGGCCCAGCGGCGGCGGTGTACGGCTCCGACGCCATTGGCGGGGTCATTCAAATCATCACCCGCAAAGGTGAAGCAGGCTTTGCGCCGTCGGTGGCGTTGGGCATGGGGTCGCACGGTACACGCCAGTTGGATGTGGCTTTAAGCGGGGCCAGTGGCGCGGTCGATTACGCGTTGGGTGTGACGCGCGAGCGTTCCGATGGCTTCAACGCCAAACCCGTGACAGGCCCGATGGACGAGGATGGCTACGACAGCACCGCGTTTTCGGCCCGTGTAGGCTGGGCAGTTGCCAACGGGCAGCGGCTGGAACTCACCGCCTTGCGCAACGAGGTTGATGGCGATTACGACAATTTTGGCTCCAAGACCGACACCGACCGCACCGCCAGCCACTTGCAGGTGCTGGGGTTGAACTGGTCGGCGCGCTGGAACGAACATTACGGCACACAAGTGCGGGTCAGCCAAAGCAAGGACCGCTACGAAACCGCCCCCAGCCCCTACCGCACCGACACCGAGATCACCAACTACTGGTGGGGCAACACGTGGCACGCGGGCGCACACCGTTTCTCGGTCGATGTGGAACGGCGCGAGGACGCGCTGGGCAACGCCAGCACCACGCCGCAGCAGACCGAGCGGGCCCAGAACGGGCTGGCGCTGGGCTACGGCTGGAACGCAGGCGACCACACGCTGCAACTCAACCTGCGCCACGACGACGACAGCGAATTCGGTGGCAAGAGCACGGGCAGCGCGGCCTACGCTTACCGTCTGGCACCGGGGTTGCGCGCCACGGCGGGCGCGGGCACGGCGTTTCGGGTGCCCACGCTGTACCAGCGTTTCAGCGCCTACGGCTTTGCGGGTTTGCGGCCCGAAACCTCGCACAACCTGGAACTGGGCCTCAAGCATGCGTGGCAGGGCCGCAGCTGGAGCGTGGTGGCGTACCGCAACCGCGTCTCCAACTTGATCAACTTTGGTGCGGCAGGCACCTGTGCCAGCGCATTTGGTTGCTACGAGAACACCGGGCGTGCCAGCTATGCCGGTGTCACGCTGGCGGGGGCGTACCCGCTGGGCGCGGTGCGGCTGCATGGTTCCTTCGATTGGATGGATCCGAAAAACCGCGACACGGGCTTGCAACTGGCGCGCCGGGCACAACGCCAGGCCAAGGCCGGGCTGGACACCCGCTGGCAACAGTGGACGCTGGGTGCCGAGGCGCAACTGGTGGCACACCGCTTTGACGATGCCAAGAACACCAAGCGTCTGGGGGGCTATGGGGTACTCAACCTCAGCGCCAGCCAGCCCTTGAGCCGCGACTGGACGTTGCAACTGCGCGCCGACAACCTGGGCGACAAGGCCTACGAGCAAGCGCAAGGCTACGCCACCGCCGGACGCACGCTGTACGCGGGTGTGCGCTGGCAGCCCAAGTAAGCGTCAGCCATCCCAGCCCCATCGCCCGACACCATGACCACCACGCCCACTTGCCCCGCCTTGCTGATTGCCGCGCCCGCTTCGGGCCAAGGCAAGACCACCATCACCGCCGCGCTGGCACGCTTGCTGACCCGGCAGGGGCAGCGGGTACGGGTGTTCAAGTGCGGGCCGGATTTTCTGGATCCCTACTGGCACCAGTTGGCCAGCGGTGCGCCCGTGTACCAGATCGATCTGTGGATGACGGGAGAAACCGACATCCGTGCCCGCCTGCACGCGGCAGCGCAAGAAGCCGATGTGATTCTGGTGGAAGGGGTGATGGGGCTGTTTGACGGCGAACCCAGCGCGGCCGATCTGGCGCAGTGTTTTGGCCTGCCGGTGCTGGCCGTGATCGATGCGTCGGCCATGGCGGGGACGTTTGGTGCGTTGGCGTTTGGTTTGCAGCACTACCGCCCCGGCCTGCCGTGGGCGGGTGTGTTGGCCAACCGCGTCGCCAGTGAACGCCACGCCAACATGCTGGCGGCAGGCATCCCCGATCCGCAACATTGGCTGGGCGCGCTACTGCGCAACCCGGCGTTGACCCTGCCGGAGCGCCACCTGGGCCTGACCGTGGCCACCGAACTGCCCGATGCACTGGCCCGCTTGGACGCTGCCGCCGATGCGCTGCTGTCCACCCCCTTGGGCCAGATGGTACCCGCCGACTGGCAACGCTGGGCTGTGCCGTTTGCTGCCCCCGCGTCTTGCCCCGAAGTGCCGCCTCTGCTGGCGGGCAAGACCGTGGCGGTGGCACGCGACGCGGCGTTGTGTTTCATTTACCAGGCCAACCTTGATACCTTGCACCAGTTGGGGGCCAAGGTGGTGTTTTTCTCGGTGTTGTCCGATGCCACCTTGCCCGCCTGTGATGCCGTCTGGTTGCCCGGCGGCTACCCCGAACTGCACGCCGAGGCCATCGGTGCCAACACCCCCTTGCGCGACAGCCTGCGCGCCCACGTGGCCGCAGGCCGCCCCGTGTGGGCCGAATGCGGCGGCATGATGCTGCTGTTTGAGGCGCTGGTGCAAAAAGATGGCAGCATCCACCCGATGTGGGGTCTGTTGCCGGGCCGTGTCACCATGCAGACCAAATTGACCGGGCTGGGGCCGCAACAGCTGGCGTTGCCCGCAGGCACCTTGCGCGGCCACACCTTCCATTACTCCAGTGCCAGCAGCACTGCGCCGGTGCTGGCGCGTACCTCCCGCCCCGACACCCTACCTGTGATGGACGCGGGCGAGGTGGTGTACCAAATCGGCTCGCTGCGCGCGAGCTATTTTCATGCGTGGTTCCCGTCCAGTCCGGTGGCAGCAGCCAGCCTGTTGTTGCCCAACGTCTTTCCTGAAGCCAACAGCGTGCCGGACGCGGCAGATACCCAAGAGCGCACGGCATGACCCATCCAACCCATTCGCTATCTCTTACCGAGGCAAGTACCGCGCCGCTGTCCATCGCCCGCAGCGAGCTGATTTTGGGCGGCCAGAAAAGCGGCAAATCGCGCCGCGCTGAACAGTTGGCCGCGGCTTGGCTGGCACGCAGCAGTGCGCACGATGCGGTGCTGGTGGCCACTGCCCAGCCGTGGGACGACGAGATGCGCCAACGCATCGCCCGCCACCAAGCCGACCGCGCGCAGCGCGTGCCCTGTATGCGCACGGCAGAAGAACCGCTGCACTTGGCCCAGGCCCTGACGCAGCACAGCACGCCCCACACCTTGCTGGTGGTGGATTGCCTGACCCTGTGGCTCACCAACCGCTTGATGCCCGCCCAGGGCAGTGGGGACGATCCTGTCGCGTTGCAGGTGGCGATAGAACAACTGCTGCATGCCATTGCCCACGCGCCCGGCCCGGTGGTGTTGGTGGGCAACGAAATCGGCTTGGGCGTGATTCCACTGGGGCGCGAGGTGCGCGCTTTTGTCGATGCGCTGGGCCAGTTGAACCAGGCCGTGGCCGCTACCTGCCAGCGCGTGACGCTGATGGCCGCTGGCCTGCCATTGACATTGAAACAGGAGGCGCAACCATGTTGAGCCGTTGGTGTCTGGCTTGGGCATGGATGGCGGTGGTTGCGGGGCCAGCATCAGCGCAGCCCAGCCCCGTTCAGCCAGTGGCAACGCCTGCGGTGTCGTCGGTGCAGTTGCAAGACGACCGTGGCCGTCCATTGCGTCTGAACCGGCCACCGCAGCGCATCGTGAGCCTGTTGCCGTCGCTGACCGAGATGGTCTGCCAGCTCGACCAATGCCACCGCTTGGTGGGGGTAGACCGCTATTCCACCTGGCCCGCGCAGATTGTCACACTGCCCCGCGTTGGGGGTGGACTGGACCCGAACATTGAGGCGATTGTCGCGTTGCGCCCCGATGTGGTGCTGGCCGCCACCTCGTCGCGTGCCAGCGACCGCTTGCTGGCGCTGGGCATACCCGTGCTGGCGCTGGAACCCAAAACGCACGCCGACGTGCGGCGCGTGCTGGACAAGGTGGGCACCTTGCTGGGCGTGCGTGACGCGCAACAGGTCTGGCGCCACATCGACGCTGGCGTGTCGGCGGCGGCGCAATCTTTGCCCGCCCATGTGCGCCAGACGCGGGTGTATTTCGAGGTTAACCGGGGCCCGTACGGGGCTGGGGCCAGCTCCTTCATCGGGGAGACGCTGGCGCGCTTGGGCGCACAAAACATTTTGCCCGCCACGCTGGGCCCGTTCCCTAAGCTGAACCCGGAATACATCGTGCGCGCCAACCCGGATGTCATCATGGTGGGCGAGCGCAACGCCGAGGGTCTGGCGCAGCGTCCAGGCTGGCACAGCATCCGCGCGGTGCGCGAGGGGCGTGTCTGTGTGTTCCCGGCGCAAGAATCCGATGTGCTGGTGCGCCCTGGCCCACGCATGGCCGAGGCCGCACGGCTGATGGCGCGTTGCCTGGCCGACAAAGCCCCCACGGCCAAGGCGGGTGGAGCACGTTCCTGATGGCGGCATCACGCGCTACCGGTTGGTTATGGGCTTTGCTCTTGGCGGCGCTGCTGTTGCTGGCGTTGGGTGTGTGCGTGGGCAGCACCGGCTTTGAAAACCTGTGGCGCATCTGGCTCGACCCGCACGCCGATCCGGCGGAACGCGCGATGGTGCAACAAATTGTGTGGGAAATCCGCTTGCCCCGTACCTTGGGTGCGTGGGCGGCTGGCGCGTTGCTGGGGCTGGCGGGGGCGGTGGCGCAAGGGCTGTTCCGCAACCCGCTGGCCGACCCATACCTGCTGGGCAGCGCCTCGGGGGCATCCTTGGGCGTGGCGGCGGCGTTGGCCGCTATTGGCGGTGGGGCGGGTATGGTCGGGGGCGGCAGCATGATGAACGGTGCCGTGGCCGTGGGGTTGTTTTCCAGCAACGTGTGGGTGCGGCTGGGCCTGACCGGGGCCGCTTTTGCCGGGGCCGTGTTGGCGGTGCTGTTGACGTTGGCGCTGGCGCGCGGTGTGGGCCACACCTTGCGGCTGTTGCTGGCCGGGGTGGTGGTGGGTGTGGTGCTGGGGGCCATGACCTCGTTGCTGCTGCTGTTCTCGCCCGATTCATTGCAAGCCATGCAAGCCTTCATGCTGGGTTCCACCGGCTTTGTGGGGTGGACATCGTGGGCGCTGATGTTTGGCGTTTGGTGCCTGTGCGCGCTGGTGGCTTGGTCACTGGCCCGCGTGCTGGATGGCTTGAGTTTGGGCGAGGCCACCGCCATCAGCCTGGGGCTGCCACTGGGGCCGTTGCGCGCCGCTTTGGTGGCTGTGCTGGCACTGGCCACCGGCACCGCTGTGGCACAGACGGGCTTGATCGCGTTTGTCGGGCTGGCGGCACCGCATCTGGTGCGGGCCATCGTCAAAGTGGCGCACCGGCGGCTGATGCTGCTGGCCAGCTTGACGGGCGGGGTGTTGCTCACCAGTGCCGATTTGCTGGCCCGTGGCCTGCTGGCACCGCAGGAGTTGCCCGTGGGTATTTTGACCGCTGTGTTGGGTGGGGGTTATCTGTTGTGGCTGATGCACCGCCGCACGGGCGGCTTGTCGGCGGTAAGGGGGGGCGCATGACCGAGGCTTTTGCACTGGAGAACGTGTGCGCTTACATGGGTGGCAAGCCCATCTTGCAGGGGCTGACACTGAACTTGGCGGCAGGGCGCTGGACCAGCATCGTCGGCCCCAACGGCGCGGGCAAATCCACCTTGCTCAAGGTGCTGGCGGGGTTGCTGCCCGCCAGTGGTCGGGTGGGTTTTTTGGGCAAGCCGTTGTCGGCGTGGTCGCGCGCTGAGCGTGCGCGTGCGTTGTCGTGGCTGGGCCAAAATGAAAGCGCTGCCGACGACCTGACCGCCTACGACGTGGCGATGCTGGGGCGGCTGCCGCACCAGCCTTGGTTGTCCGCGCCCAGCGCTGCCGACCACGCCGCCGTGGAACACGCCTTGCGCACCACCCAGGCCTGGGATTGGCGACAACGCCCGCTGGGGGCGCTGTCCGGGGGCGAACGCCAGCGCGTGCTGCTGGCCCGTGCTTTGGCGGTGCAAGCGCCGGTGCTGCTGATGGACGAACCACTGGCCAACCTCGACCCACCGCACCAAACCGACTGGCTGGCGCTGGTGCGCCAACTGGTGCAGACGGGCACCACCGTGATCAGCGTGTTGCACGAAATCTCGGTGGCGCTGCACGCCGACGACGTTCTCATCCTCCAGCAAGGCTGCGTCTTGCACCACGGCCCCTGTGACGCACCCACCGCCCACCGTGCGCTGGAGCACGTGTTCGACCACCGCATCGCCATCCACCCGCTGGCCGGGCAATGGGTGGCGCTGCCCCGACTCTGATTGTGAAACTTACCATGCAAATTGAAACCCCACCCACCGAAAAACGCTACGACAAAGCCGAAGGCGAACGCCGTGGCCTGCTGATCGTCAACACCGGGGACGGCAAAGGCAAGAGCACCGCCGCGTTTGGGCTGGCACTGCGCGCTTTTGGCCGCACCCACGTCCACCACAAGCTGGTCAAGATCTACCAGTTCATGAAAGTGCCCAGCGCCCGTTTTGGCGAACACCGCATTTTTGAGCAACTGGGCCTGCCCGTGGAAGGTTTGGGCGATGGCTTTAGCTGGAAAAGCAAAGACCTGGACCACTCCGCCGAACTGGCCCGCCAAGGTTGGGCCAAGGCGCGCGACACCATTTTGGGCGGCGCACACTTCATGGTGGTGCTGGACGAACTGACCTACCCCTTGATCTACGGCTGGATCCCGCTGGACGACGTGCTCACCACGCTGCAACAGCGGCCCAAGGATGTCCATGTCGTCATCACGGGCCGCCGTTGCCCGCCTGAGATCATCACCATCGCCGACACCGTGACCGAAATGACGCTGGTCAAGCACGCATTTCAGGCGGGCATTCCCGCCCAACGTGGTATCGAAGACTGATGCCCGATCGCCACGACCACCACGCCTTGCAGCAGGTGCCCGCCACCGCCTTTACCTCCGCAGAGGCGGCGGCGGTGTACCGTGCCATCCGTGAACGGCGCGACATGCGCCACTTCTGTGGTGGCTCGGTCGCGCCCGAGGTCTTGCAGCGTTTGTTGCAAGCCGCGCATTACGCGCCCAGCGTAGGCTTCATGCAGCCGTGGCGTTTTGTCCGGGTGCAAGAAGCGGCCCGCCGCCGGCAACTGCATGCGCTGATCGAAGCCGAACGCTTGGCCACCGCCCGCGCCTTGGGTGAACGCGAGGACGAGTTCATGCGCCTCAAAGTGCAAGGCGTGCTGGAGGCCGCCGAGGTGCTGGTGGTGGCGCTGGCCGATGGGCGCGAACGCCACATCTTTGGCCGCCGCACCTTGCCCGAGATGGATCTGGCTTCCGCCGCCTGCGCCATCCAAAATCTGTGGTTGGCCGCCCGCGCCGAAGGGCTGGGATTGGGTTGGGTCTCACTGTTCGACCCGGTCAGCGTGAAAAACTTGCTGGACATGCCCACGGGCGCACACCCGATTGCCGTGTTGTGTCTGGGGCCTGTCGCGGGCTATTACACCGAACCCATGCTGGCACAAACCGGCTGGGCGCAACGCGCCGCGTTGTCCGATCTGGTGTTTGACGACCGCTGGGGCCAGGCCAGCAACTTGTTTTCCGGTTAAGCCATGCTGGAACCCCACATCGCTGCGTTGGCCGTGCTGCTGGCGCTGGCCATCGACCGCTGGTACGGTGAGCCGCCCGCAGCGTGGCACCCGGTGGTGTGGATGGGGCGCTTGCTGGGTGCACTGGGCCGGCACATTGCGCCACCAACTTCAGCCCACATGCCCCCCCAATCGGCCAACTTGCCGCGTGCTCGCCCGTTCGTGCTGGGTGCTTTGGCTTGGACGTTGGGGGCGGTGCTGGTCACGGGATTGGCGCTGGCGTTGCAAACCCTGTTCTGGCACACCTTGCCCGCTTGGGCCTGTGCCTTGACGCTGGGGATGTGGCTCAAGCCGCTGTTCGCTTGGCGCATGTTGCACGATGAAGTGGGTGCCGTGGAAGCAGCGCTGCAACAATCG
Source organism: Macromonas bipunctata (assembly GCF_002837135.1). Lineage (GTDB taxonomy): Bacteria > Pseudomonadota > Gammaproteobacteria > Burkholderiales > Burkholderiaceae_C > Macromonas_A > Macromonas_A bipunctata. Next base: position 22,104 of record NZ_NWBQ01000037.1, on the reverse strand, counting down.
CTGGTGCAGGGGCGGGAGCGCCTGTCGTGGTTGTGCAGCCGCGACGTGAGCCAACTCACCGAAGCCCAAGTGCGCGAAACCGCCATCGAAACCTTGGCCGAAAACCTCAACGATTCGGTGGTGGCCCCGCTGTTCTGGTTTGCGGTGGCCGGATTGCCGGGTGCGGCGCTGTACCGCTGGGCCAACACCGCCGATGCCATGTGGGGCTACCGGGGCGAACGCGGGGGCTGCGACTGGACGTGGGCCGGCAAATGGGCCGCCCGTGCCGACGATGCGCTCTCTTGGTTGCCTGCACGTTTGACGGGTGTGGCGCTGATGTTGCTGTCGTCCAACCCATCACGCACACGCTGGGGCCAGTGGTGGCGCGAGACGGGCATCACCCCATCCCCCAATGGTGGCTGGCCGATGGCCGCAATGGCCTTGGCCTTGGGAGTGCAACTGGGCAAGCCTGGGGTGTATGTTCTCAACGCCAGCGCACCGCCCCCCTGTGCGCCCGACACTGCACGCGCCCAGCGACTGGCCGCAGCGGTGGTGGTCGTCATCGTGGGCATGGCGGGGCTGGCGCTGCTGGTCGGCTGGGCCAGCGTGTAGCATCACCGCCATGGCCCGGCTTCCAATTCTCACCCCCACCACGTCGCAGCACGCTGTGCCACAGCGCCAGCACGGGGGCACCGATGCACGCGGCCCTGCGCGCTGGGATTTTTCCACCAACAGCAACGCCTGCGGCCCTTGCCCCACCGTGCTGCAAGCGGTGCAGCAGGCCGATGCCAGCCGTTACCCCGATGCCACGTACACCGCTTTGCGGCACGCCTTGGCCGATTTTCACGGCGTGGAACCGGGCCAAATCGTGCTGGCCGCCAGCGCCAGCGAAGCGATTCAGCGTATGACCGCAGCTTGCGTGCGCTTGGCTGTGCCGGGGCAGGGCAGCAGCGTCAGCGTGCCCTGTCCAGCGTATGGCGACTACGCCCACGCCGCCCACGCCTGGGGCTGGCCCGTGATTCACCGCCCACACGGCCAACCATTTGTTGCCACAGCCAGCACCCTGCATTGGTACTGTGACCCCGCCAGCCCCACCGGACAAGACATGCCGTCGCCCACCGCGCAGCCATGGCCCCGTGGCGTATGGGTGCTGGACCGCGCCTACCACCCCTTGCGCCTGCATGGCACCTGTGGCTGGTCTGCCGACGCGCTCAACCATGTGTGGCAACTCTGGAGCCCCAACAAGGCACTGGGCCTGACCGGCGTGCGTGCTGCGTACCTCATCGCCCCAGCCAATGCCGACGGCACCTTGTTGCGTACATTGGAAGCCTTGGCACCCTCATGGCCCATTGGCGCGCACGGTGTGGCCATGTTGCACGCCTGGACGCAACCCGACACCCACACTTGGCTGGCGGCCAGCCGCGACACCTTGCGCCATTGGCACACCGAACAACTCGGACAACTCACGCAACGCGGCTGGACGTTTTTACCCAGCCAAACCCCCTTTGCCTGCGGCCAACCCCCGCACCCGCTGGATTTGGAATGGCTGCACCAACGCTTTGGCGTGCGCCTGCGCGACACCACCAGCATGGGCTTGCCGGGTCACTGCCGCCTCAGTGCCCAGCCGCCAGCGGCTCAGGCCGCTTTGCTGCATGCACTGGACCACCACACCCATTCCTGAAGCAACACAAATGTCCCACAACCTCGCTCCTTGCATCATGGTGCTGGGCACCACCAGCGGTGCTGGCAAAAGCTGGCTCACCACCGCGTTGTGCCGCCACTACGCGCGGTCGGGCCTCAAAGTGGCCCCCTTCAAAGCCCAGAACATGAGCAACAACGCCCGCGTCGTGGCCGGACCGGGGAGGCAGTGGGGCGAGATAGGTTCCGCGCAGTACTTTCAGGCCTTGGCCGCCCGCGCGGTGCCCGATGTGCGCATGAACCCGCTGCTGCTCAAGCCCGAAGCCGACACGCGCAGCCAAGTGGTGCTGCTGGGCCAGGTCAACCCGGAACTGACCGCCATGCCGTGGCGTGGCCGCAGCGAACACGTCTGGCCCCACATCACCCAAGCGTTGGACAATCTGCGCGCCGAGCACGATCTCGTGGTCATCGAAGGCGCGGGCTCGCCCGCTGAAATCAACCTGCACAGCAGCGACATCGTCAACATGCGCGTGGCCCGCCACGCCAACGCCCGCTGCTTGCTCGTCACCGACATCGACCGGGGCGGGGCCTTCGCCCACCTGTACGGCACCTGGGCACTGCTGCCCCAAGAAGAACAACGCCTTATCCACGGCTTTGTGCTCAACAAGTTCCGGGGCGATGCCAGCTTGCTGGCCCCCGCACCGCAGATGCTGCACAACCTGACCGGCGTGCCCACCGTGGCCACCTTGCCCATGTGGTGGCAACACGGCTTGCCCGAAGAAGACGGCGTGTTCGACGACCGCAGCACCACCGCAGGCCCCGTGCGCCTGACCGTGACGGTGGTGGCCTACCCGCGCATCAGCAATTTGGACGAGTTCCAGCCCCTCAAGAACGTGCCCGGTGTCAAGCTGCTGTGGGCGCGCAGCCCAGCCGATCTGGTGGGGGCGGACTGGGTGATCCTGCCCGGCAGCAAACACACCAGCGCCGATCTGGCCTGGTTGCGCACCCAGGGGCTGGACACCGCCATCGCGCACCACGCGGCCCAGGGCAGGGCGGTGCTGGGCATCTGTGGGGGCCTGCAAATGCTGGGCGAGGCCTTGATCGACCCGCACGGCATCGACGGCAATGCCCCCGGCCTGGGCTTGCTGCCTGTGGTCACACAGTTTGAACGCAACAAGACTGTGCAACCGATACACACCCAATTTGGCGCTTTGCCCGCTGGGCCGTGGGCGGCGTTATCGGGGGTGGCGGTGCAGGGCTACGAGATACACCACGGCCAGACCGTGCCGCACCCCGCCATGCTGGCGGCGGGGCAAGTGGCCCACCCCGTCTTGCCACACGGAGGCTGGTGCAACGCCCAAGGCAACGTGCTGGGCCTGTACCTGCACGGTCTGCTGGAAGAACCGCACGTGCTGCAAGCCCTGTTTGGCGCACAGGTGCCCACACTCGACACCGTGTTTGACGCATTGGCCGACTACATCGCGCAACACTTTGCCCCGGGCACTTTGGCCGCGTTGCAGGGGTGAAGCGGCCCCGTATCCGCCACAATACAGGCCTGTGCCACCCGTAGCACCCACCCGCTTGCATTGAAAGTGCCTGATGTGACCGCCTGCGCCGACCCGCCCCCCGCCACCGCCTGCCGCGTCCAGACCACGCTCAGTATCTCGCTGCGCGAGCTGGGCATCCCGCCGCGCCCGGCCATCATGGACGCCGTGGAGCGCGAGGCCGCCAAGGACGAGGCCGACTTCTGGGCCTTGCAAGCCCTGATCTCTGCCGACGTGGCCCTGTCGGCGGGCCTGATCAAGGTCGCCAACTCCGCGCTGTTTGGCGGGCGCCACGTCGCCGTGTCGGTGTACGACGCGGTGCGCAAGCTTGGGCTGCAACAGGTGGCGCGCACCATTGCCGCGCTGTCGCTGCAGCGCGTGTTTGCCCACGTGCCGCAGATGGAACGCTTCTGGGACAGCTCTTTCAGAACCGCCTGCCTGGCGGCCTGGCTGGCGCAGCAACTGCCCGGTGCCAAGACGGTGGGCGTGCCCGACGTGTACTCCTACACCCTGTTCCGCGATGCGGGCATTCCGGCGCTGCTGGTGCCTCTGGGCCCCATTTACCGCGACGTGCTGCAACAGGCCAACCGCAACCACGAGCTGCCCTTCACCGAAATTGAACACCACGCGCTGGACGTCAACCACGCCCTGCTGGGCGCTGAACTGGCCCGCACCTGGGGCCTGCCGCCCGAAATGCTGGCCGCCATCGCCCACCACCACGACGCTGCGGCCATTGCGGGCCAGCGCCCCGGGGTGCCACTGCGCGCACGCCAGATGATCGCGCTGGCCCAGCTGGCCGAATACCTGTGGCAGTGCCAGTCCGGCCAGGCCATGACCTGCGAATGGATCAAGCTCGGCCCCGCGTGCCTGGACGTGCTGGCGCTGCCCGCCGACGACCTGCCGCTGTGGCTGGAGCGCAGCATCGAAATCACCGCCACCGCCCACTGAATCCTCCCGCCGCTCCCGGCCTGTCCTTGCCCGCTTGATCCATGCCCACCGCCCCGTTTGCCGACCTGACCCTGCCCACCGTCCCCGACCTGACCGAGCCCGTGTTGCAGTCCGACTTGCAACACCTCATCGACCAGAAAACCAAGCCCCTGGGCGCGCTGGGACAGCTGGAGGCACTGGCACTGCGCCTGGGGCAGATCCTGGGCAGCACCCAGCCCACCTTGCAGGCGCCGCAGCTGGTGGTGTTTGCCGCCGACCATGGCCTGGCCGCGCGCGGCGTGTCGGCCTACCCCAGCGACGTGACCTGGCAGATGGTGCAGAACTTTCTGGCTGGCGGCGCGGCGGTGAGCGTGCTGGCACGCCAGCACGGCATCGCCCTGACCGTGGCCGACTGCGGCGTGCGGCACGACTTTGCGCCCCAGCCGGGACTGCACCTGTGCAAGATCGCCCCCGGCACCGCCGACGCCAGCACCGCCCCCGCCATGACCGCAGCCCAATGCACCCAGGCGCTGCAACACGGCATGGCCCTGGTGCGCCAGCTGCCCGGCAACGCCCTGCTGCTGGGCGAGATGGGCATAGGCAACACCTCGTCCGCCGCCTTGCTGCTGGCGCGACTGGGCCAGCTCGACATTGCCGACTGCACCGGCGCCGGCACCGGCCTGGACGAGCCCGCCATCCAGCGCAAGACCACCATCCTGCGCGAAGTGCTGCTGCGCCACGAAGCGGCCACCCAGCCGCTGGACGTGCTGGCCGCCTTGGGCGGGTTCGAGATCGCCACCATGGTCGGCGCCGTGCTGCAGGCCGCTGCCGAGCGCCGCGTCATCCTGGTCGATGGCTTCATCACCGGCGCGGCGGTGCTGGTGGCCAGCCGCCTGCAGCCGCACGTGCTGCAACGCTGCGTGTTCGCCCACCGCTCCGGCGAGCGCGGCCACGCCCTCATGCTGGCCCAGCTGCACGCCCAGCCGCTGCTGGACCTTGGCCTGCGCCTGGGCGAAGGCTCCGGCGCGGCGCTGGCCTGGCCGCTGCTGGTGTCGGCCTGCGCCATCCTGCGCGACATGGCCAGCTTCAACGCCGCCGGCGTGGCGCAACGCGACACCATTTGAGGCCCCGATCACGGCCGGTTTGTATCAGGGTTTTCTCTGGGGAGGGGAAACCCTTGCTTTGATCGAGCTGACACCGCAACGTAAGCCGATCGTCAGTCCCTCTTTCAAGAATGGCCCAGTGTGAACAACAGCCTGTTGTTGTTCGATTTTCCAGCCACCCTCAAGAGGAGACACTCATGAGAGATCCCGTGATCGAAAAGATCCTAAAACACCCCAAATACCAGGAGCTGCAAACCAAGCGCAATGGTTTTGGCTGGGCCCTGACACTGTTGATGCTGGTCGTGTACTACGGCTACATCGCGCTGATCGCCTTCAACAAGCCCTTCCTGGCACAACCGCTGGGCGAGGGCGTGACCTCGCTGGGCATCCCGATCGGCTTTGGCGTGATCATCTTCACCATTGCCATCACCGGCCTGTACGTCGCGCGCGCCAACGGCGAATTTGACGAGCTGACCAAAGACATCCTGAAGGACGCCGCCAAATGAAGCAGCAGACCCGTATGACCTTTGCGGCACTGCTGGCCCTGGCGGCCAGCAGTGCGGCGCTTGCCGCTGGCGGCGACGTGGGTGAGGCTGCCAAGCAGGCCACCAACTGGACCGCCATCGTCATGTTCGGCCTCTTTGTGGCCGGCACGCTCTACATCACCAAATGGGCCGCGGCCAAGACCAAGTCCGCCGCCGACTTCTACACCGGCGGTGGCGGCATCACCGGCTTCCAGAACGGCCTGGCCATCGCGGGCGACTACATGTCGGCCGCCTCCTTCCTGGGTATTTCCGCCGCCGTGATGGCCAACGGCTACGACGGCCTGATCTACTCGATCGGCTTCCTGGTCGGCTGGCCCATCATCACCTTCCTGATGGCCGAGCGCCTGCGCAACCTGGGCAAGTTCACCTTTGCCGACGTGGCCGGTTACCGCTTCAAGCAAACCCCCATCCGCGCCTTTGCCGCATCGGGCACTCTGGTGGTGGTGGCCTTCTACCTGATTGCCCAGATGGTGGGTGCCGGTCAGCTCATCAAGCTGCTGTTCGGTCTGGACTACGCCTACGCCGTGATCATCGTGGGCGTGCTGATGATGGTGTACGTGATGTTCGGCGGCATGACCGCCACCACCTGGGTGCAGATCATCAAGGCCTGCCTGCTGCTGGCCGGCGTGACCTTCATGGCCATCATGGTGCTGGCCCAGTTCGGCTTCAGCCCCGAGGCCCTGTTCGCCCGTGGCGTGGAAGTCAAGACCGCCCTTGCAGCCAACGCTGGCAAGAGCCCCGAGGAAGCCGCCGCCGCTGGCCTGTCCATCATGGGCCCGGGTGGCTTCATCAAGGATCCGATCTCCGCCATCAGCTTCGGCATGGCACTGATGTTCGGTACCGCCGGTCTGCCGCACATCCTGATGCGCTTCTTCACCGTGCCGGACGCCAAGGAAGCGCGCAAGTCCGTGTTCTGGGCCGCCACCTGGATCGGCTACTTCTACGTGCTGATCTTCATCATCGGCTTTGGCGCCACCACCCTGGTGCTGACCAACCCCGAGTTTGCCGATACCGCCACGGGCGTGATCCACGGTGGTGCAGGTACCGCCAACATGGCCGCTGTGCTGGTGGCCAAGGCCGTCGGTGGTGACATCTTCTTCGGCTTTATCTCTGCCGTGGCTTTCGCCACCATCCTGGCCGTGGTGGCTGGCCTGACGCTGTCGGGTGCCTCCGCCGTGTCGCACGACCTGTACGCCACCGTGTTCAAGAAGGGCAAGGCCGACAGCGCCTCCGAGCTGAAGGTATCGCGCATGACCACCCTGGCCCTGGGCGTGATTGCCGTGGTGCTGGGCATCGCCTTCGAGAAGCAGAACATCGCCTTCATGGTGTCGCTGGCCTTCGCGATTGCCGCGTCCGCCAACTTCCCGGTGCTGTTCATGTCGGTGCTGTGGAAGGATTGCACCACCAAGGGTGCCGTCATCGGTGGCTTCCTGGGCCTGATCGCCTCCGTGGTGCTGACCGTGGTGTCGCCGTCGGTGTGGGAAGCCACGCTGGGCAACCCCAAGGGTTCGGCCTGGTTCCCGTACAGCTCGCCGGCCCTGTTCTCCATGACCATCGGCTTTGTGGGTGTGTGGCTGTTCTCGATCCTGGACCGCAGCGAAAGCGCCACCCAGGAACGTGCCGCCTACATCCTGCAAAAGGTGCGTTCGGAAACCGGTCTGGGTGCCTCCGCCGCCTCCGACCACTGATCTGGACGACACAAGGGGACAACCCCTTGTCATCCACAAAAAACCGGGCCTTGTGCCCGGTTTTTTGTGTCTGGATGGCCACGCCGCATGCGCGCGCAGCGACTGCGGCTACACGTTGCGCAACTGGCGCAGCTTGATGAACGCCAGCGCCGCCATCACAGCGTCGTTGAGCGCGTCGTGCGCGTCACGCACGGGCAGCTTCAAGTCCTGCATCAACGTGGCAAAGCGCAGGTCGATGTCGGCGTTGTCGTGCTGCTGGTAGGGCGGCAGCTGGGCAAACTTGTGATCGTAGTACAGCGCCGAGATCTCGATCTGCTCCTGCGGCAGCCCCATGCCCAGCAAGGGCTTGATGGCCCGGTTGAGCATCGCCACATCAAACTCCAGGTAGTAGCCCACCAGCGGGCGGCTGCCAATGAAGTGCAGCAGGCGCCGCATCGCCTCCTCGGCGGGCAGACCCTCGGCCACATCCTGCTCGCGCAGGCGGTGGATGCGCACGCTCTCGGCCGACACGCCACGCTCGGGCCGCACCAGCAGCTCCAGCCGTTCGCTGGTCAGCACGCGCTGGCCCACAATCTTGACGGCGCCAATCGAGATGATCTCATCCGAGCGCACGTTCAGGCCCGTGGTCTCGCAATCCAGCGACACCCACTCATCCGGCGGCGGCGGCTCCAGCAAAAAACGGAACTCCGAATCGGCCAGCTGGTGCTGGTGCCAGCGCCGCTGCAAGGCGCGCCACCAACGCTGCGGCCCGGGGGGCAGGGTGGAGGCTGTCATCACAGCGCATCCAGCTGGAACTTATGCCGCAGCACATCCTTGAAGCGCTTGACCGCTCCCAGCGTGTCCTTGAGCAAATCGCGGTCCAGCGTGCTCAGCCGCGCCACGTCCACCTGCCCCGACACCGCCCGCCCGGTGTCGAGCTCGGCCAGCCCAGCGCGCAGCTTGAGCCCCATGAAGAAGTTCAGGCTCTCCGTCAGTTCCGTGCCCAGCTGCGCGTCGATCACATGGCGCGCCACCAGCGCCTCGATGCGCTCGGCGGTGCCGGTGACGCTCAGGCGCTGCGCCAGCGCCAGGCTGCGCACACCGTGTACCAGCGGAAAGATGCCTTCCTTCTTCAGGTCCAGATGCTGCCCGGCGTCGCTGCGCGAGAACAGCCGGTTCCACCAGCCCTGGCTGTTGCCAAACATCGTGATCGCCGAGGCAAAGCGCCCCAGCACCGCCTGGTTGTCGGGCGCCAGCGCCAGCACGCCCGCGCGCACCTGCTCCAGCAAGCTGGCATCGCCACACACCGCGTGCGCGTCCATGAAGATGGCCAGCTTCATCAGGCTGTCGGCGTCGGGCAGGATCAGCCACTCGCGCGTGCGCCGCGCAAACACCGACACGCTGTCGCGCCATTCCGGGTTGTTCACCATGATGCGCCCGGCACATGGCGGGTAGCCAAAATCCGCCAGCGCGTCAGAGAAACGCTGGCAAGTCTCGGCCAAGTCCGCCGGCGGCGTGTAACCATCGCGCCAGAGCAGGCCGTTGTCCTGGTCGGTTTTCAGCAGCTGCTCGCCCCGGCCCTCGCTGCCCATCACGAACAGGCAGCTGTTGGCCACCAGCTCGGGCGGCGCAATCATCTGCCAGGCCCGCTCGAACAGGCGCGCGTTGAGCTGCTGCACCAGCTTGGCAATCAGGCTCACGCGCGTGCCGTTGCGGTGCAGCAGGCCCAGCATGCGCGTGATCTGGGCCGCTGCCGCGTTCAAGTCCTGCAAATTTTGTGCGTGCTCGATCTGCACTGTCACCAGGTGCGAGTGGTTGGCCAGAAAACTGAACAAGTCCAGCGACTCCAGCACCCCCAGCACTCGCTCGCCCTCCATCACCACCACGCGGTGCACGCGCCGGCGCAGCATCAGCGCCATCGCATCGCCCAGCTGGTCAGCGGGGTGAACCGTGACCAAGCTGAAGCACGCCAGTTCCCCCACCGCCAGCTTGTCCAACGGTCTGCCATCCAGAATGGCGCGCTGCAAGTTGGTGGTGGTGAACATGCCCATGCGGGGCGGGGTGCTGTGCCGGTCTTGCACCAGCACATTGGTGGTGCGCTGCTCCTGGAACACCTTCACCACCGACACAATGTCGGTCTGCGCGTCCACCACGTGCGCGGGCCGCACAAAGGCCTCGTCCACCCGCGCCAGCGTCAGCGACTGCATCTCGTGCTCGCTCTGGCGCTGCGACAGCGCGCTGAGTTTCTGCCCCAGATCCGAGAACAGCAACGCACCAAAAGTGGCGTTGGACGCAATCAGCTCGCTCACCGCCGCGTGCGTCAGCAGGTAGGCCACCACTTCCTCGGCGGCCACAAAGCGCCCATTGACCTTGCCCGCCAGCAGCGCACGCCCGTCAAAGCAGTCGTCCGGCCCGTAGGTGGCGATCACGTCCTCGCCCTCCCAGTGCGTCACATAACCCTTGATGACGACGAACAGGTGCGTGGGCGCAATATCGGGCGCCAGCAGCAGCTCGCCCTCGCGGTAGTAGGCCACGTCCACGTTGTCGCGCACCAGGCGCTGCTCCTGCAGCGTCAGGCAATCAAACGGCGAGGCGAAAAAATTGAACGCATTGGGCATGGCAGCCATTCAGCACCCCTCGTCTTGCACCAGCCTTGCAAACGGCCCACACCTGGGCGGGTCGCCTGGTCTGCTCAGTCCGAGTCCAGCCGGTCGGGCCGGATCTCCTGCAGGATGATGGTCGAGATCTCCTCGATCGACTTGCTGGTGGTGGACAGCCAGCGCACGCCCGAGCGGCGCATCATGCCCTCGGCCTCGCTGACCTCGTAGCGGCAATTGGCCAGGCTGGCGTAGCACGAGTCCGGGCGGCGCTCATTGCGGATCTCGCTCAGGCGCTCGGGCTGGATCGTCAGGCCAAACAGCTTCTTCTTGAACGGCACCAACGCTGGGGGCAGCTGGCGGCGCTCGAAATCCTCCGGGATCAGCGGGTAGTTCGACACCTTGAGCCCGAACTGCATCGCCAAGTACAGCGAGGTGGGGGTTTTGCCGCTGCGGCTCACCCCAATCAAAATCACGTCCGAATTGGCCAAATCCACATGGGTTTGGCCGTCGTCGTGCGCCAGCGTAAAGTTGATGGCCTCAATGCGGTCGTGGTACTCCTGACTGCGTGTTACGTCCGAAAAACGCCCCACGCGGTGGTTGGACTTGATGCCCAGCTCGGCTTCCAGCGGCGCAATGAAAGTGCCAAACATGTCGATCAGCATGCCCTTGCACTCGCTGCGCAGCACCGCCAGCACCTCCTTGTTCACCACCGTGGTAAACACCAGCGGGCGGTTGCCGTCCACCTTCAGGCAATGGTTGATCTGGTGCACCGCCTGGTGCGCCTTGTCCGCGCTGTCCACGAACGGCAGCCGCACGCGGTGCGGCTTGGTCTCGAACTGCGCCAGCAGCGCACTGGCAAACGTCTCGGCGGTGATGCCGGTGCCATCGGAAATGAAGAAAGCGGTGCGGTGGGCCATGTAAATCCGAACGTCCTACAATGATGGACGCATTATCCCGATTTCATCACCGTCCGCCCCGTGCAGGCAGCGCCCACCCTCCATCCAGTACAAGCAGAACAAGCGCGGTGGAACCCTGGCCCGCTGCACGCCCCGTGCGGGGGGCGCCCCCAGTTTTCAACATCAAGGAGCTTTTCCATGTCCCAACTGTTCAGCCCGACCGCCCTGGTGGTGCCGTTTGAACAACTGCGCATGACCGACGTCGAGTCGGTCGGCGGCAAGAACGCCAGCCTGGGCGAGATGATCTCGCAACTGCCGCAAGGCGTGCGCGTGCCCACCGGCTTTGCCACCACCGCCCACGCCTTCCGCGAATTTCTGGCTTACGAAGGTCTGGCCGACAAGATCAGCGCCAAACTGGCCGCGTTGGATGTGGACGACGTGCGCGCCCTGGCCGCCGTCGGTGCCGAGATCCGCGCCATGGTCGAAGCCCAGCCGTTCCCTGCCGATTTGGAACAAGCCATCCGCGACGAATTTGCCACCCTGTCGGCAGGCAACCCGCAAGCCAGCTTTGCCGTGCGCTCCTCTGCCACCGCCGAGGACCTGCCCGACGCTTCCTTTGCCGGTCAGCAAGAAACCTTCCTCAACGTGGTGGGCATCGACGACGTGCTGCACAAAATGAAGGAAGTGTTCGCCAGCCTCTACAACGACCGCGCCATCAGCTACCGCGTTCACAAGGGCTTTGCGCACGACGTGGTGGCCCTGTCGGCGGGCGTGCAGCGCATGGTGCGCTCCGATTTGGGCGCAGCGGGCGTGATGTTCACCATCGACACCGAAAGCGGCTTTGACCAAGTCGTCTTTATCACCTCCAGCTACGGCCTGGGCGAAACCGTGGTGCAGGGTGCCGTCAACCCCGACGAGTTCTACGTCCACAAGCCCATGCTCAAGGCGGGCAAGAACGCGCTGATCCGCCGCAACCTGGGTTCCAAGCTGATCCAGATGGTGTTCAGCACCCCAGAAGAAAAAGCCGCCAACGGCAAACTCGTCAAGACCGTGGACGTGCCGGTCGAGCAGCGCAACCGCTACAGCCTGACCGATGCCGACGTGCTGCAACTGGCCCACTACGCGCTGGTGATCGAGCAACACTATGGCCGCCCCATGGACATCGAATGGGGCAAAGACGGCACCGACGGCCAGCTCTACATCCTGCAAGCGCGTCCCGAGACCGTGAAGAGCCAGGCCGCTGGCCAAGTCGAAATGCGCTACAAGCTCAAAGGCCAAGGCGCTGTCTTGGCCTCGGGCCGTGCGATTGGGCAAAAGATTGGCACTGGCCCCGTGCGCCTCGTCCACAACATCAGTGAAATGGACCAAGTCCAGCCCGGCGATGTGCTTGTCACCGACATGACCGACCCCAACTGGGAGCCCGTGATGAAGCGCGCCAGCGCCATCGTCACCAACCGGGGCGGGCGCACCTGCCACGCCGCCATCATCGCGCGCGAGCTGGGCATCCCGGCGGTGGTGGGTTGCGGCAATGCCACCGACACCCTGAAAGACGGCACCCTCGTCACCGTCAGCTGTGCCGAAGGCGACACCGGCCACATCTACGACGGCCTGCTTGAAACCGAAGTCACCGAAGTCAAGCGCGGCGAAATGCCCGAGATCGACGTCAAGATCATGATGAACGTCGGCAACCCGCAGCTGGCGTTCGACTTTGCGCAGATTCCCAACGGCGGTGTCGGCCTGGCGCGCCTCGAATTCATCATCAACAACAACATCGGTGTTCACCCCAAAGCCATCTTGGATTACCCGAACATCGATGCCGACCTGAAAAAGGCCGTCGAATCGGTGGCCCGTGGTCATGCCAGCCCGCGCGCGTTCTACGTGGACAAGGTGGCCGAAGGTGTGGCCACCATTGCCGCCGCGTTCTGGCCCAAGCCCGTCATCGTGCGCCTGTCCGACTTCAAGTCCAACGAGTACCGCAAACTCGTGGGCGGCAGCCGCTACGAGCCCGACGAGGAAAACCCGATGCTGGGCTTCCGTGGCGCAGCGCGCTACATCAGCGACGACTTTGGCCCCGCCTTCGCCATGGAATGCGAAGCCATCAAGCGCGTGCGCGAGGACATGGGCCTGACCAACGTGCAGGTGATGGTGCCGTTTGTGCGTACCTTGAAGCAAGCCGAGCGCGTGGTCAACCTGCTGGGGCAGTACGGCCTCAAGCGCGGCGAAAACGAACTCAAGCTCATCATGATGTGCGAAATCCCGAGCAACGCCATCTTGGCCACGCGCTACCTTGAGTACTTCGACGGCTTCTCCATCGGCTCCAACGACCTGACCCAACTCACACTGGGCTTGGACCGCGATTCCGGCCTGGAACTGCTGGCGCACGACTTCGACGAACGCGACCCAGCTGTGCAAGCCCTGATCCAGATGGCCATCACCGCTTGCCGCGCACAAGGCAAGTACATCGGTATTTGCGGCCAAGGCCCCAGCGACCACCCCGACTTTGCACAATGGCTCAAGGAGCAGGGCATCAGCTCCATTTCGCTCAACCCCGACTCCGTGATCGACACCTGGCAGCAGCTGGCCGGTTGATTCCGACCCGCCACCTGGCACGCCAAGGCCCCTTCGGGGGCCTTTTTTCTTGTGTGAAAGTTTTTTGACGATACTAGGGTTTACCCCTATAATCCAGCCCGCAGTCCCTGCCTTACACCCTGCTGACTGCTTCTACTGGAGTCGTCGTACCATGCAAACCGCCACTTTTTCTGCCGCCTCGCCGTTCAATACCACCCCGGTGTGGTCGCTGCCGTTTGACGCCGCCCGCCAGGCCTACACCGAAGCGGTCAAGGTCGGGCTGCTGCCCAAGTCCATGATCGCCACCTCCAACTTCCACCGCAGTGTGGACAGCTGGGAAAAGATCAGCCTCGGCCCCATCGCGCGCAGCGTCTGAACGCTGGTTTCTGCCGTGGTTGCGGGCGCTTGAGGCGCCCGTTTCTGTTGGGGCTCGGGCAAATGTTCTAACATCCCGGGCCTATGCCCGTTACCAGCCCATCTTCCAGGCGCCAGCAGCACTGGCGCCACAACAAGCGCCTGACGCTGGCCCTGCTGCTGTTGTGGGCGCTGGTTACTTTTGGCGCACCGTTCTACGCGCACCGGCTCAGCTTCAGCGTGCTGGGCTGGCCCTTCGGGTTCTGGGCCGCAGCGCAGGGCGCGCTGCTGGTGTATGGCCTGATCGTGGTCTGCTACGCCTGGAGCATGAACCAGGCCGACCGCCACCATCTCGGCAGCCCCGCCCGTCAAGACTGAGCCCACCGCCGTGCCGTCCCCCGCCGCACCACGCCCAACCGCCACACCGCTGGACGCGCGCCGCCTGCGCACCCTGTACGCTGGCTTTGCCGCGCTGCTGCTGACTTTTGTGCTGCTGATGGGGCTGCTGGAGCGCGTCGGCCTGTCGCGCACCGTCATGGGACTGACGTTCCTGCTGGGCACCCTGGCGGTGTACGCCACCATCGGCATTTTGAGCCGCACCACCGACGCCGAGGAATACTACGTGGCCGGGCGGCGCATCCCGCCGTTCTACAACGGCATGGCCACCAGCGCCGACTGGATGTCGGCCGCTTCCTTCATCGGCCTGGCGGGCACGCTGTACGTGCAGGGCTACAGCGGGCTGGCCTTCGTGCTGGGCTGGACGGGCGGCTACTGCCTGGTGGCGCTGCTGCTGGTGCCCTACCTGCGCCGCTTCGAGCACTTCACCTTGCCCGACTTCCTGGGCCAACGCTACGGCGGCCACGCCGCACGGCTGGTGGGGGTGCTGGCCGCCATTCTGTGCTCCTTCACCTACCTGGTGGCGCAGATCTACGGCGTGGGCCTCATCACCTCGTGGCTGACCGGGGTCGCGTTCGAGGTCGGGGTGTTCCTGGGCCTGGGCGGCATCCTCATGTGCTCGCTGCTGGGGGGCATGCGTGCCGTTACCTGGACGCAAGTGGCCCAGTGCATCGTGCTGATGCTGGCCTACACACTGCCGGTAATGTGGCTCTCGGTACAACAGACGGGCAACCCGGTGCCGCAATGGGCCTATGGCGCCCAACTGGCCAAGATCACCCAGAAAGAGGCCGAACTCCAGCAATCCCCCGGTGAAAACGAGGTACGCGCCATCTTCAGCGCCCGTATTGGCGAGCTGCAACGCAAGCTGGAACAGCCCGTGGCCGCCCTGTACCGCGAGCGCCATCTGGCCGAAACCCACCTGGAAGAATTGCGCGCCGGCGGTGCCTCGCCCAAGGCCTTGCTCTACGCCGAGAAAAACCTGGCACGCCTGCCCAAGGACGAAGCCGCCGCGCTGCGCATGTGGACGGCCGACCTGCAAGAGGCCCAACTCAAGGTGCAGCCCCTCAACGGCATGCGGCCGCACACCCAGCCCTTTGCCGGCAACCCGGACGGCACCCCCCAGCAGCGCGCCACCTTCGAGGCCTCGCGCGCCAACTTCCTGGCGCTGGTGTTCTGCCTGACCATCGGCACGGCGGCGCTGCCGCACATTCTCATGCGCTACCACACCGTGCCCTCGGTGCAGGCGGCGCGCCAGTCGGTGGCGTGGTCGCTGCTGTTCATCGGGTTGCTGTACCTCACGGCACCGGCGCTGGCGGTGCTGCTCAAATTCGAGATCTTCCACCACCTCGTCGGCACACCGTTTGATGCGCTGCCCGCCTGGATCGACCACTGGAGCCGCATGGACGCCAGCCTGCTACGCGTGGAAGACATCAACCAGGATGGCATCCTGCAGCTCAACGAGCTCTCGCTCAACAGCGACATCCTGGTGCTGGCCGCCCCCGAGATCGGCGGCCTGCCGTATGTGGTGACGTGCCTGACCGCCGCCGGTGGCCTGGCCGCCGCCCTGTCCACCGCCGACGGCCTGCTGCTGACCATCGCCAGCGGCCTGAGCCACGACATCTACTACAAGATGGTCGATCCGCGCGCCTCCACCATGCGCCGCGTCAGCATCTCCAAGGTGGTGGTGCTGATGGTGGCGCTGGCCGCCGGCTACATCGCGGTGCAAAAACCGGCCGACATTCTGTTCCTGGTCTCGGCGGCGTTCTCGTTTGCCGCGTCGGCCTTCTTTCCGGTGCTGGTGCTGGGCATTTTCTGGAAACGTGCCACCACCGCCGGCGCCTTGGCGGGCATTGCCGCTGGCCTGGGCGTCACCACCTACTACATGGCCACCACCCAGCCCTGGCTGCGCTCGGTGCTGGGCCTCAGCGGGCCGGTGCCGCTGTGGTGGGACATCGAGCCCATCTCCGCCGGCGTGTTTGGCGTGCCGGTCGGTTTTGCCGTCATCGTGCTCGTCAGCCTGTGCACGCCCGCCCCCCGGCGGCGGTGCAGCAGTGGGTCGATCGCCTGCGTCATCCCGAAACCGGCCCGGGCCAGCTATAATCCTGCGCTTGCCTTGCCGTACCCCTGTTGACGCTGGGGGCGGCTTTTTCATCCACAAGGAGAGTCCATGCGTCATTACGAAATCGTTCTGCTGATCCACCCCGATCAAAGCGAACAAGTGCCCGCCATGCTGGAGCGCTACAAGGGCATGATCACCAGCGGCGGTGGCAAGATCCACCGCGTCGAAGACTGGGGCCGCCGTCAACTGGCGTACCAGATCAACAAGCTGTCCAAGGCGCACTACCTGTGCGTGAACATCGAAGCCGACCAGGCTGTGATGGCTGAACTCGAACACGCGTTCAAGTTCAACGACGCCGTGCTGCGCCAACTGACCGTACAGAAGAAGCAAGCCGAAACCGGCCCTTCTTCCATGATGAAGTCGGTCGAGCGTGAAGAAGCGCGCAAGAGCCAGCAGCAGGAAACCGCTGCCTGACTTGCGCCACTGACACGGGACACGTTGCGTCCGTGAACCACCTGACCTTGCACGCGGAGCTGATTCAAACCCGGCCCCTGCGTCACACCCCGGCAGGCATTGCGGTGTTCGACATGTGGCTGCGCCACACCTCGCAACGCCAGCAGCAAGGACACGACCGCAGCGTTCAGCTCGAACTCAGGGCCCAGGCCTTTGGCCCGGACGCCCAAGAATTGGCCCGGCAACCACTGGGCACCATGTTCGAGTTCCAGGGTTTCCTGAACAACACCCGTGGCAGCAAAAGCGTCGTATTTCACATCCAGGCATTCACCCCCATTTAAGAGGCACCACCATGGCTGCACCTAAGCGTTTCAACAAAGACAAGCGCCCCAAGCGCAACACCCAATCGCTGCTGTTCAAGCGCAAGAAATTCTGCCGCTTCACCGTGGCAGGCGTGGTCGAAGTCGACTACAAGGACGTCGATGTCCTGCGCGACTTCATCGCTGAAAACGGCAAGATCATCCCGGCACGTCTGACCGGCACCCGCGCCATTTACCAGCGCCAAGTCACCACCGCCATCAAGCGTGCCCGCTTCCTGGCCATGCTGCCGTACAGCGACCAGCACCGCGTCTGATAGGAGCGAACACCATGCAAATCATTCTGCTCGATAAAGTCATCAACCTCGGCAACCTGGGTGATGTGGTCTCCGTCAAGGAAGGTTACGCCCGTAACTTCCTGATCCCGACCGGCCGCGCCCGCCGCGCCACCAAGGTCGCCATCGCCGAATTCGAAGCCCGCCGCGCCGAGCTCGAAAAAGCCGCTGCCGCCAAGCTGGCCGAAGCCCAAGCCCTGGGCGAAAAGCTCAACGGTCTGACCGTCAAGCTGTCGCAAAAGGCTGGTGTGGATGGCCGCCTGTTCGGCTCCGTCACCAACCACGACATCGCCGACGCGCTGGCCAAGGAAGGCTTCGCTGTTGCCAAGGCCCAAGTGCGCATGCCCAACGGCCTGCTCAAGAACGTGGGCGAGTACACCGTTTCCGTCAGCCTGCACACCGACGTGCTGGTGGACGTGAACGTGAGCGTTCTGGGTGAAACCGCCTAAAGCGGCGTCTTAACCCACACCGTAAAAAGCCGCTGCACAGCGGCTTTTTTATTTGCCAGCGCCTTAACATTGTGGTTCGAGAGGATGCCCATGTCTGACGTATTTCCCATGGACGACGAGTTCAGCCCCAACGACGCCCTGCGCGCGCACGACCGCCAGGTGGCCCACCTGCGCGTGCCGCCGCACTCGCTGGAAGCCGAATCCAGCGTGCTGGGGGGCCTGCTGCTCGACAACAGCGCCTGGGATCGCGTGGGCGACCTGCTCAAGGACCAGGACTACTACCGGCACGAGCACCGGCTGATCCACGCAGCCATCGCCAGCCTGCTCAACGACAGCAAGCCCGCCGACGTCATCACCGTGTTCGAGCACCTGCAGCGCCACGGCAACGCCGACAAGGTGGGCGGGCTCAACTACCTCAACATGCTGGCGCAGTACGTGCCCAGCGCCGCCAACATCCAGCGTTACGCCGAAATCGTGCATGAGCGCGCCATCCTGCGCAAGCTCATCACCATCAGCGACGAGGTGGCCACGCAAGCCTTCAACCCGCAGGGCCGCCAGGTGGCCAAGATCCTGGACGAGGCCGAACAGAAGATCTTCAACATCGGGGAGGAAAACGGCCGCCTCAAGCAGGGCTTCCAGTCGATGGAGTCGCTGGTGGTGCAGCTGCTCAGCCGCGTGGAGGAAATGGCGGCCAACCCCAACGACATCACCGGCATCCCGACCGGCTTTACCGACCTCGACCGCATGACCGCTGGCCTGCAACCCGGCGACCTGATCGTGCTGGCGGCGCGGCCCAGCATGGGCAAGACCGCGTTTGCCATCAACATTGCCGAGCACGTGGCGATGAACGAAGGGCTGCCGGTGGCGGTGTTCTCGATGGAAATGGGTGCGGCCCAGCTGGCGGTGCGGGTGGTGGGCTCGATTGGCCGCCTCAACCAGACCAGCCTGCGCACCGGCCGCCTCAAGGACGACGAATGGGCCCGCCTGACCGAGACCGTCGAGCGGCTGCGCAACGTCTCGCTCTACATCGACGAGACCCCCGGCCTGACCCCCAGCGAGCTGCGCTCCAACGCGCGCCGCCTGTCGCGCCAGTACGGCAAGCTGGGCCTGATCGTAGTGGATTACCTGCAGCTGATGAGCACCGGATCTTCCGACGGTGACAACCGCGCCACCGAGCTGGGCGAGATCTCGCGCGGCCTCAAGATGCTGGCCAAGGAGCTGCAATGCCCAGTGATTGCGCTGTCGCAGCTCAACCGCAGCGTGGAGCAGCGCACCGACAAGCGCCCCATGATGTCCGACCTGCGCGAGTCCGGCGCGATCGAGCAGGATGCCGACATCATCATGTTCATCTACCGCGACGAGTACTACACCAAGGCCGAGTGCAAGGAGCCCGGCACCGCCGAGATCATCATCGGCAAGCAGCGCAACGGCCCCACGGGCATGGTGAGGCTGGCCTTCATGAACACCCTGACGCGGTTCGAGAACCTGGCCTCGTTTTCCGACGATTTCTGACCAGGGCGGGGTTGCAGCGCCAGCACCGCAGACCCGCTGTGGGCGGAGGGTGAGGGGCAGGGCGCTTGTATGCCAGCGTGCATGCAATGCGATTTACAAAGATGCCTTGCCATAGGTGCCCTACATACAAGTAACAAAAAAGCTCCTCAAGAGGAGCTTTTTTGTGAATTTGGTGGGTGATACATGGATCGAACATGTGACCCCTGCCGTGTGAAGGCAGTGCTCTACCGCTGAGCTAATCACCCTTGCTTTTCAGTATTATACAGCATTTTTGTTTGCTGTTTTTGGTCTGAAACTTGAGAAGATGTTTGACGTCGTCTGCAAGGTATCTCGCTATTGTAATGCGCAAATACGGTCTTTTGCGCCGACAGGGCACTTTTTGGCCATTTTTTTACCGGACAATCGCCGCCATGACCGATTTCCCTGCCCCTTCCGCCAGCCCTGCCGACCAGATCCTGACCCTGCGTGCACAGTTGCACCACCACGCGCATTGCTATTACGTCCTGGACGCGCCCGAGATCACCGACGCGCAATACGACCGCCTGTTCCAGGAATTGCAGGCGCTGGAGCAGCAGCATCCGGAGTGGGTCACACCCGACTCGCCCACGCAGCGGGTCGGTGGGGTGGTGCTGGCAGCGTTTGCCCCGGTGCGCCACGCCGTGCCCATGCTGAGCATCCGCACCGAGACCGACACCGAAGCCAGTGGCGCACACGCCTTTGATGCGCGGGTGCGCAAGGCGCTGGGCCTGGCCGACACCGACCCGGCGGTGGTGTACGTGGCCGAACCCAAGTTCGATGGCCTGGCCCTTAGCCTGCGCTACCAGGACGGCGTGCTGGTGCAGGCCGCCACCCGGGGGGATGGCGAGGTGGGCGAGGACGTGACGCAGAACATCCGCACCATTGGCCAGGTGCCGCTGCGCCTGCCTGCGGGTGTGCCCGCTGTGCTGGAGGTGCGAGGCGAGGTCTACATCCGCCGCGACGACTTTGAAGTGTTGAACGAGCGCCAGCGCCAGCGCATCGCCCAGGGCATCAAGGGCGAAAAGACGTTCGTCAACCCGCGCAACGCCGCCGCCGGTGCGGTACGGCAACTCGACCCCGGCATTGCAGCGCAGCGCCCGCTGAGCTTCTTTGCCTACGGCGTGGGCGAGGTGACGGGTGCGGTTGCGCCTTGGCAGACGCAGTGGGAGCTGCTGCAAGCCCTGCGCGGGTGGGGTTTTCCAGTCACGGAGCTGGCGCAGCGTTGCGCCGGGGCAGAAGAGCTGGTGGCACACCACCAGAAGATTGGCGCCTTGCGCGACGCGCTGCCGTTCGACATCGACGGCGTGGTGTACAAGGTGGACCGGCTGGACTGGCAGCGCGAGCTGGGCTTTGTCACGCGCGAGCCGCGCTGGGCGGTGGCGCACAAGTACCCGGCGCAGGAGCAAACCACCCGCGTGCTGGCCATTGACGTGCAGGTGGGGCGCACCGGCAAACTCACGCCGGTGGCCAAGCTGGAGCCGGTGTTCGTGGGCGGCGTCACCGTGACCAATGCCACCTTGCACAACGAGCTGGAGGTGCAGCGCAAGGACGTGCGCGTGGGCGATAGCGTGATCGTGCGCCGCGCGGGCGACGTGATCCCGGAAGTGGTGGCGGTGGTAGCCCACAGCAACGACCCCACGCCACAGGCCCGCAGCGCCATCTTCCAGATGCCCACACGCTGCCCGGTGTGCGCCAGCGCCGTGGTGCGCGAGGAAGGCGAGGCCGACCACCGCTGCACCGGCGGCCTGTTCTGCCCGGCGCAGCGCAAGCAGGCCATCCTGCACTACGCACAGCGCCGCGCGCAGGACATCGAGGGGCTGGGCGAAAAACTGGTCGATCAGCTGGTCGAAGGCGGCGTGATCCGCGCCTTGCCCGACCTGTACCGCCTGGGCCTGATGGCGCTGGCGCAGCTCGACCGCATGGCCGAAAAATCGGCCAGCAACCTGCTGCAGGCGCTGGAGCACTCCAAGCAGACGACACTGGCGCGCTTCATCTTCGGGCTGGGCATCCGCCATGTGGGCGAGGCCACCGCCAAAGAGCTGGCACGCCATTTTGGCCGCCTCGACGCGCTGATGGAAGCGCCAGAGGAGGCCTTGCTGGCGGTACACGACATTGGCCCGGTGGTGGCGCACAGCGTGCGCACCTTCTTTGAGCAGCCGCACAACCGCGAGGTGATCGAACAGCTGCGCGCCTGCGGCGTGACCTGGCCCGAGCACGACGGCGCGGCCCCGCACGCGCCTGCAGCCGGGCCGCAACCACTGGCGGGCAAGACGCTGGTGCTCACCGGCACGCTGCCGACACTGACCCGCGACGAGGCGCAAGCCATGATCGAGGCGGCAGGCGGCAAGGTGAGCGGCTCTGTCAGCAAGAAAACGGCCTGGGTGGTGGCGGGCGCGGAAGCGGGCAGCAAGCTGGCCAAGGCCGAGGCGCTGGGCATTGCGGTGCTGGACGAGGCGGGCCTGCGCGCGCTGCTGCAAGCGTTTTAGCCCGGATATTTCACCGTAGTCCGTAGAAACGAGGACGGCATTGCCCTTGAAATGCCCGAACATCGAGGTATCGAATCTGGATGAGAGGACGGGCAATGCCGAAACCAAACTGTACACCGCAAACAACTGCCGATGAGGTTGGCGTGATTGATTTTGGCCGACTGGGCCGACGCAAGATCGAGGGCCGCTTCGATGGCGGCAGCATGACCAGCGACGCCGGGGTGATGCTGCTGGCCGAAGTGGACCGCAGGCTGGGCT
>NZ_NWBQ01000036.1 GCF_002837135.1 Macromonas bipunctata | reverse complement strand
CATAGAGCACAATGGCACGACTAACTACGGGCCGTCCCGGCCCGATCGCTCGAACCTCGGGCTGAACCCCGAGGCTTGCCGCTCAATCTGGGTCAACCTCGGTTCCCGGCTCGAAGGGGTGTCCAAGTTCTACGGGGTGACGGTGGTGGCCAGCGGGGCCACACGGGCGCAGGCGGGCGAAGGCTTCATCTGGCAGGAGCTGGACAAGGTCAAGGTCAAGGTCAAGGGCAAGAACGAGGCGGTGCAGATCTACACCGTGCGCGGCACGCCCGACGACCTGACCCCGCTGCTGCGCGATGAACTGGCACAGTGGGCCAGCTTTTTGCAGGTGTGGCGAGCGCAACAATGGGTGCAGGCCGGGGCACTGATCCGCGCGCTGGCGCAACAACACCCGCAACAATTGCTGTACGCTTTGTACCAGGAACGGGTGGCCGCACGCAGTGCGCAGCCCTTCGACCCAGGCTGGGACGGCAGCACCCAGTTTGAAACCAAATAGCCTTGTCCCACCCACCACCACCGGAGCGCACGTTGTCATGAAAATCCAGGTTTTAGGCTGTTCCGGTGCCATTGCCCGCCACGCCCGCACCACGTCTTTTCTGGTCGATGGCCATGTGTTGCTGGATGCGGGCACCGGTGTGGGCGACTTGACGCTGGACGAAATGGCGCGCATTGACCACGTGCTGCTCACGCATTCGCACCTGGACCATGTGGCCGCGCTGCCGCTGATGCTCGATTCGGTGGCGGGCCTGCGCCGCGATGCCATTCAGGTACACGCCTTGCCCGAGACGATTGCCGCGTTGCGCGCGCACATCTTCAACCACGACATCTGGCCCGATTTTTCGGTGATTCCATCGCCCGAAAGCCCGTTTGTGCGCTTTCACCCGATTGCGGTGGGCGATGTGCTGGACGTGGGCGACCATGTGGTGGAGGTGTTGCCCGCGCGGCATTCGGTGCCCGCCGTGGGGTATGCCATCGACACCCCGCAAGGGCATTGGGTGTTTACCGGCGACACCGAGCGCAACCCAGCGTTCTGGCAACGCATCAACCAGATGCAGGTGGCCATGCTGGTGATAGAGACCGCCTTCAGCCAACGCGAAGCCGGGTTGGCGCACCTGAGCCTGCACCTGTGCCCCAGCGTGCTGGCCGAGGAACTGGCCCAACTGCACGCCAGCGGCCCAAGGCAGCGCCCGGTCACGGTGGCCATCAGCCACACCAAGCCCGCCGAAACCGCGCTGATACGCGCCGAAGTGCAGGCGCTGGGCCTAGAGCAGCGCCATCCGCTGGTCTGGCTGGAAACCGGCCAGGTGCTGGAATTTTGAGCGAACCCGCGGCGCCAGCCCGGGGCAAGCGGCGCGTTCACTGGTCCAGCTGCTCGGGCTTGAGAAAACCTTCGGCGTAGCGCCGGTACACCTGCTGCTGCACAAACACGTCGTACAGGTCGGGGTCGATATGGCCATTGCGCTTGAAGTTGTCCATGATGGACAAGGCCTGCGACAGCGGCATGGCCTTTTTGTACGGACGGTCGGCGGCGGTCAAGGCCTCGAAAATGTCGGCAATGCCCATCATGCGCGCCTGCCAGCTCATCTGCTCGCGCTTGAGGCCCTTGGGGTAGCCCTGACCGTCCATGCGCTCGTGGTGCCCCCCGGCGTACTCGGGCACGCGTTGCAGGTGCTTGGGCCAGGGCAGCTGCTCCAGCATCTTGATGGTGGCCACAATGTGGTGGTTGATGATCTGGCGCTCGTCGGCGGTGAGCGTGCCCGCGCGGATGGTGAGGTTGAGCAACTCGTCGTCGCTCAAGAACGGTACTTCCTGACCCGCTGGGTTGCGCCAACGGTAGCGGTTGGCAATGGCCTGCACCCGTGCCAAATCCGTATCGCTCATGCGTTCGGCCCCCAGGTTGGCCTGGCGCAGGAAGTCGCGGTCGGCATCGCACTGGCGGCAAAACGCTTCGTACTCGGCTTGGGCCTGCTCGGTGCTACCCCCTTGCGCCACGGCTTGCCAACGGCGCACTTCGGCATCGCGCTTGACGACTTCAAAGCGGGTGTCGATGGTGTGGATGCGGTCGTACAAGGTGTGCAACTTGGTGGCCTTGTCCACCACATGCACCGGGGTGGTGACTTTGCCGCAGTCGTGCAGCAATGCGGCAATGCGCAACTCGTACAAATCGGCCTCGGTGAGCTTGACCTCGGCCAAGGGCCCTTCTTGCGTGGCGTTGACGGCCTGGGCAAGCATCATGGTCAATTCTGGCACACGCTGGCAATGGCCGCCCGTATAGGGTGATTTTTCGTCGATGGCCAAGTTGATGAGCTTGACGAAGGCCTCGAACAGCGCCTCGACCTGCTCCAGCAACTGGCGGTTCGTCAACGCCACCGCCGCCTGCGAGGCCAGCGATTCCGCCAACCGCTGGTCCGCCGCCGAGAACGCCACCACGCGGCCCTCCACCGGGTCGAGCGCGTTGAGCAACTGCAACACGCCGATCAATTCACCAGCGTGGTTCTTCATCGGCACCGTCAGGAACGACTGCGAACGGTAGCCGGTGGCGCGGTCGAACTGGCGTGTGCCCGCAAAATCGAAACCTTGTGCGGTGTACGCATCCGGAATGTTGACGGTGCGCCCGGTGTTGGCCGCGTAAGCCGCCACCAGATGGTTGTTGGGGCTGCCGTCGTCGCGCAGCAGCGGCAAATCGTGGAACTTGCCCGAGATGGGGTTGCCGCTGGTGCCCCCCAGCGCAATGCCCAGCGAGTCGGTGCGCACGATCTCGAAGCGCAGGTGGCGCTGGTCCGGCAGCAGGCGGTACAAGGTGCCACCGTCGGCGCGGGTGATGGTCTTGGCCGCCAGCAAGATGTTTTCCAGCAGGCGGTTGAGGTCGCGCTCGCTGGACAGCGCAGCCCCCACGCTGTTGAGTTGCTCAAAGCGTTGCAGCAGCGCGGCGGTGGCGGGGTCGGTGTCAGTATCGGGCATGCCGTGTTCAGGGCAAACGCGGGCGCACCCGACTGGCGGCCAGTTGGGCGTTGGTGCGGGCGGTGTCCACATCGGCGGCGCGTGCCAATGCCACCCCCATGCGGCGCTTGACGAAGCTCTCGGGCTTGCCAAACAAACGGATGTCGGTGCCGGGAATGGCCAGCGCCTCGTCCACCCCGTCAAACACCAGGCCTTGGGCTTCCACGCCACCGTAGATCACGGCACTGGCACCGGGGTTGCGCAAGCTGGTGTCCACCGGCAGGCCCAGAATGGCGCGGGCGTGCAGCTCGAACTCACTTTGCCACTGCGTTGTCAGCGTGACCAAGCCGGTGTCGTGTGGGCGCGGGCTGACCTCGCTGAACCACACCTGTTCGCCCTGGACGAACAGCTCCACCCCGTACAGGCCGCAACCGTCGGGTTCACCCTGCAAGCCTTGGCCCAGGTTGTCGGTGATGGTGCGCGCAATGTGCTGCGCCTGTTCCAGCGCCGCCGGGTGCATGGGGTGCGGCTGCCAGCTTTCCACGTAGTCGCCGCCCACCTGCACATGGCCCACCGGGGCACAGAAATGCGTTTCAATCCGACCACTGGCGTTGCGGGCGCGCACCGTCAGCAGGGTGATTTCGTAATCAAAGTCGATGAAGCCTTCCACAATCACCCGACCGTGGCTGACGCGGCCTCCGGCCATCGCACAGTCCCAAGCCTGGGCCACATCGGCGGGGCCGTCGATCTTGCTCTGCCCCTTGCCCGAGCTGCTCATCACCGGCTTGACGATGCACGGATAACCAATGCCGCCGTCGATGGCGGCTTGCAATTCGGCCAGCGAGTCGCAGAATTGGTACGGGCTGGTGGGCAGGCCCAGCGTTTCGGCGGCCAGACGGCGGATGCCCTCGCGGTCCATCGTCAAGCGCGCGGCGCGGGCGGTGGGCACCACCTTGACCACCCCTGCGGCCTCCAATTGCTGCAACACCGGCGTGGCGATGGCTTCAATCTCGGGCACCACCAGATGCGGGCGTTCGGCCTCGATCAACGCCTGCAACTGCGCCGGGTCGCTCATGGTGATGGTGCGCGCATGGTGCGCCACCTGTTGACCGGGAGCGTGGTCGTAGCGGTCCACGGCGGTGGTTTCCACGCCCAGACGCTGCAACGCGATCAACACTTCTTTGCCCAATTCACCCGCCCCCAGCAACATGACTTTGGTGGCGTGGGGCGACAGGGGTGTGCCGAGGGTGGTGCTCATGGTAAGTATCCTGCAAAAAAAGGATGAAAAAAGCGAGGTTCAGGGGCGCTGGCCCATGGCCTCGCCCAGACGCACCGGGCGCGAGGGAGCCCAGTCCGGCGCAAAGCGCAATGTGTCGTTGGGGAACAGCAGCACCACGGTGGAGCCCAGCAAAAAGCGGCCCATTTCATCGCCCGCTTGCAGCTCGATGGGGGGCTGCTGCCCGGTGTAGTCCCAGCGGCGAATGTGGCGCGCGCGCGGCGGGTTGACCACCCCGTGCCACACCGTGGCCATGCTGCCCACGATGGTGGCCCCCACCAGCACCAGCGCAAACGGGCCGTGCGCGCCATCGAACAGGCACACCACACGCTCGTTGCGGGCAAACAGCCCCGGCACACCGCGCGCGGTGGTGGGGTTGACCGAGAACAAGTCGCCCGGCACATAGACCATGCTGCGCAAGCGCCCCGCACAGGGCATGTGGATGCGGTGGTAATCGCGCGGACTGAGGTAAATGGTGGCAAAGCTGCCATCGCGGTAGCGCGCCGCCTCAGCGGCATCACCGCCCAGCAACGCGGTGGTGGAATACACATGCCCCTTGGCCTGCAACAGCTGCTCGCCGTCAATGGCGCCAAACTGGCTGATGCGGCCATCGACCGGGCACACAAAGTCGGCCTGTGCCAGCGAGCGCACACCGGGCTTGAGCGCGCGGGTAAAAAAATCGTTGAACGACAGGTAGCGCGTGAGGTCGGGCTCGGCGGCCTCGCTCATGTCCACCCCGTAACGCGCCACAAAGCGGCGGATCTTGTACTGGGTAAAGTCGCCCAGCGAACGGCGGGCCAACGCCCCGGCAAACTGGGTCAAGGCCCGTTTGGGCAGTACATATTGCGGCAACACCGCCAGACGGTCAGACAAAGCGCATCCTGCTCGTTAAGGAAATAAAAAGGCCCGCAAATTCTATGCGGGCCGGTGTGGATCAACCCAGCACGGTGCCGGGCGGCAAGGGTGTGCCGCGCAAAAAATCGGCCACCGGCAAGCGTTTGCCGCCAGCACGCTGCAACTCGGTCAGGCACAGCTGGCCGGAGCCAGTCTGCACGCACACACCTTGCGCATCGGCGGCCAGCACGGTGCCAGCGGGTGTGGTGGTGCTGGCGGATGCTTCGCCCTCGGCATCGGCCCGGACGTGGGCGGCCCAGACCTTGATGGCCTCGGCCCCGGCTTGCGTGGCCGCACCCGGAAAAGGGTTGAACGCCCGCACCCGGCGCGCCAGCACAGCAGCGGGTTGCGTCCAGTCCAGCGCCGCTTCGGCCTTGTCGATCTTGTGGGCGTAGGTCACGCCCTGCGTGGGCTGCGGGGTGCGCGTCAACCCGGCACCATTGCCCAGGCGTTGCAACGCCTGCACCACCATGCGCCCGCCCAACGCCGCCAGCCGGTCGTGCAGCGTGGCGGTGGTGTCGGTGTCGGCAATGGGCAGGTGCTCCAGCAGCAGCATGTCGCCCGTGTCCAACCCTGCGTCCATCTGCATGATGGTGATGCCGGTGTCGGCATCGCCCGCCTCAATGGCACGGTGAATGGGCGCGGCACCGCGCCAGCGCGGCAACAGCGAGGCGTGGATGTTGAGACACCCCAGCCGAGGCCAGTCCAGCACCCACTGCGGCAGGATGAGACCATAAGCGGCCACCACCATCACATCCGCCCCCGTGGCCTGCAATGCGGCTTGCGCGGCAGCGGCTTCGTCGGGGTACTTGCCATCCAGACGCAGGCTGTGCGGCTGCGCCACCGCTATTGCGTGTTGCAGCGCCAGTTGCTTGACCGGCGAGGCTTGCAACTTCATGCCACGCCCGGCAGGTCGGTCGGGCTGCGTCAGCACCAGCGGCACCTCGATGCCCGCATCCAGCAGGGCTTGCAACGCCACCGCGGCAAATTCCGGCGTACCGGCAAAAACAGCTTTCATGCGTAGCCCCTCAATGGCGGCGCGCGTCGCGCTCGGCCTTGAGCAACTTGGCCTTGATGCGGTCGCGCTTGAGTTGCGAGAGGTACTGCACAAACACCTTGCCGTTGAGGTGATCCATCTCGTGCTGGATACACACCGCCAGCAAGCCTTCGGCCTCGATCAGGCGGCTCTGGCCGTGCTCGTCCAGCGCGCGCACCTTGACGGCCAACGACCGCTCCACGCCGTCGTAGATGCCGGGCACCGACAGGCAGCCCTCCTCGCCTTTGCGCTTGATGTCGCTGGCCCACTCCACTTCCGGGTTGATGAGCACCAGCGGCTGGTCGCGCTCCTCGCTCACATCAATCACCACCAAACGCTGGTGAAAATCCACCTGGGTGGCCGCCAACCCAATGCCCTTGGCATCGTACATGGTGGCCAACATGCGCTGGACCATGGTGCGGATGGTGTCGTCCACCTGCGCCACGGGCTGGGCCACGGTGTGCAGGCGCGGGTCGGGGTAATGCAAAATGGGCAACAGCGCCACGGCGGGGTCGGGGGTCTTCGGGGTATCGGTGGTCATGGGGCGATATTGTCCTGATTTTCGGGGCCGTGCGGGCAACCGTTCAGCCCCCCTGTGGCGGCACCCAGCCCACGCCCGGCCAGACAGCCAGACGATATGATTGCCGCAACGCCCCTTTTTCTCCTTCTCTGGTGCCGCTGCCATGCCCTTGAACCCACTCCCCCAGCCCCGTGCGGGCGCCCTGCACCGTGTGGCACCCCGCTGGAGCACGCTGCTGCTGGCGGGCTGCATCGGGCTGGCCAGTGCGGCGCAGGCCCAGACCTGGCACGGCTACCCCATCACCCCGGCCCAGCGCGACACCGCCACCCGCACCCAGCAGGCCGCGCAGGCGGGTGTGCCCGTGGCCGACCTGGCCCCCGCCGCGCCCGAACGCTACACCGTGCGCGCGGGCGACACGCTGTGGCACATCGCCAGCCTGTTCCTGCAGCAACCCTGGCGCTGGCCCGAGCTGTGGGGCATGAACCTGGCGCGCATCCGCAACCCGCACCTCATCTACCCCGGCCAGGTGCTGGTGCTGCAACGCCACCATGGCCGCGCCGTGCTGGGGCTCGAAGGCGCCGCCGACGGCGGCATCCCCACGGTCAAGCTGTCGCCGCGCATCCGCAGCAGCGCGCTGGCCGACGAAGCCATCCCGCCCATCCCGCGCCACCTCATTGAGCCATTCCTGACCGATTCGCTGCTGATCGACGCGGGCACGCACGAGCAGGCCGCGCGCATCGTGGCCGCACCCGAGAACCGCGTGCTGCTCAGCCGGGGCGACCGCGCCTACGCGCGCAGCCAGTACGGCAGCGCAAACTCTGGCAGCGACGCCAGCCCCAGCCATCCACCTGAGCCAGCCAGCAACGCCATCACACCCAACGCTGCCGCCAGCGACCCGGAAGCCGCAGCCGTCACGCCCCGCCCTGCCCCCACCAGCCCGCTGACCCTCACCCCCGGCCGACCACCGCAGCGCCTGGGCGTGTACCGCCACGCCGTGCCGCTGAAAGACTCCGCCACCGGCAACGTGCTGGGCTACGAGGCCCAATTCATCGGCAAGGCGCAGCTGGCGCGCAGCGAAAGCACACGCACCACCACCGCCCCCGACGGCCAGGAACAGATCCAGGTCGTGCCCGCCACGCTCGACATCGTGCTGGCCAAGGAAGAAATCCGCATCGGTGACCGCCTGCTGCCCGAGGCCGCCTACCACTGGGCCGACTACGTGCCGCACGCCCCCGCCACACCGCAAAGCGGCCAGGTGGTGGCCGTACACGGCGGCACGCGCCAGTACGCAGGGCAGAACCAGATCGTGGTGCTCAACCGGGGCAACACCGACGGGCTGGAAACTGGCCACGTGCTGGCCCTGCAACGCCAGGGCGCCACCCTGCCCGACAGCACCGACCCCGCCCGCCCCACCCTGGCCCTGCCCGACGAACGCAACGGCCTGATGCTGGTGTTCCGCACTTTCGACCGCCTGTCGTACGCGCTGGTGCTGCAAATCAGCGATGGCGTGCGCGCCGGCGACCGCTTCACCCAGCCCTGACATCCGCCCCCACCATGCTGCAAGACCACGAACTCGGCGCCTGGCTGCGCCTGTGCCTCACGCCCGGCGTGGGCAACGCCACCGCGCGCCAACTGCTGGCCGCCTTTGGCCTGCCCGAAGCCATCTTTGACCAAAGCCACACCGCGCTGGCCAGCGTGGTCAGCCCCAAGCTGGCCAGCGCCCTCAAGGCCGAACCCGAGGGCTGGCGCGAGCTGTGCGACACCACCCGGCGCTGGCTCGACACCCCGCTGGACAACGGCGCCGGACGCCACATCCTCACCCTGGGCGACCCCGACTACCCCGCCGAACTGCTGCAAACCGAAGACCCGCCACTGCTGCTGTACCTGCTGGGGCAACGCAGCGCCCTGCGCGTGCCGCACCGCGTGGCCATGGTGGGCAGCCGCAACCCCACCCCGCAAGGCGCCGAGAACGCGCACCAGTTTGCGCAGGCGCTGGCGCAGGCCGGGGTGTGCGTGGTGTCGGGGCTGGCGCTGGGGGTGGACGGCGCGGCGCACCAGGGCGCGCTCGACGGCGGCGGTACCACGCTGGCGGTGGTGGGCACCGGGCTGGACCGCGTGTACCCCAAAAAGCACCTGGCGCTGGCGCACCGCATCGCCGAACACGGCGCGCTGCTGAGCGAATACCCGCTGGGCACGCCGCCGCTGTCGGCCAACTTTCCCAAGCGCAACCGCATCATTGCCGGGTTGTCGCACGGCACCTTGGTGGTGGAAGCGGCGCTGCAATCGGGCTCGCTTATCACCGCGCGGCTGGCCTCGGAACAGGGGCGCGAGGTGTTTGCCATTCCGGGCTCCATCCACGCACCGCAGTCGCGCGGCTGCCACGCGCTGATCCGGCAAGGCGCCAAACTGGTCGAATCGGCGCAGGACGTGCTGGAAGACCTGCGCCTGAGCCTGCCACCGACCCCACCGCGCACCGCCACCCCCGGCGACGCACCCGCCCAGCACGGCCACCCGCTGCTGGCCGTGCTGGGCTACGACCCCGTCGGGCTGGACGCGCTGCAAGCCCGCACCGGCCTGCCCACGCCCGAGCTGCAAGCCCAGTTGCTGGAGCTCGAACTCGACGGCCACATCGCCAGCCTGCCGGGCGGGCTGTTCCAGCGCGTGGGCTTGGGCTGAATGAAAAAGCCCCGGCACGCTTTGCGGCGCGCCGGGGCTGTTCGGGTGGGTGTATCAGGATCTCACATCACACCACCGCGCCCGCGTTCGGGTCGCTGGGGTCGTCGCTTTTCTTGCTGGGGGCCTTGACCAGATCTTCGCGCTTGATGCCCAGCCACATGGCGGTGGCCGCTGCCACAAACACCGACGAATAGATACCAAACAGAATCCCAATCGTCAGCGCCATGGCAAAGTAGTGCAACGTGGGGCCGCCAAACAGCAGCATCGACAGCACCATGATCTGCGTGGAACCGTGCGTGATGATGGTGCGGCTGATGGTGGAAGTAATGGCATGGTCAATCACCTGCACAGTGCCCATCTTGCGCTGGCGGCGGAAGGTCTCGCGGATGCGGTCGAACACCACCACCGATTCGTTGACCGAGTAGCCCAGCACCGCCAGCACCGCCGCCAACACCGCCAACGAGAATTCCCACTGGAAGAAGGCAAAAAAGCCCAGGATGATGATCACATCGTGCAGGTTGGCGATGATGGCCGACACCGCGTACTTCCATTCAAAGCGGAAGGCGAGGTAGATCATGATGCCCGCAATCACCACGCCCAGCGCCTTGAGGCCATCCACCAGCAGCTCTTGGCCCACCTGCGGGCCGACGAATTCGGTGCGGCGCAGCGTCACCGTCGGGTCTTGCGCCTTGAGCGCCGCCATCATGGCCTCGGCTTGCTGGCCCGAGTTTTGGCCCGCCACCACCGGCAGGCGCATCAGCACGTCGCGCGCGGTGCCGAAGTTCTGCACCGGCACTTCTTCGTACCCCAACTTGGCCACCACCTGACGGACGGCGTTGAGGTCGGCGGGTTGCTCGTAGGCCACCTCCATCACCGTGCCGCCGGTAAATTCCACCGACAGCGCCAGCCCGCGCGTGGCCAGAAAGAAGACCGCCGCCACAAACGTGAGGAAGGAAATGGCGTTCAGCACCAACGCATGGCGCATGAACGGGATGTCTTTTTGTATGCGAAACAGTTCCATCTCAGATGCTTCCCGGTTCAGTCGGCCTGCGCCACAGAGGTGTTGCCGCTGGCGGTGGGTTTCCACACCGTGCCAATCGACACCGATTTGAGTTTCTTCTGCCGCCCGTACCACAGGTTGACCAACCCGCGCGAGAAGAACACCGCCGAGAACATGCTGGTCAAAATGCCGATGCAATGCACCACCGCAAAGCCGCGCACCGGGCCGGAGCCAAACGCCAGCAGCGCCACCCCCGCAATCAGCGTGGTGATGTTGGAATCCAGAATGGTGTGCCAGGCGTGCTCGTAGCCGGCGTGGATGGCGGTTTGCGGCGCAGAGCCGTTGCGCAACTCATCGCGCACCCGTTCGTTGATGAGCACGTTGGCATCAATGGCCATGCCCAGCGTCAACGCCATCGCGGCAATACCGGGCAGGGTCAGCGTGGCTTGCAGCATCGACAACACGGCCACCAGCATCAGCAGGTTGACCGACAGCGCCAAGCTGGAAAACAGGCCAAACAGCATGTAGTACACGCACATGAACAGCACGATGACGGCAAAGCCCCACATCACGCTGTTGAAGCCTTTTGCAATGTTGTCGGCGCCCAGGCTGGGGCCGATGGTGCGCTCCTCGATGATTTCCATCGGCGCGGCCAGTGAGCCAGCGCGCAGCAGCAGCGCGGTGTCGTTGGCTTCCACAGTGCTCATGCTGCCGGAAATCTGCACCCGGCCGCCACCAATTTCGCCCCGGATCACCGGTGCGGTCACCACCTCGCCCTGGCCTTTTTCGAACAGCAGGATGGCCATGCGCTTGCCGATGTTGTCGCGCGTGATGTCGCGGAACACCCGTGCGCCCTTGGCGTCCAGCGTCAGGTGGACGGCGGCTTCCTGGGTCTGGCCATCAAAGCCGGCCTGGGCATCGGTCAGGTTCTCGCCGGTCAAGATCACGTCGCGGCGGGTGATGACGGCGCGGCCATCGCGGTCCAGGTGGCGTTCGGAGCCAAACGGCACCGGGCCAGCGCCGGTTTCGGCGGCGCGGCCATCGGGGCTTTCGTCCACCATGCGCAGCTCCAGCGTGGCGGTGCGGCCCAGAATGTCCTTGGCCTTGGCGGTGTCTTGCACGCCGGGCAGTTGCACCACGATGCGGTCCAGCCCTTGCTGCTGGATCACCGGCTCGGCCACGCCCAGCTCGTTGATGCGGTTGTGCAGCGTGGTGATGTTTTGCTTGAGCGCCTGCTCCTGGATGCGGCGCGCGGCCTCGGGCTTGAGCGTGGCGCGCAGTGTCAGCTCGGTGCCGGTACCGGCGGCATCGGCCTCGGCCAGTTGCAGGTCGGGGAACTGGTCGGCCAGCAGGTTTTGCGCCGCGCGCTGGGTCTCGGCATCGCGCAAGCGCAGCTCGACGGCGTTGCCGTCGCGACGGATGCCTCCGTGGCGGATGTTCTTGTCGCGCAAGGCGGTGCGCACGTCGCTGGTGAGGCTGTCCAGGCGCTTGTCCAACGCGCCGGGCATGTCCACCTGCAGCATGAAGTGGACGCCACCGCGCAAATCCAACCCCAGGTACATGGGGCTGGCATGCAGCGCCTGCAACCACGCGGGGGTGCGCGGCAGCAGGTTCAAGGCCACCACGTGCGTGCGGTTGGCGGGGTCGGGGTTGAGGGCCTGGTCGATGGCGTCGCGCGCCTTGATCTGCACGTCGGTGCTGTCAAAGCGGGCCTTGACGGAGTTGCCATCGAACTGGATGGCCTGGGCCTGCAGGTTGTGCGTGGCCAGCGCCTCTTGCACGCGCGTGACCATGCCCACGTCGAGCTTGACCGTGGCCTTGCCTGCGGAAACCTGCACCGCTGGCGCCTCGCCAAAAAAGTTGGGCAGTGTGTAAAGGGTGGCAATCAGCAGCGCCACCACCAGGGTGACGTACTTCCACAGCGGGTAACGGTTCATGCGCGGGCGGGCTTCGGTAGAAAAAGGAAAAGGTCAGGACTTGATGGAGCCCTTGGGCAGCACCTGGATCACGGCGTTGCGCTGCATCTGCACTTCGACGCCGGGCGCCACCTCGATGCCGAGCTGGGTCTCGCCCACCTTGGTGATCTTGCCCAGCAGGCCGCCGCCCATCACCACCTCGTCGCCCTTGGCCAGCCCTTCGACCATGGCCTTGTGCTCTTTCTGGCGCTTCATTTGCGGGCGGATCATGATGAAGTACAGCGCCACAAACATCAGCACCAGCGGCAGCATGCTGGTCAGCGAGGATTGCAGGTCGCCACCAAGGGCGGACTGGGCGTAAGCGGAGGAGATGAACACGTTGCGGATCCTATGCAGAAAATCGGACGGGAGAAGGCTGCCAGCGGCAAGCCCGGTGCCAGTGGCTGGCGCAAGTGATTTTAAGCGGGGGCACCCGGGCGGTGCTGCTACATTTACAGGCGCGCTGCGGTGGCGCGCCCTTTTTACTGTTGATGGCTTCTCTTCTTTTGACCTTGCTGGTGGCGCTGGCCTACACCGCCAGTGGCTGGCTGGCGCTGCAGATTGCAGTGCCGCCGGGCTATGTGTCGCTGGTGTTTTTGCCGGCGGGTCTGGCGTTGGGGGTGGTGCTGGTGTGGGGCGCGCGCACCCTGTCCGGCATTGTGCTGGGCAGCCTGTGCGTTCAAATGCTGGCCGGGCTGCAAAGCACCGGCATGCTGCCCTGGCACGGCTGGAGCAACCTGGTGCCCGCGCTGGGCGCTGCGCTGCAGGCCTGGGCCACGGCGGCGCTGGTGCGGCGCTGGATCGGCTACCCCACCGCGCTGGACACGCCGCAGCACGTGGTGCTGTTCCTGTTTGTGCTGGCGCCGCTGGGTTCGCTGCTCAACGCCAGCCTGTCTGTGCCGGTGCTGGTGTGGGATGGCCTGATGCACGCCGACGAGGCGCTGTACAACGCCTGGGTCTGGTGGCTGGGCGACACCATGGGCGTGGCGCTGGGCGCGCCCATCGTGCTGGTGCTGTTTGGCCAGCCCGCCAGCGCGTGGCGCAGCCGCATGGGCAGCGTGGTGCTGCCCATGGCGCTGGCCGCGCTGGTGGTGGGCGCCAGCTACCACGAGCTGCACCGCCTGGACCAGCAGGCACAGCAGGCACAATTCCAGCAGCGCGCGCAAGACCTGGCCCAGCGCCTGCAGCGCCGCCTGGACGCCCAGACCGACAGCGTGGTGGCGGTGGCCACCCTGATGCGCCTGACCACGCAGCACGACGCCCACACGTTCCGCGAAGCCGTGCAGCCCTGGCTGCAACGCTACCCCGCCACACAGAACTTTGGCTGGAGCCCCCGCATCACGCGCGCGCAACGCCCGGGCTACGAGGCACGCGAAAGCCGCCAGCGCGGCAGCGCGTTCCAGGTGCTGGGCCGCACCCCCGGTGGCCAGACCCACCGCGCCGCCGACGCGCCCGAGCACCTGCCCATCACCTGGGTGGAGCCGCTGGCCAGCAACCGCACCGCGCTGGGGCTGGACGTGCTGGTGCTGCACGCCACCGCCACCACGGTCGAGCGCACGCGCCTGAGCGGGCAGCCCGCCGTCAGCCCCAGCTTTAGGCTGGTGCAGGAAACCGGCGCCCAGCAGGCGGTGGTGATGTACCAGGTGGTGCGCGGGCAGCCACTCACCGCAGACCAAGGGCCCGGCGGCCCCACCGTGGGCGTGGTGTCGGCGGTGTTCCGGCTCGACGCCATGCTGGCCAGCGTGGTCGGCCCCGGACACGCGCAGCGACTGCAGGTCTGCCTGCTCGACGCCGACGCGCCGCTGGACCAGCGCCACCTGGCCGGCCACGCCGGTTGCCAGCACCGTGCCAGCCGCATGGTCACGCCCACGTTCAACAACCAGTGGCACAGCCAGATCCCGCTCTACTTTGGCGACCGCCACTGGCAGCTGCACGTGCGCCCGGGCCCGGGCTACCACAGCGCCGAGGCCGAGAACTGGTTCGCCTGGGTCACCGTCATCACCGGGCTGGTGTCGGTCACGCTGCTGGGGGCGTTTTTGCTCATCGTCAGCGGGCACAGCCGCCGCGCCCAGCACCTGGTGGAGCAGCGCACGCAGGAGCTGGCGCAAAGCAACACCCACCTGGAGCAGCTGGTACATTTTGACCCCCTGACCGGGCTGGTCAACCGCCCGCAGTGGATGGTGCAGGCCCACGCCACGCTGGAGGCGGCGCGCCACGACGGCAGCATGCTGGGCGTGGTGTTCCTGGATCTGGATCACTTCAAGCACATCAACGACAGCCTGGGCCACAGCCAGGGCGACCTGCTACTCAAGACCGTGGCCGACCGCCTGCGCCAGTGCCTGCGCCCGCGCGACGTGCTGGCGCGCCTCAGCGGCGACGAGTTCGTGGTGCTGCTGCCGCGCCTGAAGTCGCGCACCGGGGCCGAGGTGGCGGCGCACAAGATCTTGCAGGCGCTGGCGGCACCGATCGAGCTGGGGCACCAGGAGATCACGGTCTCGGCCAGCCTGGGACTGGCGCTCTACCCCGCCGATGGCGCCGACATCGAGACCCTGCTGCGCCACGCCGACACCGCCATGTACAGCGTCAAGGGCAGCGGGCGCAACGGCTGGCGCCACTTCAGCCGCGACATGAACGAACACCTGTCGCAACGGCTGCAGATCGAAAGCGGCCTGCGCCGCGCGCTGCAGCCCGGCGCCAACGAGCTGATCCTGGAATGCCAGCCCCAGGTGGACACCCGCAGCGGCGCCGTGGTGGGGGTGGAGGCGCTGCTGCGCTGGCGCCCGCCGGGACAGGGGCCCATTGGCCCCGACCAGTTCATTCCGGTGGCCGAGGACTCGGGCCTGATCGAGCCGCTGAGCCAGTGGGTGCTGCAGCAGGCCTGCACGCAGCTGCAGCAGTGGCAGGCGCAGGCGGGCACCCACCCCGAGCTGGCGCGGCTGAAGATGGCGGTCAACATCTCGGCGATGGAGTTCAACCGCGCCAACTTCATGGCGCAGCTGCGCGGCGTGATCGAGCGCAGCGGCATCGTGCCCGCGCAGCTGGAGCTGGAGATCACGGAAAGCCTGCTGATCCAGGTGCAGCCCAGCCTGCAGGAGCGGCTGCTGGAGATCACGGCCATGGGCCTGAGCCTGGCGCTGGACGATTTTGGCACGGGCTACTCCAGCCTGGGCTACCTCAAACGGCTGCCGCTGAGCAAGCTCAAGATCGACAAGTCCTTCATCACCGACGTGCCGGGCAACGCCGAGGACGAGGCCATCATCCGCGCCACGCTGTCGATGGCGCACGACTTGGGCCTGCAGGTGGTGGCCGAGGGGGTGGAGACGCAGGCGCAGCGCGAGTTTTTGCTGGCACACCAGTGCGACACGCTGCAGGGCTGGCTCTACAGCCGCGCCCTGCCCGCCAGCGAAATGCCCGGCTGGCTGCGCCGCCACGCCCAGGCCTGGCAGCGCGACCACGACGCCGACCCGAGCCTGAGCATCTGAAGCGCAGCGGCTTCAGCCCACGTGCTGGGCCAAAAAGGCCAGCGTGCGCTCGCGCGCCAGCTGCGCCGCAGCGGCGTCGTAGGAGCCGCGCTGGTCGCAGTTGAAGCCGTGGTGGGCGGCGTACACGTGCACCTGCACGCCAGGGTGGCGGGCGCGGAACGCTTCCACGCTGTCGAGCGGGATCCACTGGTCCTGGTCGCCAAAGTGGGCCAGCACCGGGCAGCGCGGGGTGCGCGCGGCTTCGGCATCGCTGGTCATGCCACCGCCGTAGTAGGGCACGGCTGCGGCCAGGCCGCTCAGGGTGCAGGCGCTGCGCCACGTCAGCAGGCCGCCCCAGCAATACCCCACCACGGCCACCTTGCCGCCGCTGAGTTGCGCGGCCTGGTCAATGGCGGCTTGAATGTCGGCCATCACGCCGGGGGCGGGCAAGGCCTCCACCGCCGTCTTGAAGCCAAAGCCCGTGCCCATGTCGGCCTCGGTGTAGCCCAGTTCCACGCCCGGCTGCACGCGGTGAAAGGTGGCTGGGGCCACCGCCACGTAACCGGCGGCAGCGTAACCGTCGGCCACGGCGCGGATGTGGGAATTGACACCAAAAATTTCCTGCAACACCACCACGGCACCGCGCGGCTGGCCCGCCGGGTGCGCCACGTAGGCGGGAAACATCACACCATCAGCGGCTTGCAGATCGACAAAAGTACCCATAGAAAACGCTCCTTGGTTGCAACAGACAAACGCACAGTTTAGGGGCTTCAGGCCGCGTCGTCGCGCGCCTTGACCAGCGTCACGGGCACCGGGGCGTGCTCCAGCACCGCTTGCGACACCGAGCCCAGCCACGCCCGTTGCACCAGGCCCTTGCCGTGGCTGCCCATCACGATAGCGTCGCAGCGGTGGCGCTCGCAGGCCTCCAGCAGCAACGGCACGGGGTTGCCGGTCAGCACCTCGGCCTCGTGCGGCACCCCGGCGTGCTGCACCAGCGCCAGCGCGGGGGCCAGCATGTCCTGGCCAGCGGCGTCGGTCAGGCGTTGCAGCGCCTCGGCATCGTGCAGCGTGACCTGTTCGTAGAACGTGGCGGGTTCTTGCACGTTGACCAGCACCAGCTTGGCGTGCAAGCCCGCGTGCAGCAGGCGCAGCGCGTGGCGCACGGCGTCCAGCGCCAGGGGGGAGCCATCGATGGGGAGCAGCAGTTTCATGATTCCAGTTCCGTGACAAATTGCCAGCACCGCCACGGTGGCAGCGCCATGTCAGCATCATAGACCCGGCAAAGCACGCACAATGGCGCCCATGCCCGAGACTTCGACCGCTTCCGCACGTTCCGCCGCCGCACCACCGCCACGCCCACCGCTGGGGCTGGCGGCGCTGGGGCCATTCCGGCACCGCACCTTTGGCTGGCTGTGGGGCACGTGGCTGATGGCCAATGTGAGCATGTGGATGAACGACGTGGCGGCGGCGTGGATGATGACCTCGCTCACCACGTCGCCGGTGTGGGTGGCGCTGGTGCAGACGGCGGCCACGTTGCCGGTGTTCTTGCTGGGCCTGCCCAGTGGCGCGCTGGCCGATACGCTGGACCGCCGCCGCTATTTCCTGAGCACGCAGATCTGGATCGCGCTGGTGGCGCTGGGGCTGTGCGCCACGGTGTGGCTGGGCCACCTGTCGCCGCCGGTGCTGCTGGCGCTGGTGTTTGCCAATGGCATCGGGCTGGCCATGCGCTGGCCGGTGTTTGCCGCCATCGTGCCCGAACTGGTGCCGCGCAGCCAGTTACCCCAGGCGCTGGCGCTCAACGCGGTGTCGATGAACGCCTCGCGCATTGTGGGGCCACTGCTGGCGGGGGGGCTGATTGCCAGCGTGGGCAGTGTGGCGGTGTTTGTGCTCAATGCGGTGCTGGCGGTGGTGTCGGCGGCCATCATCTGGCGTTGGAAGCGCGTGCATGTGCAACACCCACTGGGGCGCGAGCCACTGGGCAGCGCCATGCGCGTGGGCTGGCAGTTTGTGCGCCAGTCGCCCCGGCTGCGGGTGGTGTACCTGCACATTGGGCTGTTCTTTTTTCATTCCACCGCGCTGATGGCACTGTTGCCGCTGCTGGCGCAAAACATGCAAGGTGGTGGGCCGGGCTCCTTCACGCTGCTGCTGGCCACCATGGGCAGTGGCGCGATTGTGGCGGCGCTGTTCTTGCCACGGGTGCGGCAAAACCTGTCGCGCGATGCGCTGGTGCGCGGTGGCACGCTGCTGCAATCGCTGGCGATGGCCGTGGTGGCCTGGGCGCCGCACGTCGGCTGGGCCGTGCCCGCCATGTTCGTGGCCGGGGTGGCCTGGATCACCACCGCCAACTCGTTGAGCGTGTCGGCACAGATGGCGTTGCCCGACTGGGTGCGCGCGCGCGGCATGTCGGTGTACCAGATGGCCATCATGGGCAGCAGCGCGCTGGGCGCGGCGCTGTGGGGCCAGGCGGCCGACGTGAGCAGCGTCCACCTGAGCGTGGGCGTGGCGGCGCTGTCGGGCGTGGCGTGCATGGCGCTGGCGCAGCGTTTTGTGCGCGAGCGCGACGCGGCAGGCGCTGAGGACCTGACGCCCTCCCGCGTGGCCCGCACCCCCGTGACCCGCGTACCCCCCGGCAGCGGGCGCGTGGTGGTGCAGCTGGAATACCTGATCGACCCGGCGCGCGCCACCGAATTCCGCGCCCTGATGCAAGACAGCCGCCGCAGCCGCCTGCGCCAGGGCGCGCTGGACTGGGCCTTGCTGCACGACCTGGCCCAGCCCGGGCGCTTTGTGGAGCAGATCACCGACGCCTCGTGGACCGAGCACCTGCGCCGCTTCGAGCGCCTGACCACCGGCGACCTGGCGCTGCGCGAGCGCAAGCTGGCGTTTCACCTGCCCGACACGCCCCCGGTGGTGACGCGCTACGTGCTGGAACAGCCCACCGCGCGGCACTGAACCACTCCCCCACCCACCCCCATACAGAGGAAGACACCCATGAGCACCCTCCTGGTTCCCATCGACGGCTCCACCCACGCCAACCGCGCCCTGGCGCAACTGCTGCAACAGCGCGGGCACGAGGCCGGGCTGCAGCTGCACCTGCTCAACGTGCAGACCAGCAACGACGGCCACGCCCGCGCCTGCCACAACGCCGACGAGCTCAAGCAACTCTACGAGACCGACGGCCTGGCCACCCTGGCCGAGGCGCGCGCGCTGGCCGACGCGGCGGGCGTGGCGTACCAGCACCACATCCGCATGGGCCACCCGGCGCAGGCCATCGTGCGGTTTGCGCGCGAGCTGCACGCCGACGAGATCGTCATGGGCACGCACGGCCGCACGGGGCTGATGAAGCTGGTGATGGGCTCGGTGGCGGCGGATGTGTCGCAAAAATCCAACATCCCGGTCACACTGGTGAAATGAAGCAAGCGGCGCACGCCACGCGCTTAAGGTGAATTTAAGGCGGTGGCGCTACGATCCGCGGCCCTGTTGTGCCGCGCGAGTGTTTCTGTGTCCACCTCCCCTGTTTGCCCCGCTGCCGTTTCCGCGGCCCCCCTGGCCCACCCTGCCCCCGCTGCTGCGGCAGACGGCGGTGCTGCGCCGCCGCCCGCCACGGGCTGGCACCCCACCCGCCTGCTGTGGGTGCTGTGCGCCTGGCTGGTCACGGTGGGCAACCTGCCGCTGTGGCTGGCACTGGGGCAGTTGCCCGAGTTGTCCGCTGCGCGGCTGGGGCTGCTGGTGCCACTGCTGTCGGGCATCCTGGGCACGGCGCTGGCCGCGCTGCTGGGGCTGCTGGTGTGGCCGCGCTGGCTCAAGCCGGTGGGCCTGGTGCTGCTGCTGACGGTGACGTCCAGCAGCTACTTCATGCTCAGCTACGGCGTGGTGATCGACCCGACCATGGTGGCCAACACGCTGCAGACCGACGCGCGCGAGGTGCGCGACCTGCTGTCGCTCAACATGCTGGGCGCGCTGCTGGTGGGCGTGGTGCTGCCCGGCGTGTGGTGGTGGCGCCAGCCGGTGCGCCGGGTGCCCGGGTTGCGGCTGGCGTGGCAGCAGAGCGCGCTGTCGCTGCTGGCGGTGCTGCTGAGCGCGGGGCTGTTCTGGCTGGCGTTCCAGGACCTGGCTTCGCTGATGCGCAACCACAAGCCGCTGCGCTACATGATCAACCCCTTCAACACCCTGTACGCGCTGGGCCGGGCCTCGGTGGGCCAGGCCGCCCAGGCCCAGACCCCGCTGCAACCGCTGGGGCTGGATGCGCAGGCCGCCACCGCCAGCGGCCCCGACGCCGCCCCGCTGATCGTGCTGGTGGTGGGCGAGACCGCCCGCGCCGCCAACTTCGGCCTGCAAGGCTACGAGCGCGACACCACGCCACGCCTGCGCGCGCTGCAAGCCCAGGGCGACCTGGTGTACTTCAGCAACGTCAGCTCCTGCGGCACCAACACCCAGACCTCGGTGCCGTGCATGTTCTCGCACCTGGGCCGCACCGACTTCAGTGACAACCGCGACCGCCACGAGAACGTGCTCGACGTGCTGCAACGCGCCGGGCTGGCCGTGCTGTGGCTGGACAACCAGTCCGGCTGCAAGGGCGTGTGCGAGCGCGTGCCCAACGCCAGCACCCGCAGCCTGGACGTGCCCG
Organism: Macromonas bipunctata; assembly: GCF_002837135.1. GTDB lineage: Bacteria > Pseudomonadota > Gammaproteobacteria > Burkholderiales > Burkholderiaceae_C > Macromonas_A > Macromonas_A bipunctata. The sequence continues at coordinate 14,436 of NZ_NWBQ01000036.1, read as the reverse complement.
ACTGGTGCCACGACGGCGAATGCCACGACGAAATCATGCTGCACGGCCTGAACGCACGCCTGGCCGAGCTGCCCGCCGAACGCCGCGCCAAGGGCACGGTCGTGGTGCTGCACCAGATGGGCAGCCACGGCCCGGCGTACTACCTGCGCACCCCGGCGGCGCACAAAGCCTTCACGCCCGAATGCGCCAGCAACACGCTGCAAAACTGCGACCCGGCGGCCCTGCGCAACAGCTACGACAACACCATCCGCTACACCGACCACTTCCTGGCCCAGACCGTGGCCTGGTTGCAGCAGCAACACCAGCCCGGCGCGCTGCTGTACGTGTCGGACCACGGCGAATCGCTGGGCGAGAACGGCCTGTACCTGCACGGCATGCCCTACGCCATGGCGCCCAGCGAACAGACCCACGTGCCGATGCTGACGTGGCTCTCGCCCGCGTTCCAGCAGCAGCGCGGCGTGACGGCGGACTGCTTGCGCCCGCAGGCCGGGCAGGCGCTGTCGCACGACCACCTGTTCCACTCGCTGCTGGGCCTCAGCGGCGTGCAGACCCAGGTGCGCCAGCCCGCGCTCGACATCTTTGGCGCGTGCCAGAATCGCGCCCCATGAACGCCCCCACCCTTGAACCCCGCCTGACCCGGCTGGAAGAAAAAGCCAGCTACGCCGAAGACTTGCTGGACGAACTCAACCGGCTGGTGTACCGGCAACAGCAGCAGCTCGACCAGCTCACGCGCGAGGTGGTGCAGCTGCGCCAGCAACTCGCGCAGGCCAGCGACGCCAGCACCGGCGCAGCACGCAACCTGCGCGACGAGCTGCCGCCGCACTACTGAACGCGTGCTAGCGCGGCGCAGCCGGTGTCGGCGGCTGGGGCTCGGCCTCGGGCGGCTGCAACAGCACATAGTCGCCGCCGCGCACCTCGGCAAAGAACACCCGGCGCTCGGTGTCGCCATTGGCATCGAACGTGATGGTCTGCTGCAGGCCCGCATACGGCCCGCTGCGCAGGGCGGCGGCCTTGAGGCTCTCGCCCTCGCGGCGCTGCTGCAGCGCCGTCAGCAGCACCGTGGTCGCGTCGTAGGCCGACACCGAGCTGTAGCCCGGGTTGCGCTGGAAGCGCTTGATGTAGGACTCGGTGAAGTCGCGAAAACGCGCCGAGTGGTCCTCGTGGTTGTAGTTCTGCGCAATCAGCAGGCCCTCCACCACCGCGCCGCCCAGCTCCAGCAGCTGCTCGGTCGAGGCCCATTCCGATGCCCCCATGGGCAGTTGCGGCGCTTGCTTGCGCGCCTGCTGCGCCAGCCGCGCCACGTCCAGCGCGCCCGAGATGAAGAACAGCCCGTCGGGGCGGGCCTTGAGCATGTCAGCCACCACAGTGTCAAAGCGGGTGTCGGGCTGCGAGTCGTAGGGCACCGCCGCCACCACGCGCGCGCCGCTGCGCTCCAGGTGTCGGCGGAATTCCTTGAGCCACGACTCGGTGAAGCTGCGGTTGCGCAGGTCGTACGCCACCGCCACGCGGCGTTGGCCCCGTGCGGCCACGATGCGGGCGTAGTCGCGCGCGTTGTCGCGCGTGGTGCGGTTGATGCGGAACAGGTGGTCGTCCTGGCCGTGGAACGCCAGCGAGGTGATGGTGGGGCTGATCTGGAAGATGGCGGCCCGGTTGAAGACCGGCACCGTGACCTCGGCCATGCTGCTGGTGAAGGGGCCGATGACGGCCTCCACCCCGGCCTGCACCAGGGCCTGCGCGGCGCGCGCGGCGGTGGCCGGGTTTTGCGCGTCGTCGTGCGAAATCAGTTGCACCATGCGGCCACCCAGGCCGCCATTGCGGTTAAATTGCTCCACCGCCAGAATAACGCCATTCTGGCCCGCCTGGCCGTTGTCGGCGTTGCGGTCGGTCAGCCCCCCCCACAAACCCGATCAGAACGGATGGCTGGGGCCCGCAGGCCGACAGCAGCCCACCCAGCACCACCAGCGCGCCCGCCAGGCACCACCGACGCACCCACACCATGCCACCCCAAGAAACGCCCATCTGCATCACCGCTCACTCCACACCGCAGGCCACGGCACCGCAACAACGGGCGCCAACGCCGGGCCACCGCCTGTGAACATGGCCACGGCGCTATTGTCCCGCTTCCAGGTGCGGCTGGGGGGTGGCGCACACGCTGGGCCACGTCGCTGCGCTGGCGCTGGGGGCTGGTGAGCCTGACGCCGCTGCTGCTGGCACTGCCGGTGCTGGTGCTGCTGCTGGCATGGGTGGGCGGGCACGGTGCGCAGCAGCTGGTGCAGACCCAGCTGCACGGCGGCCTGGCCAGCACGCGCAACTACCTGGACGTGGTGCAAAGCGAGACCCGGCTGCGCGTGAGCGAGCTGGTCAAGTCCGAGCGCCTCAACCAGCTGGTGCTGGCGCAGGCGCCGCGCGCCGAGCTCGACCAGGCGCTGCGCGCGGTGGCGCGCGGCAGCGGGCTGGACTACGTGCTGGTCTTGCACGCCGATGGCCGGGTGCTGGGCTCCAGCAGCGGCGTGGCCGAAGGCCAGCGCGTGCCCAACTCCTACGTCATGCGCCAGGCGCGGGTGGGCGTGAGCGCATCGGCCTACGAGCGGGTGGAGCACCACGAGCTGGCGGCCTACGCGCCCCAGCTGCTGCACCGCGCGCGGGTCGAGCCCACGCCCGGCGCTCCGGGCCACCGCACCACGCCGGGCCTGCTCATCAACGCCGGGGCGCACTTTCCGCTGGCCATCAACCTGCCAGACGTGGTGCTGATGGGCGGGCTGCTGCTCAACGGCAACACGGCGCTGATCGAGCACATGCGCGAGGTCGTGTTCCCCGTGGGCACGCTGCTGGACGGCACCGAGGGCCTGAGCACGCTGTACCTGGACGACGTGCGCATCAACGCCAGCCGCCAGAAGCTGCAAGGCCAGCGCCGCCTGGGCCAGATCGCCCCGCCCGAGGTGCTGGCCACCACCACCACGCCAGGCGCGCTGTGGCTGGGGCGCCAGACGCACGACAACGGCACCTACCTGATGGGCTACGCCGCACTGTTCGACGGCGACGGCCAGCGCATCGGGCTGGTGGGGGCGGGATTTCCGCTGGCGCCCTACCAGCGCCTGATGGCCGGGCTGCTGGCCAGCCTGGGCGCGCTCATGGGGCTGACGCTGCTGGGCGTGGCGCTGCTGTTCTGGCGCACCGGGCGCGACGTGGTGCAGCGCGTGGCACGCATCGACCAGGCGGTACTGGCCGCCCGGCAAGGCCAGCGCGACCACCGCCTAGGCAACGGTGACAACGGCCCCGGCGAGGCTGGCCACGGCGCGCGCCACGACGACATCGACCAACTGGCACGGCACTTCGACCAGCTGCTCGACACCCTGCAGCACGAAGCCGCGCAGCAGTACCAGACGCAACAGGCGCTGGCCGACGAGGCCTCGCTGTGGCACACCCTGTTCGAGCACGAACGCGACGGCGTGGTCATCCTCAACCCCGACGGCAGCGTATTCGACGCCAACCCCAAGGCCGCCGCGATGCTGGGCTGCACGCCAGGGCAGCTGCGCGCGCTGCACGTCACCGACTGGGACGCCCGCATGAGCCCCGTGACCCTGCTGGGCCTGCTGCACACGGTGGGGCCCGAGGGGCACTTCTTCGAGACCACGCACCGCCGCCGCGATGGCAGCTTGTACGAGGCCGAAGTCTCCATCAGCCGCGTGGTGTGGGGCCCGCGCACCTTTGTGCTGACGCTGGTGCGCGACATCACCGAACGCAAGACCGCACAGGCCGAGCTGGCCGGGCGCACCCAGGCCCTGCGCCGCAGCGAGGCCCGTGCGCGCGCCTTCCTGCACACCGCGCTGGATGCGGTGCTGGTGATCGACGCCCAGTACGGCGTGCTGGAATTCAACCCGGCCGCCGAACAGCTGTTTGGCTGGCGCAGCGCCGACATCCACGGCCAGCCACTGCAGGAGCTGCTGGCGCCACCGCCGCACGCGCCACAGCGCGGCGTGGCACCGCTGCGCCACGGCCACCAGGAAAGCTGGGGCAAGGCGCGCAACGGGCGGGTGTTTCCGCTGGAGCTGTCGGTGGGCAGCCTGGACGACGCCTACCAGCCGCTGCGCGTGGTGATTGCGCGCGACTTGAGTGAACGCAAGCTGGCCGAGGCCGCCCTGCAGCGCATGGCCCACATCGACGAGCTGACCCAGATGCTCAACCGGCGCGGCTGGATGGAGCACCTGCAGCCGCTGCTGGCGCACGCGCGGCGCTACCAGCACCCGATTGCGCTGCTGAGCATCGACGCCGACCACTTCAAGCGCCTCAACGACACCTACGGCCACCCGGGGGGCGACGCCATCCTGCGCGCGCTGGCGCACACCCTGCAGGCCAACCTGCGCGAGGTGGACGTGCTGGGCCGCATGGGCGGCGAGGAATTTGCCATCGCACTGCCCGAGACCAGCATCGAAGGCGCGCAGACGGTGGCACAGCGCCTGCTGCACGCCATCCGGCACAGCACCGTGCAGTACGAGGACCACGAGATCCGCTTCACCGTCAGCATCGGGGCCAGCGTGCTGCAGGTGGGCGAGCTTGACAGCCTGCCACAGGCGCTCAAGCGCGCCGACGCCGCCCTGTACCAGGCCAAGCGCCAGGGCCGCGACCAGCTGTGCCTGGCCTGAGCGCCTGCACACCACCGGCCACGGCCCGGCGCGCGGCTTACTCCACCGTCACGCTCTTGGCCAGGTTGCGCGGCTTGTCCACGTCGGTGCCCTTGGCCAGCGCGGTGTGGTAGGCCAACAACTGCAACGGCACCACGTGCAGGATGGGGCTGAGGGTGCCGTAGTGCTCCGGCAGGCGGATCACATGGATGCCTTCGCTGGCGCTGATGTGGCTGTCGGCATCGGCCAGCACGTACAGCACGCCACCGCGCGCACGCACTTCCTGCATGTTGCTCTTGAGCTTTTCCAGCAACGCATCGTTGGGGGCCACCACCACCACCGGCATCGCACTCGTCACCAGGGCCAGCGGGCCGTGCTTGAGCTCGCCCGCCGGGTAGGCTTCGGCGTGGATGTAGCTGATTTCCTTGAGCTTGAGCGCACCTTCCAGCGCAATCGGGTAGTGCAAGCCACGGCCCAGGAACAAGGCGTTGTCCTTTTGCGCAAACTGTTCGGCCCACTGGATGAGCTGGGGCTCCAACGCCAGCACCGCTTGCAGGGCCACCGGCAGGTGGCGCATGGCCTTGAGATGGCGGGCTTCGTCGTCGGCGCTCAAGCGACCCTTGGCTTGCGCCAGCGCCAGCGTCAGCAGGAACAGCCCCGCCAACTGCGTGGTGAACGCCTTGGTGCTGGCCACGCCAATTTCCACCCCAGCGCGGGTGATGTAGGCCAGCGCACACTCGCGCACCATCGCGCTGGTGGCCACGTTGCAGATGGTCAGGGTGTGCTGCATACCCAGACTTTGCGCGTGGCGCAACGCGGCCAGCGTGTCGGCGGTTTCACCGCTTTGGCTGATGGTGACCACCAGCGTCTTGGGGTTGGGCACGCTGGTGCGGTAGCGGTATTCGCTGGCCACTTCCACTTGGGTCGGAATGCCCGCGATTTCTTCCAACCAATACTTGGCTGTGCAACCGCTGTAGTAACTGGTGCCGCAGGCCAGAATCAGCACGTTGTCGATCTCTTTGAACACGCGCCAAGCGGCGGCAGGCTGCTCGCCCTGACCATCGAACAGCTCCGGGGCAATGCCTTCAATGCCTTCCAGCGTGTCGCCAAAGGCGCGCGGCTGCTCAAAAATCTCTTTTTGCATGTAGTGGCGGTAGGGCCCCAATTCGGCCGCGCCGCTGTGGGCCTGCACGGTCTTGACCGGGCGCTGCGCCGGGGTCAAGGTCTGGCCATTGGTGTCCTCGATCCAGTAGCGGCCCAGTTGCACGTCCACCACATCGCCTTCGGCCAAGTAAACAATCTGATCCGTCACGCCCGCCAAGGCCATCGCGTCGCTGGCCAAAAAGTGTTCACCGCCGCCCTCGCCCACCCCCATGATCAACGGGGAGCCCTGGCGCGCCCCCACCATGCGTTGCGGTTCATCCTTGTGGAACACGGCAATCGCGTACGCACCGTGCAGGCGGCTGCGCGCGGTGCGCACGGCCTGGAAGATGTCGCCGTCGTACAGCGCGTCCACCAAATGCGCAATCACTTCGGTGTCGGTTTGGCTATCGAACACGTAACCCTTGGCCTGTAATTCGGCGCGCAGTTCGTCGTGGTTCTCGATGATGCCGTTGTGTACCAGCGCCACCCGGGCCGGGCGGCTGGCCGCATCCGCCCCTGGGCCGTGGCTGAAGTGCGGGTGCGCGTTGTGGACCGCCGGTGCGCCGTGCGTGGCCCAGCGCGTGTGGGCAATGCCGGTACCGGCGGCCAGCTGGTCTTGCGTCACCTGGGTTTGCAGCTCGGCCACGCGCGCGGTGCTGCGGGCACGCTGCAAACCGACCCCCGCTGGTGCCACGGCACCGCCGACCACCGCCGCCCGGTGGATGGCCACCCCGCACGAGTCGTAACCCCGGTATTCCAGCCGCTGCAACCCCTGCACCAGCACCGGCACAATATTGCGCGAAGACACCGCGCCCACAATTCCGCACATACGCCCACTCCTTGAATGATGAATGGGCATGATGCTAGGCCGCCGCTGCTGCAACAGGCCATCTTTTTAAGACAATTTTCGGCAGAAAATTGCACTACGTACCAAGTTCGGTGGTTTCTTGCATACACTGGCAGCTTATGCAAGAAACCTTCTCTCTGGACGCCATTGACCTGCGGCTGCTGGCCCAGTTGCAGCACGATGCCAGCCTGTCCAACCAACGGCTGGCCGAGGTGGTGGGGGTGTCGCCCGCCACCAGCCTGCGCCGGGTGCAGCGGCTCAAGGCGGCGGGCCTCATCGAGCGCGAGGTGGCGCTGCTGCAACCCGACGCACTGGCCGCCACCCTGGGGCATGGCCTGACGGCGCTGGTTGAAATCAGCCTAGACCGCCAAGGCCAAGAACACTTGGACGCATTTGAGGCGCTGGCGGTGGCCGAAGCGGCGGTGCAACAGTGCTACCGCGTCAGCCCGGGGCCGGACTTTGTGCTGGTACTGGCGGTGCGCGACATGCCCGCTTACCAAGCGGTGGCGCAACGCCTGTTCACGCAACACGCCAACGTGCGCCATGTGCGGGCGTTTTTCAGCGTCAAGCGTGCCAAGTTTGCCCCGGCGCTGCCGTTGCCGCTATAGTTGCCAGCGGCCCGTTGCCACCGCCGCGCCGTGGCGTTTTTCAAGGATGTGACCCCATGCGCTTGTTGCCCCGCTTCACCTTCAGCCTGCTCCTGCTGGCCGGTCTGGCCACCACCAGCCACGCGCAAGAACTGGTCAGCGTCAAGACGCAGGGGGCCAACCTGCGCCAAACCGCTGGTACACAGGCCGAAGTGCAATGGCAACTCGCGCGCGGCTACCCATTGCAGGTACTGCAACGCGAGGGTGGCTGGCTCAAGGTGCAGGACTTTGAAGGCGACCAAGGTTGGGTGGCGGCTGCCGTCACGCAACCGGCCCCGCACCACGTGGTGCGGGTGCGTTCGGCCAACCTGCGCCAAGGGCCAGGCACCGAATTCCCGGTGGTGGGCTACGCCGTCTATGGTCAAGTGCTGGCCACCGAACACCGGGGCGAAGCCTGGGTGCGCGTGCGCAGCCGCGACGGTCAGTCCGCTTGGGTAGCGCGCGATCTGCTGTGGGGCTGGTGAACCAGCGCGTTCAAGCCTTTTTCGGCGCTTTTTGTGGCCGCGCCCAATTCGGCACCGACAACTGCTTGCCCCGCGCCACGCTCAACGCGCCAGCGGGCGTGTCTTTGGTGATGGTGGAGCCACCGCCCACCGTGCCACCCGCACCAATCGTGACTGGAGCCACCAGCACACAATTGCTGCCGATGTGGACATCGGCTTCAATCACCGTGCGGTGCTTGTTGGCACCGTCGTAATTGGCGGTAATGCTGCCCGCGCCGTAGTTCACGCGCTCGCCCACCGTGGCATCGCCCAGATACGCCAAGTGGTTGGCCTTGGCCCCGGCGGCCAGCGTGGAATTCTTGACCTCCACAAAGTTGCCAATGTGGACATCGGCCCCCAGCTCTGCACCGGGGCGCAGCCGTGCAAATGGGCCAATCAACGCGCCCTCGCCGACCGTCACGCCCAGCTTTTCGCCATCGATGTGGGTGAAGGGGTGGATCACCGCCCCAGCGGCAATCTGGGCGTTGGCCACCACGCAATGGGCACCGATGCGCACACCATCGCCCAGCGACACCGCGCCCTCAAACACGCAGTTGATGTCGATTTCCACGTCCTGCCCACAGGTGAGCGCGCCACGCACGTCCAGCCGGGCCGGGTCGGCCAAGCGCACGCCCTGCTCCAGCAACGCCTCGGCCACGCGGCGCTGGTGCGCGCGCTCCAGCTCGGCCAATTGCGCCGGGCTGTTGATGCCCGCCACTTGCAACGCATCGTGGATGCGGTGCGCCAGCACGGGCAGGCCATCAGCCACGGCAAACTTCACGATGTCGGTCAGGTAGTACTCGCCCTGGGCGTTCTGGTTGTCCAACCGTGCCAGCCAGCCGCGCAGCAAGCGCGTGGGCACAGCCATGATGCCGCTGTAAATCTCGGCGATGCGGCGCTGTTCCTCGCTGGCATCCTTGTGCTCAACGATGGCCTGCACCACCTCACCCGGCCCGCGCACAATGCGGCCATAACCGGTGGGGTCGGGCAAGTCCAGCGTCAACAAGGCCAGGTGTTGGCCATCGCACACTTGCAACAAGGCGTGCAGGGTGTCGGCCTGGGTCAGCGGCACATCCCCCGAAAGCACCAAGGTCACGCCATCATCGTCCAACACCGGCACCGCCTGCTGCACCGCGTGGCCCGTGCCCAACTGCGGCATCTGGCGCACAAACTGCAACGGCAATGCGCCCATGGCCAACGGGGCCAAGGCCGCCTCCACCTGCTCGGCCTGGTGCCCGGTGATGACCACCGCACGGCGCGCCTGCAAGCGGGTGGCGCAGTCGATCACGTGGTTCACCAAGGGCTTGCCCGCCAGCCGGTGCAGCACCTTGGGCCGCAAACTCTTCATGCGCGTGCCCTTGCCCGCCGCCATAATCACCACATCCACCTGCGTCGCCATGCCATCTCCTTGAAACGCGCCTGAAAATGGCGCTATGCGCGGATTATCCTGACCTTCAGCCCCACTGCCATGAGCCTGTTCAGCCAAATTTCGCCCCAGCCCGCCACGCCAGCACCCGGCCCCACCCAAATGCACGTGATCGACTACCGCATCCACGGCGACGACATGCAACTGGTGGAGCTGGAACTCGACCCCGGCGAATCCGCCATCGGCGAGGCCGNNCGAGATGGACACCTTGTTTGGCGACGGCTCGCACCGGGAAAGCGGCTTTCTGGGCAAGCTCATGGGCGCAGGCAAGCGCCTCATCACCGGCGAATCGCTGTTCACCACCGTGTACCGCAACCAAGCCAATGGCAAGCGCAAGGTCGGTTTTGCTGCGCCCTACCCCGGCAAAATCTTGCCCATGCGGTTGGACCAACTGGGTGGCACCCTCATTTGCCAAAAAGACGCATTCCTGTGCGCCGCCCAGGGCGTGAGCATCGGCATCCACTTCCAGCGCAAACTGGGCGTGGGCTTCTTTGGGGGCGAGGGTTTCATCATGCAACGGTTGCAAGGCGACGGGCTGGCGTTTGTCCACGCGGGGGGCACCGTCATCCAGCGCCAACTGCAAGCGGGCGAAACCCTGCGGCTGGACACCGGCTGCTTGGTGGCACACACGCCCAGCGTGGCGTTCGACATCGAATACGTGGGCAAGATCAAAACCGCACTGTTTGGCGGCGAAGGGCTGTTTCTGGCCCGCCTGAGCGGCCCCGGCACCGTGTGGATGCAAAGCCTGCCGTTCTCGCGGTTGGCCTCGCGCGTGTTTGCGGCCGCACCCCAGCGGGGCAGCGGCGGACGCGAAGAAGGCTCTTTGTTAACCGGCCTGGGGTTGGGCGCTGGCGCTGGATTGCTCGGCGGCAGCTTGCTGGGTGGCGACGACAGCGACTAAACCGCCACCGGCAACACCGCCCCTCGGCGTTGCAACGACACGATGGACAGGCCCGTGGGCGCGCGCACCGCATCGGCCAACGTGTACTGGTTCAGGCGTTCAAAAAACGCCTGCAACGCATCGTCCAAGGCGCTTTTGAGTTGGCAATTGCGCGCCAACACGCACGGCGGCGCGCCGCAGTCGATCAACGACGGGTTGTCTTCGAGCGCACGCACCACGTCCCCCAAATGGTACTGGTCGGCGGGCCGGGCCAGCGCCATGCCACCCCCCTTGCCCCGGGTCGTGGCCACCAACCCCAACTGTGCCAGCCGGTGTACCACCTTCACCAAATGGTTGCGCGACACCGCCAGCCGCTCCGCCAGTTCGGTGATGGTGGCACGCGCGGTATCGCGTTCCCCCATGCTCAGGTACATGAGGACACGCAAGCCTAAATCGGTGAAACGGGTAATTTGCATCCGGCCACTTTAGGCCTGCACACCGCCCGTGTCAAACACCTCGGTGTGGATACGCGCTGCTGGCACCCCCAGCTGTTGCAACGCACGCAACTGCACCTGCAAGAACCCCACGGGGCCACACAGGTAGAAGTCTGCGTCGCTGCCTTGCGGCCACAGGGTGGCCGCGTCCAACGTGCCCACTTGTGCCGGTGCGCTGACCGGGCCTTGGTCGTGGAACAGGTGCCACCGCACTTGCGGGTGCTGCGCCACCACTTGCGTCAGGTGTGGCCCAAACGCCAGCACATCGGCGTTGCGGCAAGCGTGGACGAACTGCACCGGGCGCTGCGGTACGGTTTGCACCAGACGGTTGAGCATCGCCACCATCGGCGTAATGCCCACCCCGCCGCTGAGCAGCACCACCGGCGTGTCCTGCGTCTCGTCCAAGTAGAACTCCCCAAAAGGTGGGGCCACATCCAGCAAATCGCCCACGTGGTAAGCGTCGTGCAAACGGTTGGACACACGGCCCGGCGGCGTGGTGGCGGTGCCCGCCTCACGCTTGACCGAGATGCGCAAACACGGCTGCCCCGGCGCGTCGGACAAGGTGTACTGGCGCGGCTGCATCACGCCCAGCTCCGGCACAAACACGCGCACACAGGTGTACTGCCCAGCGCGGTATTGCGGCAACGGGCCACCATCGCAAGCCTCCAGGTAGAACGAGGTGATCTCGGCGCTCTCGGCCTCCTTGCGCGCAATGCGGAAGGTGCGCCAGCCGCTCCAGCCACCGTCCTGGTTGCAAGCGGCATCGTAGAGCTGGGTTTCGGCCTCGATGAAGATGTCGGCCAGCGCGCCATAGGCCACACCCCAGGCGTTGACCAGCTCGTCGCTGGCCGCGTCGCCCAGCACTTCGCGAATCGAAGCCAGCAAGTGCTTGCCCACAATCGGGTAATGCTCGGCACGGATGCCCAGGCTGGCGTGCTTGTTGGCAATCAGCGCCACCACCGGGGCCAGCACCGCCGGGTTGTCGATGTTCTCGGCGTACGCCAGCACCGACAGCGCCAGTGCCGTGGGCTGCTTGCCGGTCTCGTTGTGCGAGCGGTTGAAGATCTGTTGCAGTTCCGGGTTATGGCGGAACATGCGCTGGTAGAAATGGGTGGTGAGCGCCACCCCGTGCTCTTTCAGCACAGGGATGGTGGCCTTGACCAGTTCACGTACGCGGGCATCCAACATGGTGTTGTCCTTTTTAGATGTATAAAAAATACATCTTTTAAAAACCAAAAAAATCCGCACCACACGGCACGGACGCATAAAGATGTACCGATATTACATCTTTTTGAATCCGTTGCCCAGTGGTGCGGGCCCGTCAGTAGGAAGTGGCTGCACGCGCCGCCTGGTCATAACGACCGGACAGGGTGCGCAGCAACTTCGCAAAGTCGCCCAACTGGCGGTTTTCATCGGCCGCACCGGAGAAGCCCGGCATCAGGCAAGCCTCGCGCACCTCGCGGTAGCGCATGCACAGGGCGGCGCCCGCCTCGGTGGTGGAAAAGAACACTTCCTTGCCCTTCTTCTGGCTGCGCACATAGCCGGCCGCCATCAGCTTCTTGAGCGAGTAGGACACCACATGGGTGTCCTCGATGTTGAGCACGAAGCAGATGTCGGCCAGGCGCTTCTCCATGGCCCGGTGGTTGGTGTGATGCAGCACCAGCACATCCACCGCCGCCATGTCCTTGACGCCGGCCGCGCCCATGCAGCGGGTCAGCCAACGGTTGAAGGCATGGGTGGCAATGATGAGTCCGAACTCGAACTCCGAGAGCTCAGGCGATTTTTCCGACACCAGATGGGCCGACGTGACAATGCGCTGCGAGTCATGGACAGGGGTGCTGGCGGAGGCACCAGCGGTGGGAAGGTCGGACATACAGAAATTGGCTCCGTGAACAAGGGGAAACAGGAATACCGTTCCATGTTAACAACACCACCCAATTACGGGTAAACCTTGATGACAAAACATCAATACTTTATTAAGATCTTGCCATCGATATGCTTTCAGAAACGCTGGCTGGCAGCCGCCGGCCGGCATCCTCACCCTCAACGGAGTACACCATGGTCAATGTGAAACAGTGGGCCAGCGCAGGCCTGGCGGCCGCCACCTTGTCGTTCGGCGGCCAGGTGCTGGCGCAGCAGAAGTGGGACATGCCGACCGGCTACCCGGCGTCGAACTTCCACACCGAGAACATCCAGCAGTTCGCCAAGGAAGTCGGTGCGGCCACCGGCGGCAAGCTCAAGATCACGGTGCACGACGGCGGCTCGCTGTTCAAGGCCAACGAGATCAAGCGCGCCGTGCAGGGTGGCCAGGCCCAGATCGGCGAGATCATCATCTCGGGCTACTCGAACGAAAACGCCATGTTCGGCGTCGACTCGATCCCCTTCCTGGCCACCAGCTACGCCGACGCGCAAAAGCTCTGGAAGGTCTCGCGCGCTGCCACCGAGGCCGCGCTGGCCAAGCAGGGCATCAAGGTGCTGTACTCGGTGGCCTGGCCGCCACAGGGCATCTTCAGCGCCAAGCCGATCCAGTCGGTGGCCGACCTCAAGGGCGCCAAGTGGCGCGCCTACAACCCCAACACCAGCCGCATCGCGCAGCTGGTCGGCGCGCAGCCGGTCACGGTGCAAGCCGCCGAGCTGACCCAGGCGCTGGCCACGGGCGCCGTCACCACCTTCATGTCGTCGAGCGCCACCGGCTACGACGGCAAGGTGTGGGAGCAGGTCAAGTACTACTACGACGTCAGCGCCTGGCTGCCGAAGAACCTGGTGATCGTGTCGAAGAAGGCCTTCGACAGCCTGGACCAGCCGACCCAGACCGCCATCACCAAGGCCGCTGCCGAGGCCGAGACACGCGGCTGGAAGATCAGCGCCGAGAAGAACAGCTGGTACCTGGATCAGCTGCGCAAGAACGGCATGACGATCGACGCTGGCAGCCCGGCCCTGCGTGCCGAGCTCAAGAAGATCGGCGACACCATGGTGGCCGACTGGGCCAAGCAGACCGGCGCCGAGGGCCAAGCCATCGTTGACGCCTTCCGCAAGTAAGCACCTGCGGAGCGCCAGCCGACACCCCCTCCCGCGAGGGGGTTTTTCAATCCACTTTCGCAAAGGCAGGCCATGCGCCCACTGCTCGATCGATTCTTCAACATCGCAGGCTACCTGGCCGGCTTCTTCATGGTCGGCACCCTGCTGGCGGTGCTGGCCAGCATCCTGGGCCGGCTGCACCCGCTGTTCGAGCTGCCGGGCGCCGACGCCTACGCCGGCTACTGCATGGCCTGCTCGGCCTTCCTGGCGCTGGCGCCGACCTTGCGCCGCGGCGAACATATCCGCGTCACGCTGCTGCTCAACCGGCTGCCGGCTGGCGGCCAGCGCGGGCTCGACATCCTGTGCCACCTGGTGGCGATCGGGCTGTCCGGCGCGCTGGCTTGGTTCTCGGTCCGGCTGGTGCAGCAGTCGCGCGAGTTCCACGACGTCTCCAGCGGTCTGGACGCCACGCCGCTGTGGATCCCGCAGCTGGGCATGGCAATCGGCACCACGCTGTTCGCGCTCGCCTTCCTGGGCGACCTGATCCTGCTGCTGCGCGGCGAGCCGCTGCGCGACCTCTCGGCCGGTGACGAGCCGTCACGCATCGAATAAGGACTAGCCCGGATATTTCACCGTAGTCCGTAGAAACGAGGACGGCATTGCCCTTGAAATGCCCGAACATCGAGGTATCGAATCTGGATGAGAGGACGGGCAATGCCGAAACCAAACTGTACACCGCAAACAACTGCCGATGAGGTTGGCGTGATTGATTTTGGCCGACTGGGCCGACGCAAGATCGAGGGCCGCTTCGATGGCGGCAGCATGACCAGCGACGCCGGGGTGATGCTGCTGGCCGAAGTGGACCGCAGGCTGGGCT
>NZ_NWBQ01000035.1 GCF_002837135.1 Macromonas bipunctata | reverse complement strand
GGGTAAATGCGATTGCCCTGTTGCGCGTACTGTGCGCCCAGCGCGTAGAAGCTGTTGCTGCTTTTGGGTGGGCGCACGCCGGTGGCATCGGCCCCGGGCTGGCGCGGCAGGCCGTGGCTGGCGTGCCAGTGCCAGCTGCCCAGCGATGGCGAGGTATAGAACAGTCCGTCGCTGACACGGCCAAAGCCTTCCACGCCACCCGCCAGCTGCAGCAGCGACTGCAGGTTGCCGTACGCACCCGCGTGCATCACGTCCAGCGCCAGCCCGACGTTGGACATGGCGGTGTAGTCGCGCCCCAGCAGCAGCGTGCCCCAGTTTTTGCTGTGCCAGCCGACGTAGGAGCGCCGGTTGAAGCCGGTGCGCAGCCGGCCCTTGACCGCCGTGGGCGTGGCGCTGGCCGCGTCGGCGGGGTAGGGGCGCAGGTTGCCGCTGTCAAGCTCCAGCACCTGCTCCAGCTGGAACAGGATCTGCTGGCCCTGGCCGATGTCCTCGCGCCCGCGCACGCCCCAGTACGAGGCGTGCTGCACCCCCGACGTGATGGCCGTGACGCGCTGGCCGTTGCCCCGGTCGGTGGCGGTCAGGGCGATGTCGAGCGCACCATAGAGATGCACCCCCGCGCCGGGCACGCCGCTGGCCTGGGCCGCAGCCGTGCCCAGGCAGCCCACCAGTGCGGCCAGCAGTACGCTCAGCGACACCCCCGGCTTGGCAGGGCCACAGGGGAGAGCCGTCGGCATCATGGCCCACCAGATGCGACCGGATGACACGACGGCTTACTCGGACATACCGCCCGCGACTTGGCTGAAGCCGCCATCGACGTAGGTGATTTCAGCGGTCACGCCAGCGGCCAGGTCGCTCATCAGGAAGGCGGCCACGTTGCCCACGTCGTCAATGGTGACGTTGCGGCGGATCGGGGCGGTGTCGGCCACCACGTTCAGGATCTTGCCAAAGCCCTTGATGCCGCTGGCGGCCAAGGTTTTGATGGGGCCTGCCGAGACGGCATTGGCGCGCAGCCCGCGCCCCTTGCTGCCCAGCGATTCGGCCAGGTAGCGCACCGAGGCTTCCAGCGAGGCTTTGGCCAATCCCATGGTGTTGTAATTGGGCACGTGGCGCACCGAGCCCAGGTAGGTCAGCGTGAGCACGGCGGCGTTGTCGTTGAGGTAGGGCAGTGCGGCCTTGGCCATGGCCGGAAAGCTGTAGGCGCTGATGTCGTGCGCCACCTTGAAGCCTTCGCGGCTCAAGCCATCCAGAAAATCGCCCGCGATCGCCTCGCGCGGGGCGTAGCCAATGCTGTGGACAAAACCGTCAAACGTGGGCCAGTGCGCCGACAGGTCTTGAAAGAGCTTTTCAATTTGCGCGTCGTCGGACACGTCACAATCGAACACCAGATTGGAACCAAAATCGGCGGCAAATTCGGTGATGCGGTCTTTGAAGCGTTCGCCCACATAGCTGAACGCCAGTTCGGCCCCTTGTGCGTGGCAAGCCTTGGCAATGCCATACGCAATCGAACGGTTGGACAGCACGCCCGTGATCAGCAATTTTTTGCCCGTCAGAAAACCCATGAGTCACACTCCAGAAAAAATCTTGCGGAATTGTCGCACGCTGCTGCTGGGGGCGGCGCTCAGTTGGCTGGCGCTGCCCGGCGCGCAGGCGGCGCACGCCTACGCCCAGTTTGGCGATGTGAAGTACGCGCCCAGCTTTGCGCACTTCGACTACGTGAACCCACAAGCGCCCAAGGGCGGCGAGATCACGCTGGTCTCACCCACCCGCGCCAGCAATTTCGACAAATACAACCCGTTCACGCTCAAGGGCACGGCACCGCCGGGGCTGGGCAGTCTGGTATTCGAAACCTTGCTGACCAGCACATTGGACGAACCGACCACCGCCTATGGCCTGTTGGCCGAGGATGTGACGGTGGCCCCCGACCAGCGTTCGGCCACGTTTCGGCTGCACCCCAAGGCGCGGTTTCACAACGGCGACGCGGTGCTGGCGGCGGATGTCAAGCATTCGTTTGATACCCTGACCGGGCCGCAGGTCGCGCCGCAGTTCCGCACCTATTTTGGCGAGGTCCAAAGCGCCACGGTGTTGGGCGAGCGGCTGATCCGCTTCGACTTTGTGCGCCCCAGCGCCGAATTGCCGCTGGTGGTGGGCAGCTTGCCGGTGTTCAGCCGCCAGTGGGGTGTGGTCAACGGTCAGCGCAAGCCGTTCGACCAGATCGTGACCGAGGTGCCTATTGGCTCTGGGCCGTACCGGGTGGAGCGGGTGGATTTTGGCCGCGACATCACCTACGAACGCGACCACCAATGGTGGGCACAAGACGTGAACGTGCGCCGGGGCCAGTACAACTTTGACCGCATCACGTTCAAGATCTACCAGGACAACACCGCGCAACTGGAAGCCTTCAAGGCCGGGGAGTTCGATTTCATCCAGGCCTTTATTGCGCGCGAGTGGGCACGCGCCTACACCGGCAAGCCGTTTGAACGGGGTGAACTGATTAAAGAGGAATTGAAGCACGGCAACGCGGGGGATTTTCAGGGGTTTTTGTTCAACACCCGCTTGCCCAAATTCCAGGATGTGCGCGTGCGCGAGGCCTTGGCGCTGGCGCTGGACTTTGAATGGATGAACCGGCAACTGTTCTTCAACGCCTACACGCGTGTGCGTGGGTATTTTGTGGCGAGCGACTTTGAGGCCAAGGCTATGCCCGGCGCGGACGAACGGGCGCTGCTGCAACCCTGGCGGCACCGCCTGCCCGCAGCGGTGTTCACGCAGCCGGTGCCCTTGCCGCCCGTCACCAGCCTCGACCCCGACTCGGGCCACACCTTGCGCGACCACCTGCGCCGCGCCAAGGCCTTGTTGGCGGCGGCAGGATGGCATTACCGCGACGGCGCGTTGCGCAACGCGCAGGGCCAGCCGTTCACCATCGAGTTTCTGGACAACAGCGGCAGCATGGGCCGCGTGGTCACGCCGTTGAGCAAGAACCTAGAGAAACTCGGCATCCAAGTCCAGTACAAGGTGGTGGACTTTGCCATCCTGCAAAAACGGCTGGATGTGTTTGATTTCGAGGTCATCAGCAACCGCTATGTGGGCAGCGAAGCACCCGGCACCGATTTGTTGGAGCGTTTTGGCTCCAAAGCGGCCCAAACCGTGGGCTCCGGTAATTTGATCGGTGTGCGCGACCCCGTCGTGGATGGTTTGCTCGACCGTGCCATCACGGCCAGAACGCGCCCGGAGCTGGTGGCGGCATTGCGCGCGCTGGACCGCGTATTGCGCCACGGGCATTACAGCATCCCGCATTGGTACGGCAGTGTGCATCGCGTGGCGTACCGCGTCGGCAAGTTTGCGCGGCCCGCCGTGGTGCCGCGCTACTACCAGCCCGAGGGCTGGGTGTTGTCCACGTGGTGGGCCAGCGCGGCGAACCGTTAAAGAGAGGTGAGGGTCATGTGGACGTACATTCTGAAACGCCTGTTGCTGATGGTGCCCACGCTGCTGGGCATCTTGTTGCTGACGTTTGTGGTGATCCAGTTTGTGCCCGGTGGGCCGGTGGAACAAATGGTGGCCCAGTTGCAGGGACGTGACGCAGGCGGCGAGGGCGCGGCAGCCTCGGGCGCAGGCTATCGGGGCCGCCAAGGTGTGGACGCAGAACGCATTGAGGAGATCAAGCGCCTGTACGGCTTTGACAAGCCTGCGCCTGAGCGTTTTGTGCAGATGCTGGGCCAGTTTGCGCGTTTTGATTTGGGCCAGAGCTTTTTCCACCACAAGGACGTGTGGACACTGGTGAAAGATAAGCTCCCAGTGTCCATCAGTTTGGGCTTGTGGACGTTCTTTCTGAGTTATCTGGTGTCGGTACCGTTGGGCATTGCCAAGGCGGTGCGCGCCGGTTCGCGTTTTGACACTTTCACCAGCCTGTTGGTGCTGGTGGGCTACGCCATCCCGGGTTTTGTGCTGGGGGTGGCGTTGCTGGTGGTGTTTGGTGGCCAGTTGCAGTGGTTTCCGCTGCGGGGTCTTACGTCCTCGAACTGGGAGCAATTGAGCTTGGGCGCGAAGGTGGCGGACTACCTGTGGCACATCGCCTTGCCGGTCACGGCCAGTGTGCTGGGGGCATTTGCCGTGACCACCATGCTGACCAAGAACGCTTTTCTCGAACAGATTGGCCAGCAATATGTGCTGACCGCACGCGCCAAAGGCTTGAGCGAACGTCGGGTGCTGTGGAAACACGTGATGCGCAATGCGTTGATTCCCATCGTCACAGGGTTTCCGTCGGCGTTCATTGGCGCATTTTTTGCCGGGTCGCTGTTGATTGAGACCCTGTTCTCGCTCGACGGGCTGGGCTTGCTGAGTTACGAAAGCGTGATGCGGCGCGACTACCCGGTGGTGCTGGGCACGCTGTACCTGTTCACGCTGATAGGGTTGTTGACCAAGCTCATCAGCGACTTGTGTTACCTGTGGGTGGATCCGCGTGTCAAATTCGACTGAAACCTTGTGGGCGGTGCCCGCACCGCCATCGCCCAGCCCGCGCCAGCGCGCCTGGCGGCGGTTCAAGCAACACCGCCTGGGGTACTGGAGCGGTTGGCTGTTGCTGGTGTTGTGCGTGCTCAGCTTGGGGGCGGAGCTGCTGTCCAACGACAAGCCCCTGCTGGTGCGCTACCAAGGCCAGTGGGTGGTGCCATTGCTGCACAACCCGCCTGAAACCACCTTTGGCGGCGACTTTGACACCCCGACCGACTACCTCGACCCTTATATCCAGCGCCAACTGGCCCGGCCCGGCAACTGGGCACTGTACGCGCCCAACCGTTACCACCACAGCACGCTGAACTACTTTGCCACCGAGCCGCACCCGGCACCGCCGTCGGCCCAGAATTGGCTGGGCACCGACGACCGGGGCCGCGATGTGCTGGCACGTCTGCTGTACGGGTTCAGGCTGTCGTGGTTGTTTGCGCTGGCGTTGACCGCCACCGGCGTGGCGCTGGGGGTGTTGGCCGGGGCGGTGCAGGGGTTCTACGGTGGCAAAACCGACTTGGCGTTGCAGCGTTTCATAGAAATTTGGGGCGCTTTACCCGAGTTGTACCTACTGATCATCTTTTCGGCGGTGTTCGAGCCCAGTGTGGGCTTGCTGCTGGTGTTGCTGAGCCTGTTTGGCTGGATGGGCCTGAGCGATTACGTGCGCGCCGAGTTCCTGCGCAACCGCCAGTTGGACTACGTGCGCGCCGCCAAGGCCTTGGGCTTGGGCAACGGCCAGATCATCTGGCGGCACATCCTGCCCAACAGCCTCACGCCGGTGGTCACGTTTTTGCCGTTTCGCATGAGTGCGGCCATCATGGCGCTCACGTCGCTGGATTTCCTGGGGCTGGGCGTGCCACCGGGCACCCCGTCGCTGGGTGAACTGTTGGCGCAAGGCAAGAACAACATCGATGCGTGGTGGATCTCGCTCTCCACCTTTGGGGTACTGGTGCTCACGCTGCTGCTGTTGACGTTCATGGGCGATGCGCTGCGCGATGCGCTCGACCCACGCAAGGAGGGCGCATGACCACCGCTGCACCATCACGTACCCCCCCATGCCACCGCTGCTGGACGTGCGCGGTCTGACCATCGCTTTTGGTGGCCAAAACGTGGTACATGGCATTGATTTCCACCTCCACGCCGGCGAAAAGCTGGCGCTGGTCGGGGAATCGGGCTCGGGCAAGACCGTGTCCGCATTGAGCCTGCTGCGGCTGTTGCCACAGGCCCGCTTGCAAGGCCAAGCGCTCTGGCACGGGCGCGACTTGCTGGCGCTGTCGGAGCGCGAATTGCGCGCCGTGCGGGGCAACGAGATCGCCTGCATTTTTCAGGAGCCCATGACGGCGCTCAACCCGCTCTTCACCATTGGCGACCAGATTGCCGAGATCCTGACGCTGAAAAAAGGCTGCACACCCCGGCAGGCCCGTGAGCGGGTGATTGATTTGCTGGCGCAAACCGGCATCCCGGAGCCGCAGCGGCGCGCAGGTGCCTACCCGCACCAGCTCAGCGGCGGCCAGCGCCAACGCGCCATGATCGCCATGGCCTTGGCCAGCGAACCCCAACTGCTGATTGCCGACGAACCCACCACTGCCTTGGATGCCAGCCTGCGCCAGCAGATGCTGGCCCTGCTGGGCGAGTTGCAGCAACGGCTGGGCATGGCGGTGCTCATCATCACGCACGACCTGCACCTGGTGCGCCAATTTGCCGACCGGGTGGCGGTGATGGAGCGCGGCCATCTGGTGGAGCAAGGCGACGTGGCCACCGTGTTTGCCCAACCCCAGCACCCCTACACCCGCAAGCTGCTGCACAGCCGCCCGCAGCGCCAACTGCACCAGCGGCGCACCGACGCGGCGGCCTTGCAGCCACCGGCCACCGTGCTGCGGGCCGAACAGCTGCGCGTGGCGTTCGACACCCCCTTGCCCGGCTGGCGCGGCTGGTTCCGCCGGGGCCGCTTCGATGCGCTGCGCGGCGTGGACTTGGCCCTGCGTGCGGGCCACACCCTGGGCGTGGTGGGCGAATCGGGCTCGGGCAAATCCACGCTGGCGCTGGCGGTGCTGGGCTTGCTGCCGCACAGCGGGCAATTGCAACTGCTGGGCCAGAGCTGGCAGGCGCTGGCCCGCGACCGCACCCAGACACGGCGCCTGCGCCAGCGGGTGCAGGTGGTGTTCCAGGACCCGTTCTCGTCGCTGTCGCCCCGGCTGACGCTGGAGCAGATTGTGGGCGAGGGACTGGAGATCCACCAGCCGGGCCTGAACGCCGCACAGCGGCGCGAGCGGGTGCTGGCCGCCCTGGGCGAGGTCGGGCTGTGGCCCGCGCACACCCCCGCCGCGCAACAGCAGGCGTGGCTGCAACGCTACCCGCACGAATTCTCGGGCGGGCAGCGCCAGCGCATTGCCATTGCGCGCGCGCTGGTGCTGGAGCCCGAACTGCTGATTCTGGACGAACCCACCAGCGCGCTGGATGTGACGGTACAGCAACAGGTGCTGGAACTGCTGCTGATGCTACAGCACCGCCGGGGCCTGAGCTACCTGCTCATCACGCACGACATCGATGTGGTGTGGGCGCTGGCGCACGACGTGCTGGTGCTGCAGGCCGGCCAGGTGGTGGAAAGCGGCCCGGCCGAAGCGGTGCTGCAACACCCGCGCCACCCCTACACCCGGGCTTTGCTGGCGGCCAGTGCCCCACTTACAGCCGCTGTGGTGTAATTTGGCCCCACGTGGCCACCGCGCCTGCAACTACCCGATCCGACCACCATGCAAAACACGTTATGGGGCTACACCGAAGCACAAATTGCCCAATTTGGCATGACATTCGGTGTCAGTGCTTTCATCTTGTACATGCTGTTTATCGTTTTCAAGCTGGCCAAGGATTCCAAAGCGGGCAAATTTGGCGGTTTCATCCTGTTTCTGGTGCTGGCGCTGGGCATACTGGGCTTTGTTTCCAAGAACATCATCCAGTGGGCGCTCAACATCTGAGCGTTTGAGCCATGATCGCCACCACCCACGCCACCTTCAGCTTGCCCGCCTGGCGCGGTGATGAAACCTTCAGCGTGGGCGGCGCGGCGCCCGACTGCACGGCCCAGGGCTGGACGGGCAACGCGCTGTCGGGCCAGCTGGTGGACTTCAGCGCCGAAGAGCGCCAGCTCAAGCTCACCTCGTCACTGGAGCGGCGCACCTTTGGCCTCAAGTTTGGCCAGTTCAAGTGGCTGCAGCTGGCGTGCCGGCCCGGGGTTGATGCCACCGACGCCGCCGCCCAGGCGCCGCTGCTGCCGTTCCAGGTCACGCTGCGCGATGGCACACAGCTCACGGGCATGGCGCACCGCTGGGTCAAGCAGGCGCATGGCATTTGGGTTTTTCCGCAACGCCAGCGGCCCGAGGATCCGTTCCGGCTGTTCTTTCCCAGCCTGGCGGTCACGCAGTTCAGCGCCGAGGATCCATTGGCCGACACCCAACCGCCCGACAGCGCCCCCCTTGACACCGCCACGGCCGCCGATGCGGCCAGCGCCGATCCCGAAGGCACCGCCCACGGCATCTACACCGCTACGGTGACCAACCTGGAGCAGCTGCTCAAGGCGCTGCACTTCCAGAAGCACCTGCAGCCGGTGCCCATCGGCAAGGCACTGGTGGCGCTGGGCACCATCACGCCCGAGCAGCTCGACGCCGCGCTGCAGCAGCAACGCCAGCGCGCGCGCCCGCTGGGCCAGCTGCTGATGGAGCTGGGGCTGGTGTCGGCCGAAGACCTGCAGATGGCCTTTGCGCGCAAGATGGGCTACCCGCTGGTGGATCTGAGCCGCTTCCCGGTCGATGTGCGCGCGCTGCGCGTGGTGCCGGTGGCGCAGGCCATGCGTCTGAAGGTGCTGCCGCTGCAGGTGCTGGCCGCGGGCCTGGTGGTGGCCATGCCCGACCCGCTGCAGTTCAAGATCGTGGAAGAGCTCGAATTCACCACCCAGCGCAAGGTGGTGCCGGTGGTGGTTCACAGCACCGATCTGACCGCGCGCATCCAGAAGGTGTACCGCAGCCTGGGCTTTGCCGCCGAGCTGCTGCTGTCCGAGCCTGGCCCCGACGAAGCCCGGGCACCGGGCCAGGACGCGCTGCAGCTGGCCGCCGAACTCACGGGCGGCGCACCGACCGACGTGCCCGACGAGCCACCGCTGGAGCAGTCCGACAACACGCTGGTCAAGCTCATCAACTCCATGATCATCGAGGCGCACCACCAGCGCGCCTCCGACATCCACATCGAGCCCTACCCGGGGCACGAGAAGGTCGTGATCCGCTTTCGCATCGACGGCGAGCTGCGGCCCTACCTGGAGCTGCCCGCGAGCTACCGCAACGCCCTGATCGCGCGCATCAAGATCATGTGCGACCTTGACATCTCGGAGCGGCGCAAGCCCCAGGACGGCAAGATCACCTTCTCCAAGTACAGCAAGCAGCTGCCCATCGAGCTGCGCGTGGCCACCATCCCCACCAGCCACGGGCTGGAGGACGTGGTGATGCGGCTGCTGACCTCGTACAAGCCGCTGCTGCTGCAGGAGCTTGAACTCAGTCCGTCCAACCTGTGGGCGTTCGAGCACATCATCAGCCGCCCGTACGGGCTGTTTCTGTGCGTGGGGCCGACCGGCTCGGGCAAGACCACCACGCTGCACTCGGCGCTGCAGCGGCTCAACCAGCCCAACCGCAAGATCTGGACCGCCGAGGACCCGGTGGAGATCACCCAGCGCGGCCTGCGCCAGATCCAGATCAACGCACGCATTGGCTGGACCTTTGCGGCGGCGCTGCGCTCCATGCTGCGCGCCGACCCCGACATCATCATGGTGGGCGAAATCCGCGACGCCGAGACCGCCGAGATCGCGGTCGAGTCGTCCCTGACCGGGCACCTGGTGCTCTCCACGCTGCACACCAACACCGCCGCCGATACCATCACGCGCCTGATCGACCTGGGGGTGGATCCGTTTTCGGTGGCCGATTCGCTGCAGGGCATTCTGGCGCAGCGCCTGGTGCGCCGCATCTGCGACAACTGCGCCCTGACCACGCCGCTGACGGGCACCCAGCTGCAGGAGCTGGTGCAGGACTACCAGACCCAGCTGCCCCCTGAGCACCCCTTGCTCGACAGCGACGCGCTGGAGGCGGCCTGGCGCCAGCGCCACGGCCACAACGGCGTGCTGCAGCTGCGCCACGCCGTGGGCTGCGAGGCCTGCGGCCACAGCGGCTTCAAGGGCCGCCTGGCGCTGCACGAGCTGCTGGTCAACGCGCCGCAGGTGCGCCAGCTGCTGCAACAACGCGCCCACGCGCAAGACATTTTGCTGGCCGCCGTGGCCAACGGCATGCGCACCCTGCGCCAGGACGGCATCGAGAAAGTGCTGGCGGGCCACACCACGCTGGCCGAGGTGCGCTCCAGCAGCAATTTTTAAGGACAGAGACACAACATGCTGAAATTTGTGCTGGGCGGGGCGTTGCTGCTGTCGGTGCCGCAAGGCTGGGCCTTGTCGCTGGGGCCGTTGGACAGCCCGGCCCTGCTGGGCCAGCCGCTGGATGTGCGGGTGCAGGCGGGCGTGGCGTCCGCCGAGGCCGCCACCGGGCTGTGCCTGCAGGCCGAGGTGTTGTATGGCGACGTGCGCGTGCCACCCTCGGCCATCAGCACCGCCATCCAGCAGCTGGGCCGCG
>NZ_NWBQ01000034.1 GCF_002837135.1 Macromonas bipunctata | reverse complement strand
ACCCAAGACCCACACGGTTACTGGATCTTGCTCACCATCGCGTTTGTGAGCCAGCCCCACTACGCTGCCACCCTGACCCGGCTAGCCCGGATATTTCACCGTAGATCGCCCCGTTGCCTCTTTTATCACTTTGATGCCTGAAGACGGGTCGCTACGGGTCATTGCCGTGAGCCAAAGGCACGCACCCGCGCGCATCGGCCCTGTCAGGACGCAGCGACCCCCACCCCGGCTTGGGTTGCGGGCCAGTTTTGTGTCATCGCGCCGGCCAGGCGCTGTCGCGGCGTTCAGGGCGAGCGCAGCTGGCTCATGGCGTGCGCGAAGATGGGCGCGCTGGGCCAGTGCGAGGCCAGGTACAGCCGGATGCGCCGCGTGTTGCGCGTGACCACAGCCGCCACCTTGAGCAGCCTGATGCGCAGGGTGTCGACCTGGGCTGTTGCCAGTGCGGTGCCCTGCAGGGCCAAGGCGCGCAGCCGCTCGATGAGCACGTAACCCAGCGCCGACAGCAGCATGCGCAGTTGGTTGGAGTGCAACACCTGGCAGCTCGTGCGGGTGGCAAAGAGGCCGACCTGCGCCTCCTTGATCCGGTTCTCCGCCTCGCCGCGTTGGCAGTAGAGCCCGTCGTACAGGGTCTGTGGGTCGCCGTCCAGGTTGGTCACGACAAAGCGCGGGTTGCAGCCCTGCTCGCCCCATTCGAGCCGGGTGATGACGCGTCGCTCGTGCGGCCAGGTCTTGGCGGCGTAGTCGAACTCGCCGAGCAAGCGCTGCTTGGCGCGGCTGCGCTCGTACTCGTCCTGTAGCCAGAGCTCGGCCAAGGCCACCTGCGCCTGCAGCCGCGCGTTGCGCGCCAGGCCCACGATGTAGTGCACGCCCGAGCGCTCGCACCAGTTGAGGATGCGCTGGCGGCAAAATCCCGAGTCGCCCCGAAACACCACGCGCACGCCCGGCCAGACTTGGCGCAGTCGGCGCACCAGCAGCTTGAGGATGGCCGCCGTGTGCCGCGCCCCATCGATGTTGCTCGGGCGCAAGTAGGCGCACAGCAGCTGCTGGCCGCAAAACACGTACAGCGGCAGGTAGCAGTAGCTGTCGTAGTAGCCGTGGAAGAAGCGGCCCTCCTGCTGGCCGTGCAGCGGGTTGTCGGTGGCATCAAAGTCCAGCACCACCTCTTCGGGTGGACTCTCGAAGCTGGCAATGAACTGCTCAACCAGCAGCTCGTGCAGCTTCCAGGCCGTGGCGCGGTCCGCCCACTTCTCCAGCCGACACAGCGTGGGCGCGCTGGCGATATCGCGCTCCACCCCCACGGCCGTTTGCATCGCCACGTCGCGGCGCAGCGCACCGTGGTCGTTCAAGTCCTCCCAGCCCAGCGCCAGGCCATAGACGCGCTGCCGCAGCATGTCGCGCACGCTGTGCGTGATCAGCAGCGGATCGCGCGGGTCGGCAATGCAGCGCGCCGCCGTTCCCAGCAAGCCCAGCTTGCGGTCGACTTCGGCCAGCAGCATCACCCCAGCGTCGCTGGTCATGCTGCCGCCATCGAAGCGGCCCTCGATCTTGCGTCGGCCCAGTCGGCCAAAATCAATCACGCCAACCTCATCGGCAGTTGTTTGCGGTGTACAGTTTGGTTTCGGCATTGCCCGTCCTCTCATCCAGATTCGATACCTCGATGTTCGGGCATTTCAAGGGCAATGCCGTCCTCGTTTCTACGGATTGCGGTGAAATATCCGGGCTAGCAGATCGTCAGTTCGCAATGCTCCAGGAGCTGATTTCCCAGTCTTCCCATGCCTGAATCGGTGTGATTCGGTGGATCGGCATCACACGTATTGATGTTCCGAGGGGTGCAGTCTGCACCCCTTTTTTGCGCCTGTTACTGCGTAACTTCGTTCTGTTTGTTACTGCGTAACTTCAGGCGCCACCTCTCAGGTATTGCTCAAAATCGGCATCGTCCATAGGTGCTGACACCGCTTTGTCAGCATCACCGATAAGCCGCTCCAGCATGGCGCGCTGCGTTACTGCGTAATGCTTCGCTAGCCGCTTGAGTCCAAGGGCCGCACTGGTGGTCACGAAGGTGTTGATGCGAAGCTCTCCGTTGTCGCCAGCTCTTGCTCGGCCTGCCCGGTATGCCTTCTGTCGTTCTGCGTTGCTTTTTGCCATGATCGGCTCCTTTGTTACTGCGTAACGGTCATTATATCGTTACGCCGTAACGTGTGCAATATCGTGACTGTTACGGGGTATGGGGGGCGTGCCCCCCATGTCAAACCTGAGCCGGTGGCCTGTGCTGCTGTGGTTCGCGGCCTTCCTGGTAGAGCACCGGGCCAGTGCTCGCGCCCTGAAAAACAAGTAATTCGTGTATGATTCTCGACTTGCTCAACAAAATGAGCCAAATTAACTATTTGGAGTGAACCATGCACGATGATGACTTTGAACCTTCTTCCCTTCATCTTCTTTTAGCCTTGCTCAAAAAGGCTGGTACTACCGACTATTCGGGAATTCTTTTCCCCGTACATACACGCCTTCACGGCCATCTGTTTGGAATGGTTGAGGCCATGACTGAACAATCTGGACTGAGCCGTAACAAGCTCATGAACCGTATTCTTGAAGTCGGTATTGACACTACCCTGAAGTCTTTGCCGCCTGAGATGGTCGAGGAGTTGCGCCTGCGTTCTGGTCACTTCATCCACCAGTCTGTCTTCAAGGGCGACAAGAAAAACCCTTGGGAAAGCGGCAACGAGAACTGATTTCTAAGGATCACATATGGCAATGTTGACCCTCAACGGGATTGTTCAGAACGTGTTTGCACGGCCTGCGTCCACTGACAAGGAAACTGGCGAAGTCCGTCCAGCTACCGACTACGCCCAAATCTTGGCTGAGAACGTGCTGGAAAGCGGCGAGAAGCGCTTGGATATGGTCACGCTTAAGGTGCGCTCTATCGACTCGTTTCGGCGCTTCTTGGGACAGCGCGTCAGTGTCCCTGTTGGCGCGTTTGTCTCTGGCAAGAACATTCTGTTCTACAGCCTCAAGACTGAGCCGGAGCCTATCCCGGCATAATGGAAAAGACCCCGCAGGTGCGTCAACACCTCGGGGTCGCGACCGATTGAACAAGACTTCAACCGATGACAACAATTCTACACACCTCGGCCCATGCCGACAAGCGTGGGCCGGTAGCGTCAAGCAGTGCTGACGCATACGGCACACGCTGGGCGGCGGGGCATAAGTCCCGTGATGGTGCCCCCCTTGGTATAGGTGCAAAATCGGTACACAGCCCCGGTGCTCCTGCTGTCTTTGACCCGATGGCGGTCAAGTCACAGCGGTTCCAGCTCCAGAGCGTAGCCGCCAGCATCATCCCTGACAGCCGTACTGCCAAGTGCTTGAGGTTGCGTGCCCATAACCAGGAAATCAAGGTCTGGAAGGCTCCAGAGTACGGCACGGCCCATTACAGTGGCTTGCAGACTTGCGCCAGCGTCTGGGCCTGTCCTGTGTGCGCTGCCAAGATTGCGGAACGTCGTCGCCTTGAGCTGCTGGCCGCTATGGCTGTCCACGAGGCTCGCGGGGGCAACGTCCACCTGTTGACGCTCACAGTGCCGCACCAGCGTGGCGATGTGCTGGCGGCCCTTCTTGACCAGCAGGCTAAGGCTCTCAAGAGGTTCTGGAACGATAGGGCTACAAAGGCCATCATGGCCGAAATGGGCTATATCGGACAGGTCAGGGCGCGGGAGGTCACGCATGGCCGCAAGAGCGCCCGAAACAACGGCTGGCACCCTCATTTCCACATCCTGCTGTTTACCGGCGTTGCTGTCGATCTGAGTCGCTACAACGCTGCGCAGCGTCGTGATTGGGAGGTGCGCCTTTACCTCGTGTGGGCCAAGTCTTGCGAGTATGCAGGCTTGGGTACTCCCAGCATGATGCACGGCCTCAAGCTGGATAACGGCAAAAAGGCATCTGCTTACGTCACGAAGTGGGGCCTTGAGGACGAAATGACGAAGGGTCATGTCAAAAAGGGCCGTGCAGGTGGTGAAACGCCGTTCGATTTGCTGCGCTCTGTCCTCGACGACAAGTCGGACACTCAAGCGGCGGCGCTGTTTCGTGAGTTCGTCCACGCCTTCAAGGGTAAGCGTCAACTGGTCTGGAGTCCGGGCTTGAAGGCACGTCTTGCCGTTGAGCATGCCACGGATGAGGAGATCGTCCAGCGTGTGGACGAGGAGGCCGAATTGTTGGGCCAGATCACCTTGGAGCAGTGGCGCGACGTGCTCAAAGTCGATGGCCGTGCTCTGGTGCTGGAGATTGCCGCCAAGCGTTCCTGGTATGAGGTCACGCGCTTCTTTGATGTCATTGAGGGGGCACACAAGGGTGTGGCCATGCCTGTGGGCTTGTTGGCAGACATTCGCGAGATTCTCCTCTCTTGAGGTACCAAACAATGCAATTCAATATTGACAAGCGTTTCATTGAAATTTTGAATGAGCAAGGATGCCCGATCACGTGGGACAAGTTCCGTGCTGCTTACGACGTGAGAAAAGCCGAGCGAGATGCCGATCCGGTCGTCATTGCACGCAAGATGAGGCGCGAAGCCCTAGCCCGGATATTTCACCGCAGTCCACCCCGTCGTCTCTTTTGTCACTTTGATGCCTGAAGAGGGGTCGCTACGGGTCATTGCCGTGAGCCAAAGGCACGCACCCGCGCGCATCGGCCCTGTCAGGACGCAGCGACCCCCACCCCGGCTTGGGTTGCGGGCCAGT
>NZ_NWBQ01000033.1 GCF_002837135.1 Macromonas bipunctata | reverse complement strand
AGCATCCGCGTGTTCCG
Source organism: Macromonas bipunctata (assembly GCF_002837135.1). GTDB lineage: Bacteria > Pseudomonadota > Gammaproteobacteria > Burkholderiales > Burkholderiaceae_C > Macromonas_A > Macromonas_A bipunctata. The sequence continues at coordinate 39,564 of NZ_NWBQ01000033.1, read as the reverse complement.
CCTGACCGACAACGACACCACGCTGGCCGAGGCCGACGCCGTGCAGCTGCGCAAGACCTCGGTGGCCAAGACCGAAAGCGCCACTGTTGTCACCGAAGACCTGAACTTCAGCCAGGCGCAGGCGGCGCACCAGCAGTGGCGCATCACGCTGCGCAACGCCATCCAGCGCCGCCTCAAGGTGGACGCCGACACGCTGCGCCGCGACGACTGCTGCACGCTGGGCAAGTGGCTCCACGGCCCGGGCAAGACGCGCTGGGGCAGCGCACCCGCGTTCAGCGCGCTGGTGCAGCAGCACAAGGCCTTCCACCACGAGGCGGGCAAGGTGGCCGACCTCATCAACCAGCAACGCTACGAAGACGCACAGCGCATGGTCGAGCCCAGCTCGGCCTTCCACCAGGTGGGGCAGCAAGTGATGCTGGTGCTGCACCAGCTGCGCGCGTCAGTCGAAAACGGCGTCGCGCACAGCACCGCGCACTCGGCCACGGCGCGTGCCCGTGCCGGCGAGGCGGCAGTGGGCGCACCCCCCGCTGCGCCCAAGCCGGCCCCGGCCACCGCCCAAAAGGCGTCGGTGCCGTCGCTGCGCCCCGCCAACGCCAAGACCGGCGCCCAGCCGGTGCGCGTGGAGCCCGCCGCCTCCGAAGACGACTGGACCACGTTCTAATTCCCGATCTGGGTCAGTGCTGCACGCGCAGCGTGCCGTCGGCTTTGCCCTTGCCCGCGCGTGCGGGCGGGTTGCACAAGCCGCACACGTAGTGGCGGGCGTTCTCGTACACGTCGGTCACAAACGAGCCCCCGCAGCAGGTGCACTTGGTCTGCGTGAGCATGTTGGCGTCCATGAACTTGCTCAGGCGCCAGGCGCGGGTAAAGGTCAGCAGCGGCTCCACGCCACTGGCTTGCATCTGTTCAGCGTAGAGCTTGTAGGCCTTCATCACGGCGTCGATGTCGTCCAGCGCAATGCTTTTTTGCAGGTACTGGTGGATGTTGACGTACAGCGAGGCGTGGATGTTGGGCTGCCAGGTCAAGAACCAGTCGGTGCTGAAGGGCAGTTGGCCCTTGCTGGGCGATTTGCCCGCCACTTCCTTGTACAGGCGCAACAGGCGCTCGTACGACAGGTTGGTCTCGGATTCCAGCACCTGCAACCGCGCGCCCAGTCCGATCAGTGCCACGGCACGGGTGATGTCCTTGCTCTCGTTGACGATGCTCTTGGGGGTGGCGACGGTGGTCATGGTGGGGCGGTCTTGGCGGTAAACAAATCAATAACGGGCCAAAGCGGGCTTACACGCTGGCATCGGCCAGGCGGCTGGCCATCAGAATGTTGGCGTGCAGGCGTTGCGTGACGTCGTTGCTGGCGCTGGCGCGTTGCGGCTTGTGGTTGCTGGTCAGCAGGTTCCACACCATGTCGTCGTCGGCGCGGAAGCGGCACAGCAGCGTGTTGGTGGAAGAGAGCTTGAGCACCTGCGCCGTGGACAGGGTGGCAATCAGGTCGGCCGATTCTTCGCTCAGACCCAGGCGGAACAGCGCCTCGGCCTTGTCCAGGCGCACCAGACGCTGTGCCAGCATCAGGTAGGTCAGGTTGGCTTCGCGGATCTCGTCCAGCAACTGCTCGGTGGTGTTGAATTCGCTGTTCATGGGTCTCTCCTGAAGAATGTAAGGGGTAGGTCTTGCGGTCAGCTAGCACAGCTGGCTGGTGCCGAAGCGTTGAAATGAATTGTCAACCGGGCCTTAAACAACTTGAATCCGAAATTGGCTGTTCTTGTTGTCAGGCAAATTCCTACAAGGTGTCGGGCTTGCGCTGGGTGCGTTGCCACGCAATTGGCAACAAACTGGCGCACGGTTGTCACGTCGCGCCCGTAAGCTGCAATGGCTCAACACGACAAGGAGGTTGCAGATGGACGGACACACATGGACGCTGGCCCTGGTGCTGGGTGGCGTGGCCAGCGGGCTGGCGTGGCGGTTTTTGGGCAAGCCGCGTGCTTGGTCGTGCGGTCAGCATTGCCCGTTGTGTTTGGAGCCCAACCACCACTTGCACCCACACCCGTCGGGTGCCGAGCGGCCCCCACTTTAGGCTACAGTCACGGCTCTTGGCGAGGCAGACCGGGCGGCATGGGGCGGCCCGCTGCCGGGTCGGTGGGCGGTGTCGAAGTTGGCCAATATCCTGTTTATTCACCAAAATTTTCCGGGGCAATTCAAGCATCTGGCACCGGCGTTGGTGCGCCAAGGCCACCGTGTGTGGGCCATGACCATGCAGCCGGTGGACGTGACCGACTGGCAGGGCGTGACGCTGGTGCCTTACCGCGCCAGCCGGGGCAGCACCCCCAATGTTCACCCGTGGGTGAGCGACTTCGAGACCAAGACCATCCGGGGTGAGGCCTGCTTTCGGGCCGCGTTGGCACTCAAGGCCCAAGGGGTGGTGCCCGATGTGATCGTGGCGCACCACGGCTGGGGCGAGAGCCTGTTTTTGAAGGAGGTCTGGCCGCAGGCGCGGCTGGCCATCTACTGCGAGTTCTACTACCAACCGCACGGTGCCGACGTGGGCTTTGACCCCGAGTTTGCCGCTGCCGACCCCGGCGGCGACGCTTGCCGCTTGCGCCTGAAGAACCTCAACAACCTGTTGCATTTTGAGGTGGCCGATGCGGGCATCAGCCCGACGCAATGGCAGGCCAGCACTTTTCCGGAGCCGTTCCGCCGCCGCATCTCGGTCATCCACGACGGCATTGACACCACCGCCGTCGCGCCCAACCCACAGGTGCAGCTCACCTTGGGCCACCGTGCTGGGGCCACCACCACGCTCAACCGCAGCAGCGAGGTCATTACCTTCGTCAACCGCAACTTGGAGCCGTACCGGGGTTACCACACCTTCATGCGCGCCTTGCCCGAGCTGCTGGCGCGTCGGCCCAACGCGCGTGTGCTGCTGGTGGGGGCCGACGATGTGAGCTACGGCGCACGGCCCGACCCGCAGCGTTACGGTGGCCTGCGCAGTTGGAAAGACATTTTTGTCGCCGAAGTGCGGCCCCGCATCCCTGAGCGCGACTGGGCCCGCGTGCATTTCCTGGGCAAGGTGCCCTACGCCCAGTTCATCGGTCTGCTGCAACTCAGTACCGTCCACGTGTACCTGACGTACCCGTTTGTGTTGAGCTGGAGCCTGTTGGAAGCCATGAGCGCCGGTTGTGCGATTGTGGCCAGCGACACCCAGCCGCTGCACGAGGCGATCCGCCACGGTGAGACCGGGCGCTTGGTCAACTTTTTTGACGCACCGGCGTTGGCGGCGCAAGTGTGCGATTTGCTGGACGACCCGGCAGAACGCCAGCGTCTGGGAGCCAACGCGCGCGCCTTGGCGCAGCAACGCTACGACCTCCAAACCGTGTGCTTGCCGCAGCAACTGGCCTGGGTACAAGGGTTGGCGCAGCAGGGGGCTATAGCATGAACGGCACCGCACGCTCCAGCGCACCGTGGGTGCCTTCGGTGGGGTTCATGGTGTCGCGCTTGTCGCATTTGGTGGCGCTGGGGCTGGGCGCGGGTTTGAGCCGCCGCGCCCCCGGCACGGTGGGGACGCTGTGGGCGTGGCTGCTGTTTGTGCTGGTTCAGGACTTCTGGCAACCGGGTGATGTGGCATGGGCCGCCATCATCGGCGTGGGCCTGTTGCTGGGCTGGTGGGCCAGCATGGCCACGGCGCGGCGCACCGGGGTGGCCGATCCGGGCTTTATCGTCATCGACGAAATCGTGGCGTTCTGGCTGGTGCTGTGGCTGGCCATGCCCATGAGCGGTTGGGGCCAGTTGGCCGCATTTGCGCTGTTCCGCTACTTTGATGCCGCCAAGCCCGGGCCGGTGGCGTGGGCCGACCGCGTGTTCAAGGGCTGGGGCTGGCGCGGCGGCTGGGGCATCATGTTCGACGACTTGGTGGCCGCCGGTTGCACCTTGCTCGTTATTGCGCTGTGGCGTTTTTGAGGGAGGCCCAGGCCATGACAAATGCTTCCCCCCTGTGGCTGGACGATGCCATCTGGCCGGTGTGCGATGCCTTGGCCGATGCGTTGCGCCAGCGTGGTCAGCGTCTGGTGACGGCGGAAAGTTGCACGGGCGGTCTGATTGCGGCGGCTTGTACCGCGTTGGCCGGTTCCAGCGACTGGCTGGAGCGCGGCGTGGTCACGTACTCCAACGCCGCCAAAACCGAACTGCTGGGCGTGCCCGCCGAGCTGATCGCCCAGCACGGTGCGGTCAGCGAAGCGGTGGTGCGCGCCATGACCGCCGGTGCCCTGCGCACCTCGGGGGCCGACTGGGCGGTGGCCGTGACCGGCGTGGCGGGCCCGGCGGGGGGCAGTGCCCACAAGCCCGTCGGCACGGTGTGGATAGGCTGGCAAGGCCCCGGCCACGCGCACGCCGAAGGTTGCCATTTTGAGGGTGACCGCGCGGCGGTGCGTGCCGCCACGGTGCTGCATGCGTTGCAGGGGCTGCTGGGCGTGTTGCAACGCTGAAGTCGATCAGTCGCCTTCAACCTGCGTCATCGTCTTCGGCTTCTCGTCCTTCGAGGTGGGTGCCTTGACGCCCACTGCTGTAAAAATTGCAGGCATTTTGGTGGCAATGCTTGAGGCGGCCGAAATTTGGTTGGTCATACTGCTGACGGCATCCTTGACGCCACCCATCTTCGTGATGTTCATTGGATTGCTCGATAAACTGCTGACCAAGCCTTTGCCTTGCTCAACCAAGGCTTTGTCCTGCAACAGTGCCAACATGAAGTTAAAAGAAGCGGCTGCCAAGTCTTCACGTTGCTTGCCGCTGGTTTTCTTGACGGCCGATTCAATCTGACTGTTGGCCATCGACTCGTTGAGTGCTGCCATTTCCGACTTGCGCACCTCAGTGAGCTTGGCTTGCTTTTCGGCGGGGTCGGTGGTTTCGTTGGCAGCCTTGCGTTGTGCTTCAAGCGCTGCTGCCTTTTCCTTGGAAACCAGTGATTGGCTCAGCAGTGCCACCGAGTTGTTCATCAGCTTCTCAGCCGCTTGGGCCGATGCGACAAAGGTTTGTGGGTCTGCGGCAGCGGCACTGCTGCTACCACCAGTAAGTCCACCCAGCAGGTTGCTGAATTGCGCCATGGCGGGAGTGGCCAGCACACCCAAGGTACTTACGACCAGAACGGCAGCAATGCGTTTTTTCATCATGAGAAGTCTCCAGTGGTTGATTTAAGGCAAGGGGAAATTGATTTTGTCGACGGCTTTTTCCAGCAGGCGGCGAGCCTCGTCCAGCACATCGGCGGCAAACAGGTGCTTCAGTTGCTCTGGTGCGGTGGATTTACCGTAATAGCCAGAGCTTTTGAACTGACCTTCAAAAGCAATCCGTGTCAGGACATCGCTACCTTTTTTGACACGCAAGGTGTAGCGTGACACGATGGGACGCTCGCATTGCGTGCTGCATTGCTCATCACCCACATTGACACGCTCAACCGGCTGGATGCAATACGTCACGGCGGGCAATTGCCAAGCAAATCCAGACGCAAAGCCGCTTCTGGGGCCGATCACGTTGTCGGTCAGGTGTTGCGCATCGGGTGCGTAGAGCATCCCCGGCATTTTTTCGCCGAGCAGGTGGTTGGTCAGCTCCATGAGCGCCGGTGTAGTGCTGTTGCCCAGCGCCTCAACGGGGCCACAGGTGGCCAACGATACCGCTGTGCGCGGGGCCGTCCCCAAGCGCAACACTTCAAACTGGTCACCTGCCGTTACCTTATGCTGTGCGGTGTCGATGGGCAGTCCTTGTAACAGGGCAGTGGTTGCTTGGCCGCTGTAGTTGTCCACGGTAGCCTCTTGCGTAGGCAGCCACACGGTACGTGAGTCCTTGCCAACCCGTGCTTTGGCTTTGCGCAGTATTACACCCGGCTGGCGCGCGCTGTAAACACGGTTCTGGCTGTTAATTTGGTATGTGCTGCCATCACTGTTGACGATTTCGGCGCGGTCGCGCTTCAAATCCCCAATCTGCACCAGCTTCTTGCTCAAGTCCGCCAGGGCGTTCTTGATATTGACCTCGCGACGCTCGTCTGGTCCAGCACCAATACCACGCACAATCTTGTCCACTATCACGTCTGTGCCCACGGCGGTGTAAATTACCCGACCGCTGTTGTCGATCACATCGGCGAATGCACGTGTCTCATAGCGACGCTGTTTTTCGTAGTCGAGGTTGGTTCCGGCCTCGTGGTACACGGTCTCTGGTACGCGCACGCGGATGACAAAATTGGGGGGGCGGCGCTCCGCAGATTGCATGGAACTGAGCTCAACGCCGTCCTGCTCCCGCACCGTCTGCAGCAACTGGGTAAAACCAGTGTTGATCTGCACCACAGACAGGGGGGCCGCATCGCCCAACATTTCAGCAAACAAGCGCCCCACGTAGTCTTTGGCGTAGCCTTCGGGCTGCTTGTCCACCAAGACCGCAACCCGAGGGCGATCCTTGCCCGACGCTGCGTGTGCACTGAACTTCTGGAAGGTCGTACCCAAATTCAGGTTTGCCCCAAGCACCAGTTTGCCCACTGCATAGTCCTCGGCAGCGTAGACCACCTCGACCAGATTGTCCGCACTGTCCTCGACCCGATCACCTGCGTTGAGGCCCTGACGGTAGCCGGCATCCAGAATGAGCAGATCGCCAATGCGGTCGGTTAGCCGCGCCTCAATGACCACAGGGTGGAAATGCTTGGGCGCCTCACTCACCAGTTCGTGCATCAGTGTGTTGAGAGCTTGTCGGAACAGTTCTTGGCGTTCGGCCTTCGGGTCGGCTTGGTTGGCTGCAACCGCACGGCTAATGACGGTACGCGACAACGTGGTCAAAACTTCGCCCGAAATCACGTTGGTGAAGTAGACGCCACCAGTCAGCGTGGCCACCACGTCGCTGTTGCCATTGCCCTTGTCCACGCTGAAGCTGCTGGCCCGTGTGACATGGAACGACACCGCAAACGTATGGCCAGCCGTACGGTGATCCAGATGACCGACCCGTGTGCCAAACGCTGGCGTTAGCGTGTCGTAAATGTGCTTGCCCAAGTGCTGGGCAACGGCCGGCTGGTTCAGGTACTCACGAAAGACGGGGTCAAGTTTGGAATCCTTGGCCGCATCGTAGAAAAAACCTTGAACAGGAAGTACTTTGGCCTGCTGTGCCGCGATGCCTGCGACAGGAACAACACAAGCCAACCACAGCAGCGGTTTTAGGTATCGACGCATAGTGTGCTTGCCCGCTTACCGTTTGCCACGTGCGGCGGGTGTGGCTGCGGCGCAACTGTTGAGGCACAGCACCAAGGTTTCGCCTTCTTCCGCACCATCCAGATTGCGTCCTGCAAAGGCGGATTGGCTTAATACTGCACCATACACCTGCTCCATGGGATTGGCCTTGCCTTTGAGGGTGACCGTGGCACGAACGCCAGCGTCCGAGTTTTCTTTGGTCTCTACGTCGGCTGCATCAGGGATTTCGCGCAATGCTTTGGCAAAGGCCATGCGCAGGGGGAAGGTCAAGCCAGCCCCTTTCAATTCCACCGTGTATTGACGACCCCGGGCCGCACGGTCAGCCCAGTAGCCCAAGGTGCGGTTGGCAAATTCGGGCGCCAGCATGTTGGCAATTTTGGTCGATGCCTTGGCGGCACAGTCCTCAATGTTGCGGCCAGCCGCTTCCGTGCTCTGTGCGGCTGAGGAAATCTGTTCGCTGCCAGCGGTGGCAAACACCTTGATTTCCGCCGTCACCGCACAGCTTTGCATGCCGGTTGCTGGGTTGATGTCACCCGCCACGACGGTGGAGGAGCCCACCATCAGGAAATCGGCGTTGGATTTGCGCGCAAATTCGGAGAATTTGGCCATTTCGGCGCTGCTGCCCAGTGCTGCCAAGGTGATCTTGCGGTCGCCAAAAAACTTGCTGCGTGTGATAGATGCGTCCAGCAATCGCAAGTCGTAATCTCGCAGTGAGCCGCTGAAGGACGACAGAAACACCGAGTTGGTCGTGGGCTTGGAAGTGTCTTGGTATTCCACCAGCCTGCGGTACGACACCTTTTCATGGTTTTTGGCTTCAACGTTGGCTTGGTAGGTGGCAGCTTGTGACGATTTGGACGATGACGACGCAGCCATGCTGTCCTTGGCACGGTAGCTGGCTGCATCGGCGGATTGGCCACTGAACCTGCTATTGGTTGCAGCTGCGCCCGCTGAGCCGTCACTCCCTTGCACGACAACACCACTGTTGGCTGCGCCGGCAACCTTGGTCGATGACGCACGCGCCGCGTTCACGCTGGAAGATGCAGCTATGGCAGCACTGCTGGACGCTGAGCTGGCGCTGGCAGCGCGGGTTTTGTCCTTGTAGGAAGCGCCAGCATCGTACGAGTACTCGGTCAGATCGCGCAAGGGAAGTTTCAGGTCACGGCTGTTGGTCACGAACTCGTCCACCAGCATCAAGATGGAAAAGCTGCGGTCGTTCAGCTTGTCAAGCTCCGTGCCACGGATCGCGTTTTTAATCTGGCGACGATCCACATGGGCATCAATGCGTGTCACGAAGTCTGCGCCTTCGCGCACTTCTTCAATCACACGCACGTCACGCAACTGTTTGGCCACTTCGTTGATGATGGCAGCGTGCCGACTGTCGCTGGCATCAAGAGCGGTCGCATCCTTGATCGCCTTAATAACGGCATCGCGCAGTGCCTCCTGCTTCGCCGCGTTGCGGATGGCGCTGGCATCGCCCGCTCCCACGGGTGCACGGCCTTCGCCGATCACAGTGTTTTGTGTTTGGGCCATTGCGGGCGTAACCATCAGGCCAGCACTCAATGCCAGACCCAGCGTTTTCAACTTAAATTTTTTCATGCTTGTCTCCAGTGTTCTGAATGTTTGGGTTTATTTCAATGTGGGTACTTGGATCATGACATCGCCAGCACGCAGCACTTGCATGCCATTTTTTTCAGTAATAGAGACGCTATCAACGCCTTCATCTGGTTCGGGTTCAGTCGCAGCTCTAGAGTCGGTATTGCTTTCCTGCTTGCCTACGTGCTTGGGGAAATGCGTGTCCATCAACTTTTGGTAGGCAACCATGGATCGGATCGGTTCCAAGTTGGCGTTGGTCGTGACCTGCGTGTCGTCCTTGAGACCTTTGGTCAGTGCTTGCTCCAGGGCTACCACCGCCGCGTTTTTGTCACCTGCTTGGGCCTGAGCTTGCGCCAATACAAAGTACGCCTCGTACTGATCGGGCGCTTTCTTCGCCCACTGCTGTGCGGTTTGTGCGGCAGTGGCAAAGTTGCGTGCGGCCAGAGCAGCATTGGCGTCTGCCTTGAGCTGGTCTGGGCTGGTAAACAGGTCGCACGCACCCAGTGCCAAACTGAAGCACAAGGCCAACGCGCCAGTACGCATGCGGTGTGAAGAAAAAGACATTTGGAAGTGCTTCATGTTTTAGGGTGCAAAAATTTGAATGGTGTAGGCGCGGCCGTATTGGCTTTGGCACAAGCCGGAAAGAGTTTGAGTTTGATAGCCAGTGTTGGTGTCATTGCGTACTGGCACGACACAGCTGAAATTGCCCTGCGTGCTATGTAGTCGCCCGTTGATCACAAAACGGCGTTGGCACGCTGCATCAGGATCGTCGCGGCATTCCTCGGGCTGCACATGTAGCCGTCCGATGGCTGCGCCGTCTGCGCGATACGCCTCAAACTGTGAGCTAGCAACCAAAAACCGGAGCCGACCTTGCTGGCGGTTGTCGGTGGGCGCCGCGTTTTGAGCGTACAACTCAAACTGGGTGTACGGCGAAAGATCTGGTGTCACAGAAACCTTTGCATACTGATCAGGCCAAGGCGCAGACACCGAACAAGCGGTGGTCAACAAACATGAAATGATAACAATTGGTTTAAAAAAATCATTTTTCATTTTGTTTTTGTCATTTGAAAGTTTTTATTTATGTAGTTATCAGGATTATATGCAGCCAATTTGTGTAAAGGTCAAAATTACAATCAATTTGTCGCTGATGTCCTGCAAAATTGTTGACCTATCCATTTTTTTCATTAGGAGTCTTCTTCCATGCCGCAGCGTGCTACCAAAATCGTCGCCACTTTGGGTCCCGCATCCAGCAACCCGCAACTGCTGGAGCAGATGATCCGCGCCGGGGTGAACGTGGTGCGGCTCAACTTCAGCCACGGCACGGCGCAAGACCACATCGACCGCGCCAACTTGGTGCGCAGCGCCGCGCAGCGTGTGGGGGTAGAAGTCGCCATCATGGCCGACCTGCAGGGGCCCAAAATCCGCGTGGGCAAATTTGCCGAAGGCAAGGTGTGGCTCGAAGACGGCGCGCCTTTCGTGCTGGACGCCGCCCGCACCGAACCCGGTGATGTGGCCGGTGTGGGGCTGGACTACAAGGCCCTGCCGCAAGACGTGAAAGCGGGCGACGTGCTGCTGCTCAACGACGGCCTGATCGTGCTGTGCGTGGAGCGCGTGGTGGGTGATGCCGTCCACACCACGGTACAGATTGGTGGCGAGCTGTCCAACAACAAGGGCATCAACAAGCAAGGCGGTGGCCTGACCGCCCCGGCCCTGACCGCCAAGGACATGGACGACATCAAAACCGCGATGGCCCTGTACGCCGACTACGTGGCGGTGAGCTTTCCCAAGACCGCCACCGACATGGAACTGGCACGCCAGCTGTGCCTGGTGGCCGCGCCGTCGGGGCACAAGCCGGGCCTGATTGCCAAGATCGAGCGCGCTGAGGCCATTCCCCAACTGGAAAAAATCCTGGCCGTGTCGGACGGCATCATGGTGGCGCGCGGTGATTTGGCGGTGGAGGTGGGCAATGCGGCGGTGCCCGCGCTGCAAAAACGCATGATCCGCCTGGCGCGCGAAGCGGACAAGGTCGTCATCACCGCCACGCAGATGATGGAGTCCATGATCGTGAACCCGGTGCCCACGCGCGCCGAAGTCAGCGACGTGGCCAACGCCGTGCTCGATGGCACCGATGCTGTGATGCTCAGCGCCGAGACCGCTGCGGGCAAGTACCCGCTGCAAACCGTGCAGGAAATGGCCAAGATCTGTGCCGCCGCCGAGCAGGCCGACACCTATGAGCTCGAGTCCGACTTCAGCGGCAAGACCTTCGAGCGCATCGACCACGCCATTGCCATGGGCGCACTGTTCACCGCGCACCACCTGGGCGTGAAAGCCATTGTGGCGCTGACCGATTCGGGCTCCACCGCGCTGTGGATGAGCCGCCACAACGTGGCCATTCCCATCTACGCCGTCACGTCCAAGCTGCCCGCGCAGCGCCGCATGGCGCTGTACCGCAACGTCACGCCGCTGCTCATGGACACCAGCGCCGACCGCGACACCGCCCTGCACCAGGCCGAGCGTTACCTGAAGGAGCGCGGCATTGTGCAAAGCGGCGATGTGTACGCCATCACCTGCGGCGAACCGATGGGCACCCCAGGCGGAACCAACATGCTCAAGATCTGCCGCGCGCAGTAACAGCTGGAGTTACGGGTTGTCAGGACATTGGCCGGACGGTATGATGCAAGACCTTCAGCTTTGAGGTCGTCGTCATGCCAACCGCCACCCTGTCCAAATCCGAGCGTATCGACGTTCGTGCCAGTCTTCCGGTCAAGCAACTTTTGCAGGAAGCCGCCCGTGCTGCGCACAAAAACGTCAGTGAATTCCTGTTGGATGCCGGTATCGTGGCGGCCAACCAGACACTGGCCGACCGTCGCCGTTTCGAGTTGCCTGCCGAGCAGTGGGAGGCGTTTCAGACCGCGCTGGATCAACCCGTGACCGTCAAACCCCGGCTCCAGCGTCTGCTCACCGAGCCGGGGCTGCTGGGCTGATGGCCCGCTCCTACAATCCCGTTCGCAAGCTGTCCGCGCACGATGTGCTGGATGGTTTTGACTGTGGCCAACCCGCTCTGAACCAGTACCTGCAACGCTTTGCATTGGGCAACCAGAAGGCCCACAGCGCACAAACCTACGTGGTTGGCTGTGGTGGGGTGGTGGCTGGTTTTTACAGTCTGGCGGTGGGCAGCGTGGAGCCCCATGTGGCTGCACCTCGGGTGGCAAAAGGTATGCCCCGGCACCCGGTGCCTGTCATGTTGCTGGCCCGGCTGGCCGTGGATGTTCGGCACCAAGGTGTCGGTCTGGGTCGGGCTTTGCTCAAGGACGCTTTGATCCGTACCAGTCGGGCCGCTGACATCGCGGGTATCCGGGCGTTGCTGGTGCATGCAAAAGACGACAACGCCAGGAACTGGTACTTGCAGTGGGAATTTGAGTCCAGTGCCACCGACCCCCTGCACCTTTTTTTGTTGATGAAGGACATTCAGGCCATGCTGTCCTGCGGTGCTTGAATCTGCGGCTGCACGGCCACCAATCACGCCCATCCGCCGGGGTGGCATCGCTAAAATGGCAAGACTGCCTGGCCCCGATGTGCAAGCATCGGGCCACCCCCATTTCTCAGACTTCACAGGAACACTCTCATGGCTCTCGTCTCGATGCGCGAACTGCTGGACCACGCCGCCGAAAACGGCTACGGTATCCCGGCCTTCAACGTCAACAACCTGGAACAGGTGCAGGCCGTGATGGAAGCGGCCAAGGAAGTCGGTGCGCCGGTGATCCTGCAAGCCAGTGCCGGGGCGCGCAAGTACGCGGGTGAGAGCTTCATCAAGCACCTGGTGCTGGCCGCGTGCGAGGCCTACCCCAGCATTCCGGTGGTGATGCACCAGGACCACGGCCAAAGCCCTGCCATCTGCCAAGGCGCCATCGATCTGGGCTTCAGCTCGGTGATGATGGACGGCTCGCTGCTGGAAGACGGCAAGACCCCCGCCAGCTTTGACTACAACGTGGACGTGACCCGCCGCGTGGTCGAGATGGCGCACAAGGTGGGCGTGTCGGTGGAAGGTGAACTGGGCTGCCTGGGCAACCTGGAAACCGGCGAAGCGGGCGAGGAAGACGGCATTGGCGCCGTGGGCAAGCTCGACCACAGCCAGATGTTGACCGACCCCGAAGAAGCCGCCGCCTTCGTCCAGGCCACGGGGTTGGATGCGCTGGCGATTGCGATTGGCACCAGCCACGGCGCGTACAAGTTCAGCCGCAAGCCCACGGGCGACATTCTGGCCATCAGCCGCGTGAAGGAAATCCACGCCCGCATCCCCAACACCCACTTGGTGATGCACGGCTCCAGCAGCGTGCCGCAGGAGTTGTTGGCCCTCATCAACCAGTACGGTGGCCAGATGAAAGAAACCTACGGCGTGCCGGTGGAAGAAATCCAAGAAGCCATCAAGTACGGCGTGCGCAAGATCAACATCGACACCGACATCCGTTTGGCCATGACCGGCGCTGCCCGCAAGTTCCTGACCGAAAACCCCGACAAGTTCGACGCGCGCGAGTGGCTCAAGCCCGCCCGCGCCGCCGCACAGGCCATCTGCAAGCAGCGTTACCTGGAATTCGGTTGCGAAGGGCAGGGCGCCAAGATCCAGGGCCACAGCCTGCAAGTCGTGGCCGCCAAGTACGCGGCGGGCGAGCTGGCCCAGGTGGTCAACTGACGCCGCCGCGCGCCTGAGCGGCCCGGCACCTGCCACGCCTTGCAGACACCACGGGTGCCGCCATGGAGCTGAACGCCGACTTCCAGCGCGTGGCCGCCCGGTACCCCCACATCGCGCAGCCGCTGCGGCTGCTGTGGGGCTACCCCGAGGCCGCCGACTACGTGGCCAAGCTGCTGTGCGACACCCGTGGCGGTGCCCGCCAGGGTTTTCCGCCCGACGTGCTGCAGGCGCTGCTCAATATTCAGGAGCTGCACCGACCCTCGCGGAGCCCCTTGCCGACCACCTTTTTGCCACCCACGCCCATCCGGGGCCGCGACAACGACCCCTGGGACGACTTGCTCTAGCGCCCCGTCCTGCGGCCATCCGCCCCCTTCCTTCCCATCCTTGATCCATCCGCCATGTCCCAAGCCCTGCACACTTCAGCCCTTCAATCCCTGCCCCTGCTGGCGCGCGGCAAGGTGCGCGACAACTACGCCGTGGGCGACGACCGCATCCTGATGGTCGCGTCCGACCGCATCAGCGCCTTCGACGTCATCATGGGCGAGCCCATCCCCGGCAAGGGCGAGCTGCTGACCCGCCTGAGCCTGTTCTGGTTCGACTTGCTCGGCCCGAATGGCCAAAACATCTGCCCGATCCACCTGACCGGCCAAGACCCAACCAGCGTCGTCAGCGCAGAGGAAAAACCGCTGGTGGCGGGCCGCTCCATGCTGGTCAAGCGCCTCAAGCCGATCCCGGTGGAAGCGGTGGTGCGCGGCTATTTGGCGGGCAGTGGTTGGAAGGAATACCAAGACAACCGCCAGGTGTGTGGCGTGCCCTTGCCCGAAGGCCTGAAGAACGCCAGCAAGCTGCCCACCCCGATCTACACCCCCGCAGCCAAGGCCGAGGTGGGCGAGCACGACGAGAACATCACGTTCGAGAAAACCGTGGAAATGATCGGCCCGGAGCTGGCGGCCAAGATCCGCGACGTGTCGATCCAGCTCTACCAGGCGGCAGCCGCCTTTGCGTTGACCAAGGGCATCATCATCGCCGACACCAAGTTCGAGTTTGGCCTGGATACCGATGGCACCCTGGTGCTGATGGACGAGGTGCTCACGCCCGACAGCTCGCGCTACTGGCCCGCCGACAGCTACCAGGAAGGCAGCAACCCGCCCAGCTTTGACAAGCAGTTCCTGCGCGACTGGCTGGAGACCGCCCAAGTGAACGGCCAGCCGTGGAACAAGACCGCCCCTGCGCCGCGTTTGCCGCGCGAGGTGATCGAGCAGACCGCCGCCAAGTACCAGGAAGCCCTGACCCGCCTGATGGGTTGATGGCCAGCACCGGGCGCCGCTGCGGCGGCCCCGGCAGCGTTCAGGTTCAGGGCGTGGGGCGGCCCGGCCCTTGGCTGCCGTCGGCGCGCGCCGACAGGTAGGCGTGCAAGTCCAGGATGTGCGCGCTCACGCGCGGTTCGGTTTGCCAGGCGGGCATGGTGACGGCCCCGGCCTGGCGTTGCAGCACGCGCTCCGTCCAGTGTTCCAGCGTCTGGCCTTGCAGTTGGGCGGCTTCAACGGGCAAATTCCAGTCGTAGCGTTGCAGCACGCGGGCGGTAAAGCCGCGCGGGCCAAGCTCCCGCACCAGCGGCAGCAGGTCGGGCGCGCTGGCGCTGCCGGTGGCGTTGCTGCCGTGGCATTGCGCGCATTTGTCTTGGAACACGCGCCAGCCGGTGTAGACCGAGCCGGGCGGCTGCGCCTGTTCCTCGATCTCGTGCGCGGCGTCGGCGTTGCGCCATTCCACGCTGTTGCAGCCGGCCAGCAGGCCCGTCAGCACAGCGGTGGTGGCCAGGGTGGGTAAAAAGCGGAGGGTGGCCATGGTGGATTCCTGCTTCAGTTCAGCGCCATGCTGAGTTTGCGGCGGTAGCGCGCCACCAGTTCGGCCTGCGGGTCTTGCTGCGGCACCAGTTGGCCCGCCAGTTCCAGCCCCCCGGCGCTTTTGCCCGTGGCGCCTGCGTCGGCCTTGGGCTTGGGCGGGGTCAGCAGTTCCAGCAGCGCCACGTAGGTCTTGCGCGGGGCTTCGTCGGCCCATTTCTTGTCGCGCATGATGATTTCGAGCAGCTCTTCCATCGCCGCTTCCCAGTCGCCCTGGGCAATCAGCAGGCGGCTCTTGGCAAAGCGGGTGTCAAAGTCGCGCTTGTTGGCGCTGATGCGTTGCTCGAACTCGTCCAGCGGCCAGTGGCCGCGCGCGTCGGTGGCCACAAATTCCAGGGCGTTGAGCCACTGCGCCAGCGCCTCGAAGCGCAGTTGCAGCGGAATCTGCGCCAGCGCCGGCGCCAGCGCGGCGGCGGCCTCGCCCAGCTGGCCGTTGCCGATCAGCAGCTTGACGTAGTCGAAGCGCAAGTCGTCGTTGCCGGGGTCGTGCGCCAGCGCATCGGCCAGCCGCGCCTGGGCGCTCTGGGTGTCGCCCGCTTGCGCCAGTTGTTGGGCTTCTTCGGCGTGGGCCTGGGCTTGCAGCGCGTCCTCGCTGGGCAGGTGCTTGTCCAGAAAGGCCTTGATCTGGCCTTCGGGCAACGCGCCCATGAAGCCGTCCAGCGGCTGGCCTTGCACCATCAGCACGCAGGTCGGGATGCTGCGGATGCCAAACGCCTGCGCCAGCTGCTGTTCTTCCTCGGTGTTGACCTTGACCAGCTTGAAGCGGCCCGCGTAGGCGGCCTCGACCTTCTCCAGCACCGGCCCCAGCGTCTTGCACGGGCCGCACCACGGGGCCCAGAAGTCCACCAGCACCGGCACGGTCTGGGACGCTGCTATCACTTCGGTTTCAAAATTGGCAAGGGTGACGTCGATCATGGCGGGTGAAAAGTGTGGTGTCAAAAAAACGAAAAACGGGCCTGTGTGCTGCCCATTTTGCCCCCGATTTGGGGCGCAAAATTGATATCCTCCCCGTCTTAAGGGACGGGGATTCCTACCGCACCCGCGCCAGCATCATGCTGGGCACGGGTCACCTCGGCGGGTTCCTGCTTCATCGAGGCTGCGCGTTTCGGTCTTGCGACCTTGGCGCGTCTAACGTCCTCTCCACAGGCTAACAAGCGCAATCCACGCTCTAAAACATTCATGGCTCCGACCACATCGGCGTGGTTCTGGTAGCCGCACTGCACGCACAGAAATTCGGCTTGCGTGCGCCGGTTGTCCGGCGAAATGTGCCCGCAGCACGGGCAGGTTTGGCTGGTGTTGTGCGGCGGCACCGCCACCAGCATGCCGCCTGCCCACTCCAGCTTGTACGTCAGCTGGCGGCGGAATTCGTACCAGCCCTGATCCATGATGGAGCGGTTCAGTCCAGTTTTGGCCTTGACGTTTTTGCCCTTTGCCGATTTGGACATATTGCCGACCTGTAAATCCTCGATGCAGACGAGTGCGTGGTTTTGGCTGATCGCTGCGGTGGCTTTGTGCAGGAAGTCTTGGCGGCAGTGGGCAATGCGGGTATGGATTTTCTGGACTTTGGCTTTTTCCTTCTTCCAGTTGCTGCTGAATTTGGTTTTGCGCGCCATGCGCCGCTGATAGCGGGCGAGGCGTTTCTGGTGGCGCTTAAAACTGTTCAGCGGCGCGAGGAAATTTCCGTCGCTGAAGGTGGCAAAGCGGGCAATCCCCACGTCAATGCCGATGGCGCTGCTGGCCTGTGGCACGGGCACTTCAACTTCGCGTTCGGTTTGAATCGACACATACCACTTGCCCGCGCACTGGCTGACGGTAGCGTTTTTGAGCGTGCCCAGCACCGGGCGCGACATACGAAGCCGTATCCAGCCCAGTTTGGGCAGAAAGATGCGGCCATTGGCCTGATCGAGCTGGACACCTTGCGGGTAGCGAAAACTCTCGGACTGGCCCTTTTTCTTGAAGCGCGGAAAGGCTGCGCGCTTCTCAAAGAAGTTGGTGTAGGCGTGTTCCAGGTTTTTCAGGGCTTGTTGCAGCGGCTGGCTGGGCGCGTCATTGAGCCACAGCAGTTCTGGCTGTTTTTTCCAAGCCGTCAGGGTTTGGCACAGTTGGGCGTAGGTGAGCCTCTTTTCACCGTCGGCATGCAGTTCCTGCTGCAACGCCAACGCCTTGTTGTACACGAAGCGGCACGCACCCGCGAAGCGGCGCATCAAGCGCACTTGCTGGCCGTTGGGGCGCAGTTCGTATTGGAAGGATTGGAGGCGTTGCACAGGGCTCATTCTACGTTGCTGAACGATAATTCAAGCCAACAGGACGGCTGCGCCGTCCGCGCTGTCGATCCCCCTGTTGTGAACGGTAGAACTTTTCGCGCAAAAGTAAAATCGCAACTTTGATGGAGCAAGCGGTAATGAGCACAGACATCCAGGTCGGCGTGGTGATGGGTTCCAACAGCGATTGGAGCACCATGGAGCACGCGGTACAGATTCTTCAACAATTTGGCATCGCCCACGAGGCGCGTGTGGTCTCGGCCCACCGCATGCCCGACGACATGTTTGCCTACGCCGAAGCCGCTGCGGGCCGGGGCCTCAAGGCCATCATCGCGGGTGCGGGCGGTGCGGCGCACCTGCCGGGCATGCTGGCCGCCAAGACGCCGGTGCCGGTGCTGGGTGTGCCAGTGCAGTCCAAGGCGCTGTCGGGGGTGGATTCGCTGCACAGCATCGTGCAAATGCCCAAGGGCGTACCGGTGGCCACGTTTGCCATTGGCGCCGCTGGTGCCGCCAACGCCGCGTTGTTCGCGGTGGCCATGCTGGCCAACCACGATCCCGCGTTGCGCGCCCAGTTGGAGGCCTTCCGCGCCGCGCAAACCGAAGCCGCCCGTGCCATGACCCTGCCGCCGCCGGAGGCCGTATGAGCCGCGTTGCCCCCGTGTTGCCGGGCCAGACCATGCCCGATGGCCAACCCGCCACCGTGGGCGTGATGGGCGGTGGCCAGTTGGGCCGCATGTTTGTGCAAGCGGCGCAAGAGATGGGCTACTTTACGGCGGTGCTGGACGCCGACCCGTACAGCCCCGCTGGGCTGGTGAGCCACCACCACATCCGTACCGCTTACGAAGACCCCGCCGGTCTGGCCGAACTGGCCCAGCGTTGCCACGCCATCACCACCGAATTCGAGAACGTGCCCGCCCCGGCCTTGCGCACCTTGGCCGAGCAACGCCCGGTGGCCCCCAACGCCAGCGCGGTCGCGGTGGCGCAAGACCGCATCGCCGAAAAAGCCCACTTTGTGGCCTGCGCGCAAGCGGGTGGCATAGGCCCTGCACCGTACGCCGTCATCACCACCGATGCTGAGCTGGCCATCGCCCCAGACGCGTTGTTGCCCGGCATTCTCAAAAGCGCACGCTTGGGCTACGACGGCAAGGGCCAGGCCCGCGTCAAGACCCGCGCCGAACTGGCCGCCGCCTGGGATCAGATGGGCCGTGTGCCCTGTGTGCTGGAGCAGATGCTGCCGCTGCGCGCCGAGTTGTCGGTGCTGGTGGCGCGCGGGGCCGATGGCCAGGTGGTGAACTTTCCGGTGCAGCGCAACCTGCACCGCGATGGCATTTTGGCCGTGACCGAGGTGTTCGACGGCAACGTGCCCGCTGCGCTGGCCCAACAGGCCATCCAGACCACGCAAGCCATTGCACACCAGTTGGGCTATGTGGGCGTGTTGTGCGTCGAGTATTTCGTCATCGACGATGGCAGCGCCGATGGCGCGTTGGTCGTCAACGAAATGGCCCCGCGTCCGCACAACAGCGGCCACTACACCCTGAACGCCTGCGACGTGTCGCAGTTCGAGCTGCAAGTGCGCGCCATGACCGGCCTGCCCTTGGTGCAACCGCGCCTGCACAGCCCCACGGTGATGCTCAACATTCTGGGCGACATCTGGTTCCGTGGCGGTAACGCTGAAGCCAAGTCGCCGGACTGGGCCGCCGTGCTGGCGCTGCCGGGCGTGCATCTGCACCTGTACGGCAAACTGGAAGCGCGTGTGGGCCGCAAGATGGGCCACTTGAACGTGACCAGAGCCACGCTGGAGCAAGTGCAGGCCACCGCCTTGCAAGCGGCGCAGATTTTGGGCATTGCGCCGTGGCTGTGACGCTGGACGCGCGCGCGCTGCTGGCCACAGCACCTGAGCTGCTGGCTGCTGCTCAAGCGGGCGACGCTGTCCAGCGTGCGGCACAGACGCTGCAACGCGGCGCGCTGCTGGGCCTGCCCACCGAAACCGTGTACGGCTTGGCCGCCGATGCCGACCAACCGGAGGCCGTGGCCCGCATCTTTGAAGCCAAAGGCCGCCCCAAAGACCACCCGTTGATCGTGCATGTGGCCGGTGCCACGCCCGCGCAATGGCAGGCCGGGGTGGCGCATTACGCACGCGAAGTCCCGGACTTTGCCCAGCGCCTGATGGCCGCGTTCTGGCCGGGGCCGCTCACCGTCATCCTGCCGCGTCGGCCCGACGTGGGGGCCGCAGCGGCGGGGGGGCAGGATTCCATCGGCTTGCGTTGCCCGTCGCACCCGGTGGCGCAGGCCGTGTTGCAAGCCGCGCAGGCTTTGGGCGTGTACGGCGTAGCTGCGCCCAGTGCCAACCGCTTTGGCCGCGTCAGCCCCACCACCGCCGCGCACGTGCAAGACGAATTTGCCACGCTGCTGGCCGACGATGCCCTGCTGATTCTGGACGGTGGCCCGTGCCCGGTGGGCATTGAATCCACCATCGTCGATTGCAGCCGGGGCCGCCCCGTGCTGTTGCGCCCCGGCATGGTTGAACCCGCTGCGCTGGAACAAGCCTGCGGCGAACCTGTGGCCCAGCGCGATGCGGCAGCGCCCAAGGCCTCCGGTACGCTGGAATCGCACTACGCGCCCACCGCCCGTGTGCGCCTGATGCCGCACGGCGAAATGCAAGCCGCACTCGACATGCTGGGCGCGGACGCGCGCCACATTGCGCTGTACGTGCGCCAGCCCGTCAGCAGTGCCAGCCGCCATTTACAGTTGCGCTACATGCCCCTGCACGCCGACGCATGCGCGCAAGAGTTGTTTGCCGTGTTGCGCGAACTCGACCAGCCCGATACCAAACTGATCTGGGTCGAAACCCCGCCCGATGCCCCCGCTTGGGACGGTGTGCGCGACCGCCTGCGCCGTGCAGCGGCGTGAGATAAAAACGCCCACCCTAAAATCGGGCCGATGAACGTTGCCCGCATCCGCGCCGATTCCCTGGCTGGCCTGACCACCGCCTTTGCCCTGGTGCCCGAGTGCATCGCCTTTGCGCTGGTGGCGCAGCTCAACCCGCTGATGGGGCTGTACGGTGCGTTCATCATCTGTACCCTTACCGCCTTGCTGGGCGGGCGGCCCGGCATGGTGTCGGGCGCAGCAGGGTCTATGGCGGTGGTGATTGTGGCGCTGGTGGTGCAGCATGGCGCGCAGTATTTGCTGGCCACGGTGTTGCTCAGTGGCGTGCTGATGGCGCTGTTTGGTGTGCTCAAGCTGGGCCAACTGGTGCGCATGGTGCCGCACCCGGTCATGCTGGGCTTTGTCAACGGGCTGGCGATCGTGATTGCGCTGGCACAGTTGCAGCATTTCCAAAGTGGTACTGGCTGGCTGCACGGCCAGCCGCTGGCCCTGATGCTGGGCCTGGTGGCGCTGACGATGGCCATCGTCTACCTGCTGCCGCGCCTGACGCGCAGCGTGCCCCCGGCGCTGGTGGCCATTGTGGCGGTGGGCCTGCTGACCAGCCTGCTGCAACTGCCCACCCGCACCCTGGGCGACATGGCCCACATTGCCGGAGGCTGGCCCACGCTGGCTTGGCCCGACGTGCCGTGGAACCTGGACACTTTGCGCACCATTGCCCCCTACGCGGTGGTGATGGCGGTGGTCGGGCTGCTGGAGACGCTGCTCACGCTCAACCTCACCGACGAAATCACGCAAAGCCGGGGCCACACCAACCGCGAGTGCGTGGCGCTGGGCGTGGCCAACGTGGTGTCGGGGTTGGCGGGCGGCATGGGCGGCTGCGCCATGATCGGACAGACCATGATCAACCTGCAATCGGGCGGGCGCGGGCGTTTGTCGGGCGTGGTGGCCGGGGTGATGGTGCTGCTGTTCGTGCTGCTGCTGTCGCCGTTGATCGAGCAAATTCCGCTGGCGGCGCTGGTGGGCGTGATGCTGGTGGTGGCGCAGCAAACCTTTGCCTGGGGTGCGCTGCGGGTGCTGCACAAAGTGCCGCTGCACGACGTGCTGGTGATGCTGGCCGTGACCATCATCACCGTGGCCACCGACCTGGCCGTGGCCGTGCTGTGCGGCGTGGTGATTGCAGCGTTGAACTTTGCCTGGCAGCACGCGCGCGAGCTGTACGCCGACACCCACACCGAAGCCGATGGCAGCAAGCACTACCGCTTGCACGGCACGCTGTTCTTTGCCTCCACCGAGCCCTTTCTGGCGCTGTTTGACGTGGCCAACGACCCGGCGCACACCACGTTGGACGCACGCCACCTGAGCTTCGTCGATTACTCGGCCATTGAGGCGCTCAAAACCCTGCGCCAACGCTACACCCAAGCGGGCAAACACTTGCGTGTGGTTCACTTGTCCGAGCGTTGCAAGCAACTCCTGCGCCGCGCAGGTGTCGAAAGATAAAATCCACGCTTTAGATTCTGGCCACCCGCCACACACCCTTTTTTTCGGGGTTCTTATGACCGACGCTGCCACCACCTCCCACGTTTCCGCCCACACCCAGGCCAACGCCATCCGCGCACTGGCCATGGATGCCGTGCAACAAGCCAACTCCGGGCACCCCGGTGCCCCGATGGGCATGGCCGACATGGCGGTGGCACTCTGGGGCCGCCACCTGCAACACAACCCCAGCAACCCCGCTTGGGCCAACCGCGACCGCTTTGTGCTGTCCAACGGCCACGGCTCCATGCTGATCTACGCGCTGCTGCACCTGACCGGCTACGACCTGCCGCTGCAAGAGCTGAAAAACTTCCGCCAACTGCACAGCAAGACCGCCGGCCATCCCGAAGTGGGCATCACCCCCGGCGTTGAAACCACCACCGGCCCGCTGGGCCAAGGCATCACCAACGCGGTGGGCATGGCGCTGGCCGAAAAACTGCTGGCCGCCGAATTCAACCAGCCCGGCCATGACATTGTGGACCACCATACCTACGTCTTTTTGGGCGACGGTTGCCTGATGGAAGGCATCAGCCACGAAGCCGCTGCATTGGCCGGCGCTTGGAAGCTGGGCAAATTGATTGCGCTGTACGACGACAACGGCATCTCCATCGACGGTCAGGTCGCGCCCTGGTTCATCGACAACACGCCCCAGCGTTTTGAAGCCTACGGCTGGAACGTGATCCGCGCCGTGGACGGCCACAACGCCGATGCCGTGGACGCTGCCATCGCCCAAGCCAAGGCCAGCGCCGACAAGCCCACGCTGATTTGCTGCAAGACCAGCATTGGCAAAGGCAGCCCCAACCGCGCCAACACCGCCAAAGCCCACGGCGAGCCGCTGGGGGCCGAAGAAATTGCCCTGACGCGCAAGGCACTGGGTTGGGAGCACGGCCCGTTCGTGATCCCCAAAGACGTGTACGCCGCTTGGGATGCCAAAGCCGCTGGCAAGACGGCAGAAAAGGCCTGGAAAGACCGCTTTGCCGCGTACAAGAAAGCTTTCCCGGCCTTGGCCAAGGAATTTGAGCGCCGCATGAAGGGCGAATTGCCCAAAAAGTTTGCCGAACTGGCCCAAGCCACGATCCAAGCCGCGCACGAAAAAGCCGAGACCGTGGCCAGCCGCAAGGCCAGCCAGCTGGCGTTGGAAGCTTTTACCGCCGCACTGCCCGAACTGCTGGGCGGCAGCGCCGACCTGACCGGCTCCAACCTCACCAACACCAAATCCACCCCCAACCTGCGTTTTGACGCGGCGGGCCACGTGGTGAAGAACGAAGCGGGCGTGGGTGGCCGCCACATCAACTACGGTGTGCGCGAATTTGGCATGGCCGCCATCATGAACGGCGTGGCGCTGCACGGCGGCTACATCCCCTACGGCGGCACCTTCCTGACCTTCAGCGACTACTCGCGCAACGCCATCCGCATGGCCGCGTTGATGAAGCAGCGCGTGGTTCACGTCTTCACCCACGACTCCATCGGCTTGGGCGAAGACGGCCCGACCCACCAGTCGATTGAGCACGCCGCCAGCCTGCGCCTGATTCCGAACCTGGACGTGTGGCGGCCCGCCGACACCGCCGAGACCGCCGTGGCCTGGGCCGTGGCGCTGCAAAACACCGACAAACCCACCGCGCTGTTGCTCAGCCGCCAAAACCTGCCCTACGCGCCCAAAAAAGCGTTGGATGGCATGGCCAAAGGCGCTTACGTGCTGAGCGATCCCGTCGATGTGGGCTTCAAGGCCAAGAAGAAGATCAAGGCCGTCATCATCGCTACCGGCTCCGAAGTGCAATTGGCCGTGAAAGCGCAAGAGCTGCTGGCCGCGCAAGATGTGGCCGTGCGCGTGGTTTCCATGCCCAGCACCACCACCTTTGACCGCCAGAGCGCCGACTACAAGTCCGAAGTACTGCCCAAGGGCGTGCCGCGCATCGCCGTCGAAATGGGCTCCACCGACGGCTGGTGGAAATACGGTTGCGCCGCCGTGGTGGGCATCGACACCTACGGCGAATCGGCCCCCGCACCGGTGCTGTTCCAGCACTTCGGCTTTACCGCCGAGAACGTGGCCGCTACCGTCAACACCGTGCTGGCCAGCAAGGCCTGACCGACTGCCGTTCCCCCGCGCTGGCGGAGCTGGGCCGGTTGTGCATCAGCCGCCCGTCAGCGTCGTGTTCCACGATTCCGTGTTCTGACTCAAAAGGTAACCCCCATGACCATCAAGGTAGGTATCAACGGTTTTGGCCGCATTGGCCGTCTGGCGCTGCGCGCGGCCATCCGCGATTTTGCCGACATCGAAGTCGTCGGCATCAACGACCCCAAATCGGCCGACTACCTGGCCTACATGCTCAAGTACGACAGCGTGCATGGCCGCTTCCAAGGTGATGTGGCCTTTGAAGGCAACGAAGCCCTGATCGTCAACGGCAAGCGCATCCCGTTGAGCCACGAGCGCGACAACCCGCAGCTCAAGTGGGCCGACATGGGTGTGGACGTGGTGCTGGAATGCACCGGCCAGTTCTTGACCGCCGACACCTGCCAAGTCCACCTGGACGCCGGTGCCAAAAAAGTGGTGATCTCCGCCCCGTCCAAGGACGACGTGCCGATGTTCGTCTACGGTGTGAACCACACCCAGTACGCCGGCCAGGCCGTGGTGTCCAACGCCAGCTGCACCACCAACGCACTGGCCCCCGTGGCCAAGGCATTGAACGACAAGTGGGGCATCAAGCGTGGCCTGATGACCACCGTCCACGCTGCCACCGCCAGCCAAAAGACCGTGGACGGTACCTCGCGCAAAGATTGGCGCGGTGGCCGTGGTATTCTGGAAAACATCATCCCCAGCTCCACCGGTGCGGCCAAGGCGGTGGGCAAGGTGATCCCGGAACTGAACAAGAAGCTGACCGGCATGAGCTTCCGCGTGCCCACGTCCGATGTGTCGGTGGTGGACTTGACCGTGGAACTCAACACCGAGGCCAGCTACGAAGAGATCTGCGCCCAGATGAAGCTGCTGTCGGAAACGCCCGTGAGCGCAGGTGGCCTGCAAGGCGTGCTGGGTTACACCAACGAAAAAGTGGTCTCCACCGACTTCCGTGGCGAGAACTGCACCAGCGTGTTCGATGCCGAAGCCGGCCTGGCGCTGGACAACAGCTTCGTCAAGGTCGTGGCCTGGTACGACAACGAATGGGGCTACGCCGCCAAGTGCCTGGAAATGGTGCGCGTGGTGTCGGCCTGATGGCTTGAACCCATTACCGCTGCGGGTGTAACTGCCCGCCGCCAACCCGCCCCCGTGGCGGGTTTTTTGTCCCTGTCCGTCATTTTTCAGGAGTCCCCACCCATGTTCCAGCTCGTGTACCTCAGCTCCGCCAGCCAGCCCTTCAGTGAGGACGATCTGGTCGCCCTGCTGACCCAGGCTCGCCAGAACAACACCGCGCACGGCCTGACCGGCATGCTGCTCTACAAGGACGGCAACTTCATGCAGGTGCTCGAAGGCGACGAGGCCGAAGTGCGCCGCCTGTTCCACACCATCGAGCAAGACCCGCGCCACCACGGCACCACCGTGCTGCTGGAGGAACCCATCACGCAGCGCACCTTTGCCGACTGGTCGATGGGGTTCCGCCACCTGAGTGACGCCGACGTGCAGAAGATCGAAGGCTACAACCCCTTCATGCGCCAGACCTGGCACCGCGACAGCGTCACGCGCGACGACACCACCGGCTGCCTGGAAATCCTGCGCTTCTTCCGCGACAGCCGCTGATTCAGTGCTGGTGCCCGTGCGCACCGTGGGCGTGGCCGTGCGCAATCTCCTCGGCGCTGGCGGCTTGCACGTCCAGCACCTTGACGGCAAAGCGCAGCGTCTTGCCCGCGTGCGGGTGGTTGCCGTCCAAAATCACTTGCGGGCCTTTGATCTTCACCACGGTGAAGATGCGCTCGCCACCGTCGTCGGCCACGCCGCGCAAGGTGCCGCCCACCTTCACGCCGGGCGGAAAGTCCGACTTGGCAATCGTTTGTACCAGGCTCTCGTCGCGCGGGCCGAAGGCGTCCTCGGGCGCCAGCACCACGGTGGTGGCGTAGCCCACGGTCTGGCCTTCCAGCGCGGCCTCGATCTTTTCAAAGGTGTTGCCGTAACCGCCGTGCAGGTAGGCCATGGGCGCGTCGCTGGCTTCCAGCAGTTTGCCTTGTGCGTCGCTGACGCGGTAGCTGAGGGTGACGATGGTATTTTTGGTGATGTGCATGGTGGTGTAAGTGTAGTGGCGTGCGCTTCAACTGGCACCGGGCCGCTGTGCGCCAGTGTGGGCGCGCAGCTTGGGCAGCTGGATGCCCAGCACCTTGCACGCGGTGTGCAGCCGGTAGTGGCTCACGGTCTGCCCAGCCACAAACAGCTCGATGGCCTGGCGCGCCCAGCGCGTGTTGGGCGGCCCGCTTTTGGGGGTGCTGGGGGCGCCAGTGTCGTGCGGCCCGCCGTCGCGGGTGCAGATGGACTGGTCGCTGCTGATCTTGAGCCCCGCCAGGTACTGGCGCAGGTGCTCGTTGGCTTCCCGCCCGGCCCGGATGCGCGCTTCCTGTTTCTCTGCTGTCAATGCGGTGGGCGGCGGTTGCAGGCGGGCCAGCACCCGGGCGGCGGCCTGTGCATCCGCGCTGGGGGGCTCGGGCGCAGCAGGCGGCGGCGTGTAGTACTCGGCGCGGAAGAAGTTGCGCTTGGGGCGCGCCAGCACCCACTGCGCGGCCTGCAGCGGCGTCAGGCCCGCCTTGGCGGCCTCGGTGCCCAGTTGCACGATGTCGTGGTGGCACAGCGGATCCTTGCCGTTGCGCCGGCGCTGTGCGTTGAGCTGGCCGATGGTGTCGGCGTTGATCGCGCCACCGCCATCTGCGCCACCAGCCTGGATGGTGGCTGGCGCTGGGGCAGGGCGGCTGATGGGGTCGGTGGTGCCAGTGCAGGCGGCCTGCGGTAACGGGGCTGATGTGGGTGCCGGGCTGGGCACAGGAGCAGGAGCCTCCATGTGCAGTGTTGGGGCCCGGCTCGTAACAGGCGCTATGTCCGGCGCAGACGTAGGTGCAGGCGCTGGCGTCAGATCGGGGTCGCATACGGGGGCGAATGTCGGCATGGGCGCCGGTGCGAGCGCTGGTGCGGGCGCTGGTGCCGGGGCCGCCACCACTGGCGGCCTCTCGGGTGCGCTGGCGGTGCTGGCAACATTGGCCGACGCGCTGGCCCGCTGCCACACGTCCTCCAGCTGCACCTGGTAGATGTTGGTGCCGCTGTGGTGTATGCCCACGCACTTCAGCAGGCCCAGCTGCTCCAGCTGGCCAATGTGCTGCGTGACCGTGCGGCGCGACCAGCCACTTTCGCGCGCCAGCGTGTTGATGCTGCAAAAGCACTGCCGGTGCTCGCGGTTGGCGTGGCTGGCGATGGTGAACAAAATCCAGCGGCTCACGCCCGACAGCGTGCAACGCTGCATCATGTGCCGCACAAGGTCGAGGTTAACGTATAGCTGCCGCTGCGGTGCAACGGGCGTGTGGGTGTCAGCCATGGTGTTGGCTCCGTTTCGAACAGGTTGTATGACCACCTGCTCTGCACCGCTGCGAAACGGTAAGGGCAGGCACATGCGGGGTTCGCAGACCGGCAAAACGGAACCGGCGAGCCTCGCGGCTCCCCCGCATGGCTGCCCAACAACGGTGCCATGCGCGCAACACATGGCAATATTCGGAAGAATTTGAGCCAAGCGCCGCCTTGTCGAGTGGCAAGGAACGGCTGTTGCGACGTTTTGCTACAGGCTGCGAAACCCGTGGCGCGGATTCTAGCGGAAAGGGCCGCTAGCGGCCCCGTCAGCCTGGAGGATGCGGCACCACCACCCACCCGTTGCACCAGAAAATAATCCTGTTCAGTACCCGAACGGAAAGCAATCCTGCGGTAGACTCGTCCGGCTTTTAGCAGAAGTGCGCCAAACTTTTGCCCCCGTTGATCCTGCAGACCGCGCTGGCCGATCGTGACACGGCATGGCGGTAGCGTGCCCAAAACACCCAAAACATGCCCAGCCGCCCAGCCAAGATCCAGGAAGAGACCCATTTCCGGATCATGCGCCTCTTGCAAGACAACCCGGATCTCACCCAGCGCGAGCTGGCAGATAGGCTCGGCATGAGCGTGGGTGGCCTGAACTACGGCCTCAACGCCCTCATCGACAAGGGCTTTGTAAAGATGGCCAACTTCCAGAAAAGTAAGAACAAGTTCAAGTACGTCTACCTGCTCACGCCCCAGGGCATTGCCGAAAAAGTGGCGCTGATCAGCCGTTTCCTGAAGCGTAAAATGCGAGAGTACGATGCATTGAAGCTGGAAATTGAGGCATTAAAGTCCGAAGTAAGTGAATATCAAGAAGGTGGGCAAAAAGCCCTTCATCAAACCATATGAGTATGATTTCAGCTACCCCCGTCATCCTCTGCGGCGGCTCCGGCACCCGCCTGTGGCCACTCTCGCGTGCTGGCTTTCCCAAGCAGTTTCTCAGCCTGACAGGTGTTGAAAGCCTGTTCCAGCAAGCAGCGCAGCGACTCGTTGCTCTTGGTGTGGACGACATTCAGGTTGCCAAACCTATCATCGTCACTGGCGAAGAACACCGCTTTTTGGCTGCAGAGCAACTGCGCGAAGCTGGCATTGAATTGGGCGTTGCCTTGCTAGAACCTGTGGGTCGCAACACCGCTCCTGCACTCACCTTGGCCGCGCTCGCTGCTCTTGCCAACGGCCAAGACCCGGTTTTGGTCGTTACGCCAGCCGATCAGACCGTTGTCGACACTGCCGCTTTTACCCAAGCCATGCAGCAAGCCGTGCGCGAGGCCAGCCACGACAGCATCGTCATACTGGGTATCACACCCGATCGACCCGAAACCGGCTACGGGTACATTCAGGTTCAAGCACACAGTCATCAACCCGCGATGGTCGTGCAGCGTTTTGTCGAAAAGCCCAATGCCGCTACGGCGCAACAGTATCTGAATGAGGGTGGCTACTACTGGAACGCCGGTATGTTCGTGCTCAAGGCCTCTGTCTGGCTCAAGGCGCTCGAGCAGTTCCGGCCCGATATTTACCAAGCCACCCGGCAGGCTTGGGGCAAATGCCACACAGATGCCAGCCCCACCACGCCTTTTGTACGCCCTAGCAAAGCTGAATTTACCGCCATTCCGTCCGAGTCCATTGATTACGCTGTCATGGAACGCTGCCCGGGCAGCGCCTTCGCTATCAAGATGGTGCCGCTGAATGCTGGTTGGAGTGATCTGGGCGCGTGGGATGCCGTTTGGAGCGTCTTGCCTAAAGATGAAAACGGAAATGCCCACATAGGCGATGTGTTGACCACCGACAGCCGTAACACCTTGGTGCATGCTTCCAGCCGTTTGGTCAGTCTGGTGGGAGTGGACAACCTCGTCGTGGTGGAAACGCCCGATGCTGTGTTAGTGGCCGACAAAACCCGCAGCCAAGATGTGAAACACATCGTTAACCAATTGCAGGCTACCAGGCGCGAAGAGCACACCCTGCACCGCAAGGTACACAGGCCATGGGGTTGGTACGACAGCATAGACGAAGGCGGTCGCTTCAAGGTCAAGCGTATTCAAGTGAAACCCGGTGCCAGCCTGAGCCTGCAAAAACACCACCATCGAGCTGAGCATTGGATTGTTGTTAAAGGCACAGCTGAGATCACCAATGGCGATAAAGTACTGTTGTTGACAGAAAACCAGTCTACCTATATTCCACTGGGCGAAGTGCATCGCTTGGCCAATCCCGGTACCATTCCGCTCGAAATCATCGAAGTGCAGTCTGGCAGCTACTTGGGCGAAGACGACATCGTTCGATTTGAAGACACTTACGGGCGAACCAACCGATGAGTCAATACCCCAAAATTTACGTTGCTGGCCATCGGGGCATGGTGGGTTCTGCCATTGTGCGCCAGCTGTTGGCCCAAGGTCATCCGGCTGAACGCATTGTCACGCGCACACACTCAGAGCTGGATCTAACCAACCAAGCCGATGTCAATACATTCTTTACGGCTGAAAAACCCGATCAGGTTTACTTGGCCGCAGCCAAGGTAGGCGGCATCTACGCCAACAACGCCTACCCGGCTGAATTCATCTATCAGAACTTGATGATGCAGGCTAACGTCGTCGATGCGGCCTTTCGCAGTGGTGTGCAAAAGCTGTTGTTCTTGGGTTCTAGCTGTATCTATCCCAAGTTAGCTGCACAGCCTATGCGTGAAGCAGCTTTGCTGACCGGCACTCTGGAATCGACCAATGAGCCGTACGCGATCGCTAAGATTGCTGGTATCAAGTTGTGCGAGTCCTACAACCGCCAGTACGGCAGCAGCCACGGTGTGGACTACCGCAGCGTCATGCCGACCAATCTGTACGGCCCGGGCGATAACTACCACCCTGAAAACTCCCACGTTATTCCAGCACTGATTCGGCGTTTTCACGAAGCCAAGGTCAGCGGCGCGGTAAGCGTTCCGATTTGGGGTACGGGTACGCCAATGCGTGAATTTCTGTATGTCGACGACATGGCGGCCGCCAGTGTTCATGTCATGAACCTGCCCAAAGTGGTGTACGAGCGGCATACGCAGCCGATGCTCAGCCATATCAATGTCGGATACGGTTCTGATGTAACAATCGCTGAAGTCGCTCGCACCATTGCGCAAGTCGTAGGCTACCAAGGTGAGATCACTTTCGATACCAGCAAGCCTGATGGTACCCCGCGCAAACTTATGGATAGCTCACGTCTGCAAGGTTTGGGTTGGCAGCCTAAAATTGGTCTGGCGGAAGGCTTGAAACAAGCCTATGCCAACTTCCTTGCCTGTTCTGACGTTCGTTCCAAGTAAAACAACTAGGGAAGCCTCCGCATCATGACGCAAACCAAAAAAGTCGCTCTTATTACCGGTATCACAGGCCAAGACGGCTCCTATCTGGCCGAGTTTTTGCTCGAAAAAGGCTATACCGTACACGGTATTAAGCGCCGTGGTAGCCTGTTTAATACCCAGAGAATCGATCATATTTACCAAGATCCTCATATCCAGAATAGCCAGTTTAAGCTGCACTATGGCGATTTGTCTGACACCAGCAATTTGGTTCGTATCATTCAGGAAACACAACCCGACGAGATCTACAACCTTGGCGCTATGAGCCATGTGGCGGTGTCGTTCGAGAGCCCGGAGTACACGGCGGATGTTGACGGCATTGGCACGCTGCGCATTCTTGAAGCGATTCGCATCCTGGGCTTGGAAAAGAAGACCCGCTTCTATCAGGCCAGCACCAGCGAACTGTACGGTTTGGTGCAGGAAATTCCGCAGAAAGAAACTACCCCTTTCTACCCCCGTAGTCCCTATGCGGTGGCCAAGCTGTACGCCTATTGGATCACGGTCAACTACCGCGAGGCTTATGGTATCTATGCCTGCAACGGTATTCTGTTTAACCATGAAAGTCCGCGCCGGGGCGAAACTTTCGTCACGCGCAAAATCACGCGCGGTTTGGCCAATATCGCGCAAGGTCTGGAAGACTGCCTTTACATGGGCAATATGGATGCGTTACGCGACTGGGGCCACGCCAAGGATTATGTCCGCATGCAATGGATGATGCTGCAACAAGATCAGCCCGAGGACTTCGTGATCGCTACTGGCGTGCAATACAGTGTGCGTCAGTTCATCGAATGGTCGGCAGCTGAGTTGGGTATTAAGCTGCGTTTCGAGGGGCAGGGCGTGGACGAAATTGCCATTATCGACAGCATTACGGGCGACAAAGCTCCGGCGCTGAATCCCGGTCAAGTCATCGTCAAAATCGATCCCCGCTATTTCCGTCCGACCGAAGTTGAGACCTTGCTGGGTGACCCGAGCAAGGCCAAAGACAAACTTGGCTGGGTACCCGAGATCACCGTTCAGTCCATGTGTCAGGAAATGGTGCAAGCAGACTTGCAGGAAGCCAAGCGGCATGCACTGTTGAAATCGCATGGTTATGCGGTTAATGTCAGTTTGGAATAAGTCCAGGCGATTGCAAGCCTTTGTCTAATCAGACGCGACAGTTGTTAACTGTGTGACAATCCCGTGAACCCTTACGTTCGCAGCGTCAGGACTGCCCTGCAAAAAATCGACGCGCGTACAAAGCGTGTGGTTGCTGTGGCAGCTGCCAGTTATTTGGGGCGTTTCGGCCAAGGCATCGCAGTTTTGGTGAACCTGCCACTGGCTAGGGAGAGCTTGAGTCCTGAGTTGTTCGGCGTTTGGATGATGCTAAGTGCGTTACTGGGCTTCATGGCATTTGCAGATCTGGGTATTGGCAACGGTGTTCTTAACGAAGCGACCAAAGCCAAGGCGACGGGTAACCAAGAGCTTCTGCAACGAACGCTGGCATCGGGGTACGTGATTACTGGTATCGTCGGATGTTCGTTGCTTTTGATTTGGATTGCTTGGATCAAGTTCAGCATCGAACCCACAGCACTGGCAGGAGCCATCTCGGTCGAGAATCAACCAGAAGTATTGAAAGCACTGTCCATTTTTGCTGTTGTGTTGGCTGTCAACATTCCAGCCAGTTTGATACTGCGGGTGCAGTTAGGAGCTCAGCAGGGCTATCTGAATGGTCTGAATCAACTGGCCTACGCCGTGTTGACCATGATTTTGGTTCCACTCACCCTCCATTTGGGTGGAAGCGTTTCGGAGTTGGTACTGGCGACACTCGGTATTCAAGCCCTTATTAATACACTCAATTCAGTGATCTGGCTCCAGCGTCATGGTATGTTGCGTGTGCATAGCTGGATGCGTTTGCTGGACGCACAGACTGCGGTGTCGTTACTGCAAACGGGCGGTATGTTCTTCTTGTTGCAACTGGCGGTGGCTTTTGCTTTCCAGTCGGATGCTATCGTCATTGCCCAAACGCTGGGCCAGTCAGCTTATGGTGACTTTGCGGTTGTTCAGAAGCTTTTCTTATTCATTTCTATGCTGTTGAGTGCAGCCATGGTAGGGTTGTGGCCGGCCTTTGGTGAGGCTTTAGCAAGCAATCAAAAGGCATGGGCTATCAAAGCTCTTAAACGGGGTATGGCAACGGCAGCGATCATTACGCTACTGGGTGTCAGTGCGCTAGCGGCCGCCATACCGTGGATCCTTGAATACTGGATGAAAGCGTCAGTTCAACCGGTGTGGGGGCTTATTCTGGCCCTCGCTACTTGGACTGTAATTGACGGTGTTGCCAGTGTTGCTGGAGCTTTCATGAACGGTGCAAACATGCTACGTCCTCAACTCCTGATGGCTGTAGGTATGGCTGGCACCGCCTTTGCTGCCAAGTGGTTGCTGACTCCCCTGCTAGGTGCTACAGGTGCCGTTCTCGGTACCATTCTCGCTTATTGTTTGATCTCTGTGCCAGGACAGATCTATATCTTAAAACGGGTGTTCAACGCCAGGAAATAATGCCATGAGCAACAATCGAATCCCTGTCTATCAGCCCGATTTGGGTGGCAACGTCAAGAAATATGTCAATGAGTGTCTCGACACTTCATGGATCTCTTCACGTGGCCGATTCGTCACTGAGTTTGAAAACAACTTTTCTGAAAAGATTGGTGTTGAACATGCCGCATCAGTATCAAATGGTACCGTCGCGCTTCATTTAGCACTGTTGGCACTTGGTATTGGGCCTGGTGACGAGGTCATCGTGCCTACCCTGACCTATATTGCTTCTGTCAACGCCATCAACTATTGCAACGCCACGCCGGTTTTTGTTGATTCGGTGCGCGACACTTGGCAGATAGACCCAGAAGATATTCGCCGGCATATCACGCCCCGTACCCGTGCCATCATGCCCGTGCACCTGTATGGGCAGGCTTGCGATATGGACGCTATCATGGCCATCGCACAAGAGCATCGACTGTTTGTGATCGAAGATTGTGCAGAAGCGTTCGGAACGCTTTACAAGGGCCGTCATGTCGGCACCTTCGGCGATATTTCTACCTTCAGCTTTTTTGGCAACAAGACAATCACCACGGGCGAGGGTGGAATGGTTGTCAGCCCAGACAAGACTTTGATTGAGCGGGCACGACACCTCAAAGGACAAGGCTTGGCTGCACATCGCGAATACTGGCACGATGGCGTAGGCTACAACTATCGCATGACGAACATCCAGGCAGCCATTGGTCTGGCGCAACTGGAGCGCAGCGACGAGTTTATCGAACGCAAGCGTGCTATTGCTGTGCTGTACGGAGAATTGTTGCGTGACACGCCGGTGGAAATTCACCGTGAAGCGCCCGACACCCGTCACAGTTACTGGATGACCAGCATATTGGTCGAGCGCGCGGATCTCCGCGACCCCTTGCGACAGCACCTCGCCGAAGCCTGTATCGAAACGCGACCGCTGTTCTATCCGGTGCATACCATGCCAATGCACTCTAGGAACTTCCGCCGTCATCCGGTTGCAGAAGATCTGGCATGGCGTGGCATCAACCTGCCTAGCTATCCTGGCCTGACGGATGAACAGGTAAAGTATGTATGCGAGAAAATTCGAGAATTTTTCAAAAAATTCTCTAAATAATAGATATCCAAAGCAATCGTTATGAAGCCGCTCTATATCATAGGCACTAATGGTTTTGCCAAAGAGGTTGGACAGTTGGCCGGCCTAATCAACGCAGTCCAATCTCGCTGGAGTCGAATCGAATACCTTGCAGAGAATAAAAGTAACATTGGTGTAGATTTTCCCTATGGTCAAGTTACTGGCACCGATGAATTATTGAATCGGGAGGATGAGGCAGATATCGTCATTGGTATTGGTCGACCTAAGATCAGGCAGCGTATTGCCGAAGCTATTCTAGCCCGCCCATGGCTCAGCGTTCCCAACCTCATTCATCCCAAGAGCGAGATTGACCCGAAGTGGGTTCAGCTGGGAAAGGGCAATATACTGACTAGTGGCACAGTATTTACCTGTGATATTACAATTGGCGACTTCAATGTCTTCAACCTCAATTGCACAATCGGACATGATGTTCATGTAGGGAGCTATTCTGTGATTAACCCAGGCTGCAACATTTCGGGTGGTGTTAGCTTGGGAGACCGATGTTTAGTGGGTACCGGCGTACAGGTTCTTGAGAATTTGAGCATTGTTTCAGACACTACAGTCGGTGCTGGTGCCTTGGTCTCAAAATCGATCACTGAACCTGCCATCTATGTTGGTATCCCTGCCAAACCTCTGAAGTGATGCGCATAGGCATACTTGGTCATGGCTTTATGGAGTGGGGCGGGGGGCTTGACTTTCTGCGTATGATTGCTGGCAGCTTACTGGTTGCAGATCCAACTGTAGAGCTTCACTTTCTTTTTCCTATTGCAGGACCGCGTTACCAAACGCGCATGCAACTTCGACGTTTGAAAAAAGTCGTTTGTAAAGGTTTAGGCCGTCCATATGCGGACAACAAGGTTCCAAATTGGCATCATTTAGATGATTTAGTTTTTAGCATCGGTGGCAAGTCGTATGCTCATCGCATCGATACGGGTATGGGAGCACTTCGTCGGGCTACTAAGAAATACCAGCTGGATGTGTTGCTGCCATCTATTAGCCCGCTCAAAAATCAGACCGTGCCATGGATCGGATACCTTTACGACTATCAACACGCCTATTATCCAGAGTTTTTTACGTCCGAGGAAATTTTAGCGAGAAATTCGCAGTTTGAAAATATGCTGGCATCAGCGAGTCATGTGATTGTTAACGCTCAGGCCGTAGCTGATGACATTAAACGCTTCAATCCTGAACATCGTGCAGAAATTGTTGCACTTCCATTTTCTGCTGCACCCAATCCGAAGTGGTTGGAGCTTGAGCCAGCGGATTTAAAAACATATGGAATTACCTGCCCCTACTTTATCATAAGCAATCAGTTCTGGCAGCATAAAGATCATAAAACTGCTTGGCATGCATTGGCATTGGTTCTGCGCCAATATCCAGATATTCAGCTTGTTTGCACTGGTGAAACACATGATTATCGCAATCCAAACCATTTTAGTGGCTTGATGGAGCTTGCGGAACAATTGGGAATAACGCATCGACTTCTGGTGCTGGGTTTGATACCAAAAGATGAGCAAATTCGTCTAGTGCGCAGTGCCGTCGCAATGGTACAGCCCTCATTGTTTGAGGGCGGCCCAGGAGGGGGGGCTGTGTTTGATGCAATCTCCTTGGGCGTGCCTTGTATTGTTTCGGATATTCCGGTTAACTGTGAGTTAAATGAATCTAGCGTTGTTTTTTTTGAGGCTGGGAATCATGTTTCTTTGGCTAATCAGATGATTAAAGAAATAAAAAAAGAAAATATAAAAGTTAGTTTATCATCAGAAGATTTAATTTCCTTGGGAAGTAGTCGCCGTCAGTTGTGCGGCAAGATTGTGTATAATGTTATTCGTGGTGCTATAGGGTAAAGAATTTATTTAAACATAATTAATATATGTTTTGGCAATTTTTATTATTGATCTGGCAATCATTAGCCCGAACGTTCTAATCTTTCGGCTATGAACAAGATTGATGCCAGAAAGCTGTCGCCTGATGCGCTCAAGGTGTTGCGCAGGCAGGCATTGCACATGCGCGAAACGCTGCAACTGCCGTGGCGTGAGATTGTGCGCGTCATGGGTGTGCATGTGACGACGATGCTGGCCTGGGCACAACGCTACGCCAGTGAAGGCGAGGCGGGACTGAAATTCAAGAAACCCGGACGGGCGTACCTCTCGGGCCGTACGCTCAACTTGGGTCAGGAGTGGGTGTTGCGCACCGTGATAACAAGCGAGAGTCCCTCGGTGCGTGGGTTGTACTTTGCGTTGTGGAACCGGCGCGCGGTGGGCCAGCTG
Source organism: Macromonas bipunctata (assembly GCF_002837135.1). GTDB lineage: Bacteria > Pseudomonadota > Gammaproteobacteria > Burkholderiales > Burkholderiaceae_C > Macromonas_A > Macromonas_A bipunctata. The sequence continues at coordinate 2,712 of NZ_NWBQ01000033.1, read as the reverse complement.
GTGCAGCAACTCTTTGGTATCGAGATGCCGATACGCACGGTGGGCGAGTATCTCATGCGCTGGAGCAAAAGCCGCTGGACGTGCAGCACTGGCTGCAGGACATCTACCCCGTCATTGCACGCAGGGCCAAGGAGGAGTCGGGCATCATTTACTGGGCCGATGAGACTGCTGTGGTGCAAGATGGGCACTGGGTGCGCGGTTACGTCCCGGCAGGCCAGACACCGGAGCTGGTGGCCAGCAGCAAACGCTTTCGCCTGGCGATGGTCTCGGCGGTGAGCAACCAAGGGTTGGTGCGCTTTGAGTTTTTGGAGGGTGCGCCAACACCCACAGCACACTGGGCTTCACGCAAAAGCTGGTGGCCGACAAGTGCGGGGCACAAAGTGTTTCTGATTATGGACAACCTCAGGGCGCACCATGCCAAGGACGTGACCGCTTGGGCGCAAGCGCACGCGGGCCAGATCGAGCTGTTCTACCTGCCACCCTACACCCCGCAGCCCAACCCCGATGAGTACCTCAACCGCGATTTCAAGACCGAGTCGCGCAGTGCCAACCGCTGCAGCATGGCCAGCAGCCTGCGTGCACAAGCCGCCGCCTTCATGGAGTTTCTGGCCACAATGCCGGAACGTGTGAAATCCTATTTCAATCATGAGCCAGTTGTTTTTGCTGCTTGCTCGGTTCTATAATTATAGAATTAATAAAAATGATTTTCAACAAATTTGAACTAAATAAAAAAAATAATATAGATGTTTCTGTAATTACTGTTACGTATCAATCAGAAAAAACTTTGGAGGAGACTATTATATCCGTTATTGCGCAAAAAATGGTTAATATTGAGTATATTATTATTGATGGAGGTAGTGCTGATAAGACTGTTGATATAATTAAAAAATACTCAGAAGTAATTGACTGCTGGATAAGTGAGGAAGATAATGGGATCTATGATGCAATGAATAAGGGAATTAAAATTGCTCGTGGAAAATGGATTGCAATTCTTAATTCTGATGATAAATATATTGATGAATTTGCGTTAAGCCAAATTTGTGAAGTTGGAGATAAATATGATGTAGTAGCCTCACCTGTCCTGATAAAAAGAGATGAAGATGTGAAAATATTTAACATTGATCATGGTCGAAAACTATACAAAAATATCCCATATATGCACACAGGAATTTTTGTAAAAAGATGTGTGTACGAAAACATAGTTGGATTATTTGATTTGCAATATAAAATTGCATCTGATATAGATTTTATTTTCAGATTAATTAAAAATAATGTAAGTTTTTTGGAGCTTGAAAAGCCTTTTGTGGAGATGAAAGATGGCGGTGCCAGTTTTAAAAACTATTATCGTGGAAGATATGAATACGCAAAAGCCTACATTGATAACTTCGGGTCTCCAATTAAAGCGGCTTTAGGATTTTTTGCTACGACTTTAGAGTTCTATTTGTATCATAAAATTTGGTTAAGAAAAATTATAAGAGAAATAAAAAAAACATGAAGTACTATATTTGTAATACCCAATCAAAATCTGGAATTGCGCGTTATGCAGAAAATATACATAGATATATATTGAAAGATTATGGATATAAATTAATTGATCCAAGTTGTGTAACAGAATTAAGCTACGAACATCTTCTGAATGGAGTTTTTATGTTCGAGTTAGGCTCTAATCAGTTTAGTGAATCGGCGGCGCTAAACTATGTACTGAAATGTGGGGGAAGAAACATTTCAGTGACATTGCACGACCCTCCATTTATTACATTCCCTTATTTTCATTTTAAAAATAAATACGTAAATAAGATTTCAAAAGCATTTGATTATTATTTGAATACTTTTGGAATTCAGTCGCGCATACTTAGATTGTGTTCCAGTGTGTACGTGCTTAGTCATAAAGGCGCAACTGAACTAATACGTCGTCACAATCTGAATAACGTAAAAGTTATTCCACATCTTGTAGTCGATGTTTTAGAAAGTGTTGAAATAAAATCATTAAACAATAATATTATATATTTTGGATTTATAGGCCCAGGAAAAGGTATTGAGTATGCTCTTCAGCTTCATGAAGAAATTACAAAAACTATACCTAGTAGTGTAATTTATGTGGTGGGTGAGCCAATAAATAATGATGGAAAGGCTTATTTATCTTATCTTAAACGTAAATACATTAATAATGTTCAGTATCTTGGGTACGTAAATGAAGAGCAGCTTCATGAGGTTTTTGGCTGCGCTACGCATGTATTTCTCCCTTTTAAAAATTATAAGTATATTTTACCTTTTAGTGGATCTTTGTTGTATGGAATGAAGAAAGGGAAGTTGTTATGGACAACCAAGGTTAACTGTGTTGATGAAATTATTGAAAATGATGTAAATGGTCAATATTTGAGTGGAAATATTATTGAGGATGCAGAAAAATTCTATAATTTATCAAGAAATCCTGTAAATGTATGCTGCATGATTGAAAAAAGTATAGAAAAATTAATTGAGCAATATAATGTAAAATATGTAGCAGAGAAAATCATGGCTCATTATTAATTTTTTTCAATTGCCAACCCTAATGATTTAAAAAACAATTAGTGCATGATTGAAATAAAATATCACCTATTTCGGTGTTGTGGCCAGAAACTCCATGAAGTAGATTTCACGTCACGGACGATTGTATGTTCTAAGTTAGACGCAGTAAGTTTTTTCATAATCCATGCTGCCAAGCCCGTTTTT
>NZ_NWBQ01000032.1 GCF_002837135.1 Macromonas bipunctata | reverse complement strand
TAGGGCGGGGAGGATGTCAACTGCCGCCCGCCGTGCGCGGACGCATGAAGCTGTGGTTCGTGGAACCCCGGCCCAATGTGTTTGTGTCCGGTGTCAAGCACTCGGTGGCCGAAACCGTGATCGACTACCTGTACAAGCACTGCCCGCCCGAATCGGGCTTGCTGATGGTGCGCTCCATTCCACAGCCCCCCGGTTTTGAAATGCGCTGCATCGGTCCACCGCGCAAGCCGACGATAGAAATCTCCGGCTTGCAGCTGATCGTCGAAACCCTGAAATCGACAAATACACCATAGGTAGTGTGATTGCTTTCTTTTGACGCTATACACTGGTGCCTTCCCCACGCCCGTGGGGGTGTTTCTCCCTTCTACGCCGCTTCTGTTTGGGCGTGCCACGCCTTCCCCACGCCCGTGGGGGTGTTTCCCACCACATTTCAGCCCTTTTGTTCTCGAACCGGCCTTCCCCACGCCCGTGGGGGTGTTTCTGACGCAAGCAAGTACGCTTACAAGGAACTTATGCCTTCCCCACGCCCGTGGGGGTGTTTCCCGCGAGTTGGCAGCCGACCTGCACGCCATGCGGCCTTCCCCACGCCCGTGGGGGTGTTTCTGGCACTTCGTGGACGACGACGGCAACCGCGACGCCTTCCCCACGCCCGTGGGGGTGTTTCCGCCCGCCTGATCGCCGCTGCGCCTGATTTGCTGCCTTCCCCACGCCCGTGGGGGTGTTTCTGCAGCAAGCCGACGACACCAGCAAGAGCGAAGGCCTTCCCCACGCCCGTGGGGGTGTTTCTTTTGCCGTGCGGGCGGGTTAAGGGAACAGAAAGCCTTCCCCACGCCCGTGGGGGTGTTTCCCTGGACTGCTGGTGGTGAAGAGCTGCGAGCGCGCCTTCCCCACGCCCGTGGGGGTGTTTCCCATCTACAAACGATCCGGCGACACGTTTACAAGCCTTCCCCACGCCCGTGGGGGTGTTTCCGAGCGCACCCGTCAGGGCCGTGAAGTTGCTAAGCCTTCCCCACGCCCGTGGGGGTGTTTCTCTTGCTCGGCCATGTAGTCCTTGCTGGAGGTCGCCTTCCCCACGCCCGTGGGGGTGTTTCCGTCAGAATCTTCACATCTGATGGTGTTGGTATGCCTTCCCCACGCCCGTGGGGGTGTTTCCACCGCCAAGAATGCCGCACAGGCCGCCGCCACGCCTTCCCCACGCCCGTGGGGGTGTTTCCGGCGCGAAAGTCGCCACGTCGTTCATTACATCGCCTTCCCCACGCCCGTGGGGGTGTTTCCAGGCCAGCGGCAGGGCCGGTGGGTGCAGCGGGGCCTTCCCCACGCCCGTGGGGGTGTTTCTCCATGCGGCTGCTTGCGCCGGGGTGATGCAAGGCCTTCCCCACGCCCGTGGGGGTGTTTCCCAAAACGCGCCGCTATGGCACGCCGTCGCACGGCCTTCCCCACGCCCGTGGGGGTGTTTCCTGGATGCGATTGAAGATTTGGGTACGCTCATTGCCTTCCCCACGCCCGTGGGGGTGTTTCTTGTTTCTGGACGACCTGCGCACGGTGAAAGCCGCCTTCCCCACGCCCGTGGGGGTGTTTCCATCAGGCGCTGGATGTTATCGCCCAGCATTGAGCCTTCCCCACGCCCGTGGGGGTGTTTCCACATCCACCGGCGGCAAACCCACGTCAGCCGAGCCTTCCCCACGCCCGTGGGGGTGTTTCCACGTCCTTGGCGGCTTGACCAGCATTCAGCAAGCCTTCCCCACGCCCGTGGGGGTGTTTCTAGGGGAAGGGTTAGTATAAAGTTGCCAAGGCTGCCTTCCCCACGCCCGTGGGGGTGTTTCTCACCGTTGTCGGTCATCAGACAGATCATGTCCGCCTTCCCCACGCCCGTGGGGGTGTTTCTTCAGCGATTTTGATTATGCGCGCGCGGTGTTGGCCTTCCCCACGCCCGTGGGGGTGTTTCCGCCTCTTGCTCCATCAAAGCGTATTGCTCAAAGCCTTCCCCACGCCCGTGGGGGTGTTTCTGCCCGTATTCACCCGCACGCGGGCGCGCTGCTGCCTTCCCCACGCCCGTGGGGGTGTTTCCAAACTGCAACCCGGCCAGCCCGTGCCCGTTGGGCCTTCCCCACGCCCGTGGGGGTGTTTCCCGCCCCCGTTTCTTGCGCGTACAGGGCCAAAGGCCTTCCCCACGCCCGTGGGGGTGTTTCTGCTTGATTGTGCGGGTCTGCACCCCACACAGCGCCTTCCCCACGCCCGTGGGGGTGTTTCTGCTTCCTGATCGTCGTTGAAGATGTCGTGTGCGCCTTCCCCACGCCCGTGGGGGTGTTTCCGAGATGGACGAAGATGGCATCGAGCAAGATGTGCCTTCCCCACGCCCGTGGGGGTGTTTCTAAACCTCCAGCGCATACCGCGCAACGGGGCCGGCCTTCCCCACGCCCGTGGGGGTGTTTCTCAGCTCACAGTAGGACTTATGTTGTTGTTGAGGCCTTCCCCACGCCCGTGGGGGTGTTTCTGCGCCCGGATTTGATGCACGGCGCGGGGAGTGGCCTTCCCCACGCCCGTGGGGGTGTTTCCTACGACCTGCTGCCCGACTTGCTGGCGCTGCAGCCTTCCCCACGCCCGTGGGGGTGTTTCCCCAGCGCGCAATGCGGCCAGCATTTCTTGACATCCTCCCCGCCATTAATGGCAGGGATTCCCTCTACAGGACGGCCATGCCCGACCGCATCGGCTTGCGCCGACTCATTCAGCAAAGCGCCTACCTCTCGGACTCCCATGCGGGACGGCGAATCACCGGACATTTCTGTGCTCGGCTCCAACTGCCTAATGGCAAAAGAAGAATTTGGAACTGTCGTCGCAACAGAGGGCAGTCTACCACCAGACAGGCCGTCCCGGCCTGTTCGCTCAGACCTCGGGCTGAACCCCGAGGCTTGCCGCTCAATCTGGGTCAAGCCCGCCAATCGTCTCAATGAGGTACTGCGAAACATTGCCGAACACACCGCCACTTACTTGGCCGAATACAGGAGGTTGAACCCATGAAAAAGCCCATCACCATCAGGGCCGTGCGCGTTGTGGGCCCACTGGCCCTTGACATCGACTGGAGCACCGGCGAAACGCTGCGCCTCAACATGTCTGGCCTGACTGCGCCGCCGTTTGATGCGCTGCGTGAGCCCGACTGCTTTGCACAAGTGGAGATCGAGCCCTGGGCCGGGCACGGGCTGGACTGGCCGGGTGGCCTGTCGATGGACTCCGACCGGCTCTACACGCTGTGCCGCGAACAAGCCGGCATGCCCACCGCAGAGGCGTTTGACGCATGGATGCGCCGCAACGGCCTGAGCTTGGCCACCGCCGCCGAATCGCTGGGCATGACGCGGCGCATGATTGCGTACTACCGCACAGGCAACAGCCCCATACCCAAGGTGGTGGGGCTGGCCTGCAAGGGCTGGGAAGCCCAGCGCCAAGAACGTCAACAAGGCGCTGCCCGCGCCTGAAAACCCCCTTCTGCTTCGGGCTTGGCCAGGGTGCGCAGCAAGTAGGCCGCGTTGGCCAGCTTGCAAATATCACATCAAGCCAGCGTCTCCAGCGCAATCAGCCCGGTGGCGGTGTTGGAGATAGGGATGTGGTAGTTGCTGTGCACCTTGCGCACGCCCGAACCCGCGTTGGTCAGAGCAGCACGCATGGCCAGCCACATCAGCAGTTCCACGCCTTGGGTGCCGGTTTTTTCCACCAGCTCATGGATGCTGAACTGGGTGGCCCATTCCGGGTTGCTGACCAGGCTTTCCATGAATTGCAGGTCAAACTTTTTGTTGATGTGACCGGCGCGCTGGCCTTCCAACTGGTGGCTTAGACCGCCGGAAGCAATGACGGCCACCTTTTTGTCGCTGTCCCACGCCTGAATGGCTTGCCCCACCGCCTTGCCCATGGCATACACGCGGCTGGCCTTGGGCAGCGGAAACTGCACCGTGTTGATGCACACCGGCACAATCGTCACCGGGCACTCATCGGGCCAAAACAGCTTGAGCGGCAAGGTGCAAGCGTGGTCCACCAGCATTTCCTGGCAGGTCACCACGTCGAATTCTTTGTCAATCAGGGTGTTGATGATTTGCCACGACAGGTCGATCTCACCAGCAAACGGCGGCAGGGTCGGGATGCCCCAGCCTTCGTCGGCGTTGTTGTACTGCGTGGCCGCGCCCACGGCAAAGGTCGGCATTTTGTCGAGGAAGAAATTCAGGCCGTGGTCGTTATAGAACATCACCACCACGTCGGGCTTTTTCTCGGCCAGCCACTCGCGGATGGGCGGAAAACCGTTGAAGAACGGGGCCCAGTACGGATCTTGCTGCAAGCCCTTGTGGATTGCACCGCCAATGGCGGGAATGTGTGACGTGCCCAGGCCGCCGATGAGTTGTGCCATGTCTGTGCTCCTTGTGTCGGTTTATTGGAAGTTGGCGGCCAACAGCTTGGCCTTGAATGCTTCCACGGTCATGCCGGTTTGCTGGGCACCAATGTCTTGCATGTTCAGCCCGAAGATGCCGGCAAACTTGGCCAAGTAGTAGGCGTTGCCGCCCGCTGCCAACAGATCGAGCACTTGGCGCGAACGGATGGCCGCTTTCTGCTGCTCATTGAGGCCGTACTGCGTCATGTAGGCCTCTTCATCGGCCAGGAACGCGGTGCGGTTGGCTTCGTCGTTGAAGGAGAAACACATCTTGTTGAGCGCGTAGCCTTTTTTGGCCATGTCGCTGTCAAACAAAACGGTGCCGGGAATGGGGGGCAAGGTCTGGGACACTGGGTGGTCTCCTGCAAAAAAACGGTGTGTTGTGGCGGTAGTATGCGGGCCTTCAGGCCACAAATAAACAGATTCTTCGTCATATTACCCATGAGCCATTTCGATTGGTCAGATTTGGATGCCCGGGCGCTGCAACTGCTGGTGGCGGTGGTGGAAGCGGGCAGCGTCACCGGCGCAGCGCAGCGGCTGGGCGTGACGCAATCCGCCGTCAGCCACCAACTGGACAAGCTGCGCGCCATCACGCACGATCCGTTGTTCGTCAAATCGGGCCGCAGCGTGGTGGCCACCGCGCGGGCCGAGGCCTTGGCCACCCAAGCCCGCGAACTGTTACGCGAGCTGGAACGCTTTGCCCGTGCCGGTGCGGCGTTTGACCCGGCCCGTTGGCACACCACCTTCACCATTGCCGCCAACGACTTCCAGCGCGACACGCTGCTGCCTGCGCTGGTGCAACGCCTGCGCGAGCAAGCACCGGCGGTGGTGCTGCGCGTCATCGCCTCCGACGTGCCCACGCTGACCATGCTGCGCGATGAACACTGCCAGCTCATCATCAGCCCACGCCCACCCGATGGCGGCGACATCCTGCAAAAACGCCTGTTTGAAGACCGCTACCGCGTGTTTTACGATCCCGCCACACGCGACGCACCCCGCAACCTGGACGATTACCTCGCCGCTGAGCACATCACCGTGCTGTACGAACCCCAGCGCCGCCTGGACGTGGACGAGTACTTGGAACGCCAAGGCCTGCGCCGCCGTTGCAGCGTGCTGGTGCCGGGTTTTGCCGCCTTGCCCGCCTTTGTGCGCGGCAGTCGTCTGCTGGCCACCGCGCCGGGGCTGTTGCAGCGGCACCTGCTCAGCGGCTTGGCCAGCGTGGCCATGCCCTGTGCCTGCCCCACCCTGCCGATGTACCTGATCTGGCACCAGCGCCACCAGCACGATGCCGCCCACCGCTGGCTGCGCGAACAACTCGAAGCCGTGGTGCCCGGTGCTACGCAGGGCTGCCATTGCCCTGCTGCGCCAGCTGCAACTGGCGCCAGCGGTGCGGGTTCAGGCCCATGCGGCGCTTGAAAAAGCGCGAAAAGTAGGCCGGATCGGCAAAACCCAGCTCCTCGGCCAGCTGTGCCACCGGCGCGGCAATGTAGACCAGCCGCCGGCACGCCTCGCGCGTCAGGCGCTCGTGTACCAGCTCCAAGGCGCTGCGCCCGCTTTCGGTACGCGCCAGCCGGTTCAGGCGCGCCGTGCTCAGGCCCAGCCGCGAGGCGTACTGCTCCAGCGACCAATGATCCTGGAAGTGCGCCTCCACCAGCAGCAGGAAACGGGTGAACAGCGCCTGGTGCCGGTACGCGCGCTCGCCGCCGTGCTGGTCGCGCCACAACGCCCGCGCCTGCGCCAGCCGCCACACCAGCGCCCGCGCCAGCCAACCCGCCACGGGGGATTCGGCGTTGCCGGGCAACACGAACTCCGCCGCCAGCTCGCGGAACAACGCGTCCAGCCGTTGCACCGTGGCGTCTGCGGTGTCGGGCGTGGCGGCAAAACGCACCACACCCGGCGCCGAAAACAAGGCCCGGAACGCCTCGCCGATGGACTCGAATTCGCCTTCGACCAGGAAGCGCGCACTCAGCGTCAACACCAAACCATCGGTGTCGGGGGCAAAACGCAAACCGTGTACCACCCCTGGCGGCACCACCACGGCGGCAGGGCCTTGCACCGACTCGCGCCACTCGTCCAGCACCACGTCTGCCGAACCTTGGTACAGCCACAGCACCTGGTACAAACCCTGATGCACGTGCGGCTCGATCTCCCAATGGTACAAGCGGCTGCGCGACTGCACCTCCTCGATGTGCAGCAGGTCCTGCCCCGGCATGGCCGCCTCGCCATAGAGGGCAAAACGCGGGATTTGCAGCCCGCAACGGCCTGTGGTGGCCTCGGCAGGACGCAAAGATATAGCGGAATTTTTTGACATGGCAGGCCATATTTTGAACGAAAAGTACCATTTTTTGATTTGAAAATCACCGCCAGGCCCATGACCTTTCCGTTACAGTGTGGGTTCCAGACCACACCGCCAAGGAGACGTCAGCGTGTTTCACTTCGACCCCTATTCACCGGCCATCGACGCCGATCCGTTCCCGTACTACAAGCGCCTGCGCGACGAGTTCCCCTGCTTCTGGAGCCAGGGCAATCGCATTTGAA
>NZ_NWBQ01000031.1 GCF_002837135.1 Macromonas bipunctata | reverse complement strand
AGCCGCTGCAGCTCGGCGCACCGGCTTGAGGAAGATGTCCTCGCCCAGTTCCACCATGCCCGCCATCAGGGAACTGCCGCCCGTGAGCACCACGCCCGAGGACAGGCGGTCCTCGAAGCCCGAGTCGCGGATGACTTGCTGCACCAGCAAAAAGATCTCCTCCACGCGCGGCTCGATCACCCCGGCCAGCGCCTGGCGGCTGAGCAGGCGCACGGCGCGGTCGCCCAGGACGGCCAGCGCGCGCGGCGGCACGGGCCTGGGCGGCGGCCTCGTTGCGGGCGCGCTGCTGCTCCAGGCGCATGGTTTCCAGCATGTCGCGGCGGATGGCCGGGTTGGCCAGGTGAAAGGTCTCCCACCAGTCCACCAGCTCCTCGGGCACTTCGCCGATCCTGGAGCGCAGCAGCAAGAAGTCAAACCCAGCGCGAAAGCGCGGCTGCTGCACCAGCGACATCGGCCCCTGCCCGGTGCGGCGCTCAAAGCGCGGCTGCATGGCCCAGACCTCACGCATGTCCACCGCCAGACGGCCCCGGCCCGACACGTCGCCGATGCGGGACTCGAACACGTCATCGACGGCGTTTTCCAGCGCCTCGGAGCTGGCCTGGCCCGCTTGCAGGTTGCGCTGCCACCCCTCCTGCACGTCGCGCCACAGCACGCACGCCAGCAAGAAGCTCGGCACCACGGGCTTGCCCGCCTGCACGCGGCGGTCGGTGTCCTCCAGCGCGTTGCGCACCAGCGGCTCCTCGGCGCGCTGCACCACCACCTCCAGCAGCGGGTAGATGCCGCGCGACAGGCCGGTGGCGTGCAGCTGGGCGATGCTGTCGATGGCGTGCCCAGTCTGCAGCAGCTTCATCATCTCGTCGAACAGGCGGCTGGGCGGAATGTCGGCCAGCAGGTGGCGGCACGGCGCAATGGCGGCGCGGGTCTTGGCCTCGAAGGCAAAGCCCAGCCCGCTGAGCTTGGCCGCAAAGCGCACCGCCCGCACGATGCGCACCGGATCCTCGCGGTAGCGCGTGGCCGGGTCGCCAATCATGCGCAGCACGCGGTTGCGCGCGTCGCGGATGCCGTGGTGGAAATCGACCACCACCTCGGTGTCCGGGTCGTAGTACATGGCGTTGATGGTGAAGTCGCGCCGCGCCGCGTCGTGCTCGATGCTGCCCCACACGTTGTCGCGCAGCACGCGGCCACTGGCGTCCACGGCGTGCGCGGTCTGCTCCAGCTGGTGGCGCTGGCTGCGCTCGTTGCCCGAGATCTGCGTCGCGTCGGCGCTGTCGAGGTGGGCGCGGAAGGTCGAGACCTCGATCACCTCGCTGCGCCGGCCTTCGCTGTGGATCACGTGCACGATGCGGAAACGCCGCCCGATGATGAACGCCTTGCGGAACAGCCGCTTGACCTGCTCGGGCGTGGCGTTGGTGGCGACGTCAAAATCCTTGGGGCGCAGGCCCAGCAGCAGGTCGCGCACCGCGCCGCCCACGATGTAGGCCTCAAAACCAGCGTCCTGCAAGGTGTAGACGGTGTCGAGCGCGCAATCGTCCACCAGCGTGCGGTCGATGCCGTGCACCTCCACGGGCACGTCCTCGCGCTGGCCAAAGAAGGAAGTCGGGGCGTCGTTCTTGCCCAGCAGTTTGTCGATGAATTTCTTGATCATGTGTGTTCGGGAAACAGATCCAGGATGCGCCAGCCGCGTTGCTGGGCAATGGCGCGCAGGCCCGCGCCGGGGTTGGTGGCCACGGGGGTGTGGGCGCGCTCCAGCAGCGGCAGGTCGTTGGTGGAGTCGGAATAGAAGGTCATGTCCACGTCGTCCCAGCCGTGGCCGCGTTCGGCCAGCCACTGCTGCACGCGCGTGACCTTGCCGTCGCGGAACGACGGCGTGCCCCGGATCTCGCCGGTGAACCAGCCGTCGGCGCCGCGTTCCAGCTCCACCGCAATCAGCTCGGTCACGCCCAAGGCCTGGGCAATCGGGCGTGTCACAAATTCGTTGGTGGCGGTCACGATCACCACCTGGTCGCCCGCGTCGCGGTGCTGGGCAATCAAGTCCAGCGCCGGCGGCAGGATGGCGGGGCGGATCACCTCGGCCATGAAGCGCTCGTGGGCCTGCGCTGCCGCCTGCGGGCCTTGCTGGCGCACGGCGTCGATGGCAAAGCGCACGTAGTCGTGTACGTCCAGCGTACCGGCCTGGTAGTGGGCAAAGAATTCGTCGTTGCGGCGCGTGAAGGCGTCGGGGTCGGTCCAGCCGATGCGCGTGGTGAACTGGCCCCAGGCGTAATCGGAGTCCAGCGGCAACAGGGTGTGGTCGAGGTCAAACAGGGCCAGTTTCATGGGCAGATCGGTCTTTCGGGGAAGGTGGCCCGGGCGTGTGGGCCAGTGCTGGCGCAGGCGCAAGTGGGTGGGCAGGCACGCAGGAGCCTTAAAATGGGGCAAATTTTATCGGGCTTCCACTTTCTACCCATTTATGACAACGACTCCCCTCTCCTACAAAGACGCCGGCGTGGACATCGTCGCAGGCGACGCGCTGGTTGAACGCATCAAGCCGCTGGCCAAAAAGACCATGCGCGAAGGCGTGCTGGCCGGCATTGGCGGCTTTGGCGCGCTGTTCGAGGTGCCCAAGCGCTACCAAGAGCCAGTGCTGGTGAGCGGCACCGACGGCGTGGGCACCAAGCTCAAGCTGGCGTTCGAGTGGAACATGCACGACACCGTGGGCATCGACCTGGTGGCCATGAGCGTGAACGACGTGCTGGTGCAGGGCGCCGAACCGCTGTTCTTCCTCGACTACTTTGCCTGCGGCAAGCTGGACGTGGACACCGCCGCCGCCGTGGTGGGCGGCATTGCCAAGGGTTGCGAGCTGTCGGGCTGTGCGTTGATCGGTGGTGAAACCGCCGAAATGCCCGGCATGTACCCGGCGGGCGAGTACGACCTGGCCGGTTTTGCCGTCGGCGCGGTCGAGAAATCCAAGATCCTGACCGGCCAGAACGTGCAAGCGGGCGACGTGGTGCTGGGCCTGGCCAGCCACGGCGTGCACTCCAATGGCTTCAGCCTGGTGCGCAAGTGCATCGAACGTGCCGAGGCCGCCGGTACCCTGCCCGCCACGCTGGACGGCATGCCCTTCAAAGAAGCGGTGATGCGCCCGACCCGCCTGTACGTGAAGAACGTGCTGGCCGCGCTGGCCCAGCACCCCATCAAGGCGCTGGCCCACATCACGGGCGGTGGTTTGCTCGAAAACATCCCGCGCGTGCTGCCTGAAGGCACCGCCGCGCACCTGACCAAAGGCAGCTGGCCGCAAAGCGAACTGTTCGCGTGGCTGCAAGCCACCGCTGGCATTGACGACATCGAAATGAACCGCACCTTCAACAACGGCATCGGCATGGTGGTGGTGGTCGATGCCGCCCACGCTGCGGCCACCGCCGCCACCCTGCACGAGCTGGGAGAGACCGTGTACGACATCGGCGTGATTGCCCCGCAGGGCGACGGCGCGCAGGTGGTGGTGGCGTAAGCCGCACCGCTTTCACCAGCAGCACAACGGGGCACGGGGCCATAAGCCCCTGCCCCGTTTTTCATTTGGCCCGCAAGTGTTGTTCGGTCAGGTGTTCAGCGGATGCGGGACACCCGGCGCAGCTCCGCCACCAGGGTGGTGATCACGTCCAGGTCGGGCGGATCCTCGGTGTGCTCCAGGTAGGCAGTCAAGTCGGCCAAGGCAAATTCGGGCCGATCCAATTCGGCCCACGTCAAGCCCCGGTCGCGGCGCTCGTCCCAGGCCTCGGGCAGCAGCAGTACCAGGCGCTGCGTCACACCCAGCAGACGCGGCCAGTCGCGGTGCTGGTGGTACAAAATCTTCAGGTGCAGCAGCAGCGATGCCACCATCTCGCGCGGTGTGCAAGGCACCAGGTACAAGTCCACCGGCACATCAAACTCCCCCACCAGGCCGTGGTGGCGCTTGAACGGCTCCAGCCGCTCGTTGAGGTCGTCGCGCGCCAGCGACTGGCCCGTGAGCGGATCCATGATCACCTGCCCCTGCGGCAGCGTCACCTTGAGCATGAAGTGCAGCGGAAAATTGATGCCCTGCGCCTTGAGGCCAATGCCGCGCGCCAGCTCCAGCCACAACGCCGCCAGCACCACCGCCACGCCACGGCGCGTGCGCAGCACCACGTGCAGGTGGCTGTAGCTGGGGTCGTTGACCTGGTGGTTGACGTCGCCGCCAAAGCCCAGATCAATGAAGAAGAAGCGGTTGAGCAGCCGCAGCCGCTGCAACGGCGAGGCGTCGGGGGCCAAACGGCGGCGCAGGCGCTCCAGCCACTCGTCGAGCTGGTCTTGCACCTGCTGCACGTCCAGGTCGGGGTGGTCGTCCAGCGCCACCGCCGCGATGGCTTCCAGCAGCGGAAACTCCGTATCACTGGCCACCAGGGTGGCAAAGTAGTCCAGCGGTGAGGGGGAAGAAAAAGTGAGCGCCATGCCCTACTTTCGCACAAAACGGCGCAAGTTCAAGCCCGTCAGGTGCAACAGGCCCAAGTACAGCACCGCCGCACCCAGCAGCGCCAGCGCCAGCCAGCCCAGGCGCAGCGCCCAGTGGCTGGGCGCCAGCCAGTCGATGTAGCGCACCCACGCCAGCAAGTACACCGCCAGCAAGGCGCTGGCCGCCACCACCTGCGCCACAAAACGGCCCCAGCCTGGCAGCGGCTGGTAGATCTGGCGCCGCAGCAAGCCCCACAGCAGCCACGATGCGTTAAGCAACGCGCCCAACCCAATCGCCAGCGCCAGCCCGGCGTGCGCCAGTAGCGGCACCAGCAACAGATTGAACCCTTGGGTACACAGCAGCACCACCACCGCGATCTTGACCGGGGTCTTGATGTTCTGGCTGGCGTAGAAACCCGGCGCCAGCACCTTGATCGCGATCAACCCCAGCAGGCCCACGCCGTAACCCATCAGCGCGATGGAAGTCTGCTGCACGTCGGCCTGGGTGAAGGCGCCGTAGTGGTACAGCGCCGCCACCAGCGGCTGGGCAAACGCCAGCAAACCCACGGCACACGGCATCGCCAGCAGCACCACCCAGCGCAGGCCCCAGTCCAGCAACTCGCTGTAACGGGCGGCATCGTTGGCCGCCTTGGCCGCCGACAGTTGCGGCAACAGCACCACGCCCAACGCCACGCCCAGCAACGCGGTCGGGAACTCCATCAGCCGGTCGGCGTAGGTCAGCCAGCTCACGCTGCCCGTGCCCAGATGCGAGGCAATCTGCGTGTTGATGAGCAACGAAATTTGCGCCACACTCACCCCCAGCAAGGCGGGCACCATCAGCGTGGTGATGCGCCGCGTGCCCGGGTGCTGCCACGCCGCCTGCACGCCCGCCCAGCGCAAGCTGATGCGCGGCAACAGCCCCAGCCGCCACAGCGCGGGCACCTGCACCCCCAGTTGCAGCAGCCCCCCCAGCATCACGCCACCGGCCAGGGCGTAGATCGGCTCCACCCCCAAGCTCTTGAACCACGGCGCACCCACACCCGCCGCCAGAATCATGGCCACGTTCAGCAACACCGGCGTGGCCGCTGGCACCGCAAACCGCTTCCAGGTGTTGAGCACCCCCGCCGCCAGCGCCACCAGCGACATGAACGCGATGTACGGAAACATCCAGCGCGTCAGCACCACCGCCACCTCAAAGCCCTGCGGGTTCTGCTGCAAGCCCGAGGCCATCAGCCACACCAACACCGGCGCTGCCGCCACACCCAGAATGCACGTGGCCGTGAGTGCCCAAGCCAACACCGTGGCCACCTGGTCGATCAGCACCTTGGTGTCGTTATCGCCGTGCTTTTCACGGCTGGCCGCCAGCACCGGCACAAAGGCCTGGCTGAACGCACCTTCGGCAAACAGCCGCCGCAACAGGTTGGGAATGCGAAACGCGACGTTGAACGCATCGGTCAACGCACTGGCGCCAAAGCTGGACGCGATCAGCAACTCCCGCGCCAGCCCGGTGATGCGCGAGGCCAGCGTGAGGAGGGAAACAAGGGAGGCGGATTTGAACAGTGACACGGCGCGAGTTTAGCCGCGCCACTACAATGGTTTGGTGACTTCCATCCTCAACGCCGACCTGCACTGCCACTCCACCGTCTCCGACGGCACCCTGACGCCCGAAGCCTTGGCCGAGCGCGCCCACGCCAACGGGGTCGAGCTCTGGGCCCTGACCGACCACGACGAGGTGGGCGGCCAGCAACGCGCCATCGACGCCGCCCGCGCGCTGGGCCTGCCTTACCTGACCGGGGTTGAGATCTCCGTTACCTTTGCCCACGTCACGGTACACATCGTCGGGCTGGGGTTTGACCACACCAACGCCCAGCTGCAACAGGGCCTGCGCCAGACCCGGGGCGGACGCGGCCAACGCGCGCAGGAAATGAGCGACGGCCTGGCCAAGGTCGGCATCCAGGGCGCCTACGAAGGCGCGCTGCACCACGCGGGCAACCCGGAATTGATCTCGCGCACCCACTTTGCGCGCTTTTTGGTCGAAAACCGCATCTGCAAAGACACCAACGAAGTGTTCCGCAAATACCTGACCGAGGGCAAGCCCGGTTTTGTGCCCCACCGCTGGGCCAGCTTGGGCGACGCGGTGCGCTGGATCCGCGATGCCGGTGGCGTGGCCGTCATCGCCCACCCCGCACGCTACGACCACAGCCCCACGCAAGAATACGCGCTGTTCACCGAATTCCAGGCCCACGGCGGTCAGGCGATCGAAGTCGTCACCGGCAGCCACAGTGCCAGCGAATACGTCAAGTACGCCGACATGGCGCTCGAATTCGGCTTTGCCGCCTCGCGCGGCAGCGACTTCCACAGCCCGGACGAAAGCTACACCGACCTCGGTGCCCTGCCCCACCTCGAAGGCCGCCTGACCCCGGTGTGGGAACTGTTGCACGGGCGCGTCTTGCGGTGAACACGGCCCTGGCCGCGCAAGCACGCCAACTGCAAGGCGTGCTGCTGCTGATTCTGGCCACCGCCTGCTTTGTGGTGCTCGACAGCAGCATCAAATACCTGAGCGCCAGCGTGTCGGTGCTGCTGGCGGTGTGGTTCCGCTACCTGTTCCAGGCCGTGGCCACCACCGCCGTGGTGTTGCCGACCCGGGGCCGCAGCGTCTGGCGCACCGCCCACCCGTGGCAGCACCTACTGCGTGGCCTGTTGCTGCTGTTGACCAGTGCCATTGGCGTGCTGAGCCTCAAATTTATGCCGGTGGGCGAATTCACCGCCATCATCATGCTCACACCGCTGGCGGTGACGCTGCTGGCGGCCATCTTCTTGCACGAACAGGTCAGCCCTTTGCGCTGGCTGCTAGTGGCGGGTGGCTTTACCGGCGCGCTGCTGGTGGTGCAGCCGGGCAACTCCGACATGGACTGGAAAGTGTTGCTGCCACTGTCTGGGGTGGCGGTGTACGCGCTGTTCCAAATCCTGACCAGCCGCATGGCCCGCACCGAAGACCCCATTACCATGCACCTTTACACGGGCTGGGTGGGCACCCTCATCATGACCGCCGCCCTGCCCTGGCTGTGGCACCCCATCCCCGACGGCATGGGCCTGTGGCTGTTTGTGGCCGGCCTGATGGGCAGCGTGGGCCACTTTGTGCTGATCTTGGCCTTTGCACGCGCCCCAGCCGCTACACTGGCACCTTACCTGTACGCCCAAATTGGCTTTGCCATGCTGGCGGGCTGGCTGGTGTTTGACCACGTACCCGGCCCGCTGGAGCTGCTGGGCATTGCGCTGATTGTGGTGTGCGGTGCCAGCGGGGCATGGCTGGCCGCCCGCAGCAAAACCCCGCCGCCGGGCTGACCGCCCGTCCTCCCGTCCGTGTTGTTTGGTTCCGTAGCCCACCATGTCGCAATTTTTTGAAGTCCACCCCGACAACCCGCAACCCCGGCTGCTCAAGCAGGCCGTGCAACTGCTGCACAAAGGCGGCGTGCTGGCCGTGCCCACCGATTCAAGCTACGCGCTGGTGTGCCACCTCGACGACAAGGCCGCCGCCGACCGGCTGCGCCGCATCCGGGGTGTGGACGACAAGCACCACCTCACGCTGCTGTGCCGCGACCTGAGCGAACTGGCCAGCTACGCGCGGGTGGACAACCGCCAGTACCGCCTGCTCAAGCTCGGCACCCCCGGCCCCTACACCTTTGTGCTCGAAGCCAGCAAGGAAGTGCCGCGCCGCGTCAGCCACCCCTCGCGCAAGACCATCGGCCTGCGCGTGCCTGCACACACCACCTTGCAAGAACTGCTGGCCCTGCACGGCGCACCGCTGCTGGCCACCACCTTGATCGCACCGGGCGACACCGAACCGCTGAACGATGCGCAAGACATCCGCGAACGCTTTGAACACGAGCTGGCCGCTGTGGTGGACGCAGGGGCCTGTTCCATCCAGCCCACCACGGTGGTCGACCTGACCCCCATGGGCCACGGTGACGAACCCGAAGTGCTGCGCGAAGGCCAAGGGCCCCTGAGCGCACTGGGCCTGTGACGATGGACTTAGCCCAGATCATCCAGACCGTGGCGCTGTACGCGCTGCCGGTGCTGTTCGCCATCACCGTACACGAAGCGGCCCACGGCTACGCCGCGCGCCACTTTGGCGACCGCACCGCCGAGCTGCAAGGCCGCATCACGCTCAACCCGCTCAAGCACATCGACCCCGTGGGCACGGTGCTGATGCCACTGCTGCTGTACTTTGCCACCTCAGGGGCGTTCCTGTTTGGTTACGCCAAGCCAGTGCCGGTCAACTTTGGCCGCTTGCGCCACCCCAAGCGCGACATGGTGTGGGTGGCACTGGCCGGGCCGGGTTCCAACTTGGCTCAGGCCATCGCATGGGTGGTGCTGGGCTACCTGCTGGTGGCGTTGGGAGTGGAAGAACGCTTCTTTCTCGAAATGACCCGCGCAGGCCTGATGGTGAACTTGGTCATGTTCGCATTCAACCTGTTTCCGCTGCCGCCGCTGGACGGTGGTCGCATTCTGGTGGGGCTGCTGCCCATGCGGCAGGCGCTGCTGGTGTCGCGCGTGGAACCGTGGGGCTTTTTCATCGTCATGGCGCTGGTCATCACCGGCGTGGTGGGCAACCTGTGGCTGCGCCCGCTGATGGCGTTGACCGCTGGCCTGATCCACACCTTGCTGGCCCCGTTGCGCTGGCTGCTGCTGTGAACCCATCCGTGGCTGCCATACCCCTTTCTTGCAACCTTTCCGCTGATTCTTTGTCCCCCTTATGAGCACCTTGCGCGTTCTCACCGGCATCACCACCTCGGGCACCCCGCACTTGGGCAACTACGTCGGTGCCATCCGCCCCGCCGTGCGGGCCAGCCAGCAGGCCAACGTCGAGAGCTTCTACTTCCTGGCCGATTACCACGCCCTCATCAAAACCAGCGGCGACCCAGCCCGCATCCAGCGTTCCACGCTGGAAATTGCCGCCACCTGGATCGCCTGTGGCCTCGATCCGGCCAAGGTCACCTTCTACCGCCAGTCCGACATCCCCGAAATCCCGGAACTGACGTGGTTCCTGACCTGCATCTGCGGCAAAGGCCTGCTCAACCGCGCCCACGCCTACAAAGCCATGCTGGACAAAAATGCCGCCAGCGGTGCCGAACCCGACGACGGCGTGACCGCCGGCCTGTTCATGTACCCGGTGCTGATGGCCGCCGACATCCTCATGTTCAACGCGCACCAAGTGCCCGTGGGCCGCGACCAAATCCAGCACATCGAGATGGCGCGCGACATGGCCAGCAGCTTCAACCACCTCTACGGCGAGCACTTCACTCTGCCCGAGGCCTTGGTGGACGACCACGTGGCCACCCTGCCCGGTTTGGATGGCCGAAAAATGAGCAAAAGCTACGACAACACCATCCCGTTGTTTGCGCCGCGCGAGCAGCTCAAAAAGCTCATCCTGGGCATCGTCACCGACTCCAAAATGCCGGGCGAAGCCAAAGCCACCGAAGGCTCGGCGCTGTTCCAGCTCTACCAAGCCTTTGCCACCCCGGCAGAAACCGCCGCTTTTGCGCAAGCGTTTGCTGATGGCATTGCCTGGGGCGAGGCCAAGCAGCAACTGTTCGACCGCATCGACCGCGAAATTGCCCCGCTGCGCGCCACCTACGACGACCTGATGGGCCACCCAGAACGCGTGGAAGCCCTGTTGCAAGCCGGTGCCGCCAAGGCCCGCGCCATTGCCACGCCACTGGCGGCACGGGTCAAGCACGCCGTGGGCCTGCGCCCGTTGCAAGCCGCCAGCGCCAGCACCACCGCCAAGGCCGACAAAGCCGCGTTGCCCACCTTCAAGCAATACCGCGAGAAGGATGGCCTGTTCTACTTCAAGCTCGCCAGCGCCCAAGGCCACGTCCTGCTGCAAAGCAGCGGCTTTGCCGCTCCCAAAGAGTGCGGCCAGGCCATTGCCCAACTCAAAACCCACGGCTACAGCGCCAGCCCCGCGCTGCACCCGCAATGCCAGCTGAGCGATGGCACCAGCGCCACCGATGCCGACACCGCCCTGCAAACCTTGCGGGATGCCACCTGACATCTGCTAGAATCCCGGCTTCGGCTGCGGAAAGATGGCAGAGTGGTCGAATGCGCCGGACTCGAAATCCGGTATACAGTTTTTGCTGTATCGAGGGTTCGAATCCCTCTCTTTCCGCCACATACATTCAAAAAGCCCTTGTGTCCGCGCAAGGGCTTTTTTGTTGCCACGGCACCGACCATGTCACGCACCTCAACGCAACATCCCACGCCCCGCCCCACCCCCGAACGTACCCTGGCCGAAGCCCAGCTCAGCCGCTGGGGCGAGCCGTGGCCAGGCTGGCGCGGGCGGCTGTACCAGGTGGTGTTCGAGTCCGACACCCCGGCGGGCGTGCTGTTCGACAAGGTCCTGATGGGCCTCATCATCGCCAGCCTGCTGGTGGTGATGGCCGACAGCGTGGAGTCGCTGCACGCGCATTGGGCGGGCACATTCACGGCGGTGGAATGGGGCTTTACGCTGCTGTTCACGCTCGAATACGTGCTGCGCCTGGTCTGCATCCGCCAGCCGCTGCGCTACGCGCTGAGCTTCTTTGGCCTGGTCGATTTGCTGGCGGTGCTGCCCACCTACCTGGCGCTGCTGTTTCCGGAGCTGCACGCGCTGATCGACGTGCGGGTGCTGCGCCTGCTGCGCGTGTTCCGTATCTTCAAGCTCACCGCGTTCATTTCCGAATACCAGATGCTGGGCACCGCCCTGACCGCGAGCTGGCGCAAGATCATGGTGTTCCTGTCGGTGGTGGTCATGATCGTGATCGTGATGGGCACCGTGATGTACGTGGTCGAAGGCCCGGCCAACGGCTACACCAGCATCCCGACCGCCGTGTACTGGGCCATCACCACCATGACCACGGTCGGCTTTGGCGACATCACACCCAAGACCGAACTCGGGCGCTTCATCGCCTCGCTGATGATGCTACTGGGCTGGGGCACGCTGGCGGTGCCCACTGGCATCGTGACAGCGGAAATGTCGTGGCAACGGCGCGACCAGACCCAGACCGGGCCACACGCCTTCCATGTGCCACCGGTGCGCCTGCCCGAAGCACTGCACCCGGGCCGTGTCTGCCCCGCCTGCGGTGGCGGCGACCACAGCGCGCACGCCGCCTTTTGCCAGCACTGCGGCGCCGCCCTGCCCGCTGCCGCCGCACCACCCGCCAGCGTGTGAAAAGCGTGTCCCGGCTGGAACTTTTGGCGTTGGCACTCCCTCCAACGGAGTGCTAATATCAAGACCGTCCCACACCAGACTTACAGACCGAGGACACCAGAACACCATGACATCCGCTACCTACGCCTTAAGCCCCAGCCCCGCCGCCAGCTGGTCTAATACCTCGCTGGTACTGCCGCCGCTGGGCAATTTGGACGCTTACATCAGCGCCGTCAACCGCTTGCCCCTGTTGACCCCCGAAGAAGAACGCACTTTTGCCCAACGCCTGCGCGACCACAGCGACTTGGAAGCCGCTGGCAAACTGGTGATGTCGCACCTGCGGCTGGTGGTGTCTATCTCACGCCAGTACTTGGGCTACGGCCTACCGCACGGCGATTTGATCCAAGAAGGCAACGTTGGTCTGATGAAAGCCGTCAAACGCTTTGACCCCGAACAGGGCGTACGCTTGGTGAGCTACGCCATGCACTGGATCAAGGCCGAAATCCACGAATACATCTTGAAAAACTGGCGCATGGTCAAGGTGGCCACCACCAAAGCACAGCGCAAATTGTTTTTCAACCTGCGCAGCATGAAGCAAGGCTTCAAGGCCGACACCACCGACGCCGACGCGCACCGCAACACCCTGACCGAGCACGAGATCGACGTGGTGGCGCGTGAGCTCAACGTCAAGCGTGAAGAGGTGCTGGAGATGGAAACCCGCATGTCGGGCGGCGACGTGGTGCTCGACCCCAGCCCGCACGACGACGGCGAGGAAGCCTACGGCCCCATCGCCTACCTGGCCGATGCGCGCCACGAGCCGACCGCCGTGATCGAGGCCACCCAACGCGACCTGCTGGCCAGCGAAGGCATCACCCACGCCCTCAACAGTCTGGATGAACGCTCGCGTCGCATCGTGGCCGAACGCTGGCTCAAGGTCAACGACGACGGCAGCGGCGGCATGACCCTGCACGAGCTGGCCGCCGAATACAGCGTCAGCGCCGAACGCATCCGCCAAATTGAAGTGGCCGCAATGAAGAAGATGCGCAAGGCGCTCGAAGCCTACGCCTGAGCCGGTGGCACTGGGGCCGGTGCCTCGGCATTGGCGGGTGCCGCCATGGGCGCTGGCGTCGGCCTGGGGGCCACAGGGCCAGCCCCCACGGGTTGGCCACTCTTCCAGCGTCGCAGCACGCGCTGGAACACCAGCGCATTGGGAATCTGCAACAGCGCGCCGGGAGCGTCGCTGTCCTCCAGCGTGGTATAGAGCAGATTGATGTCGACCACCCGGCCCTTGGCGCCGGGCTTTTCAGCGGTATCCAGCAGCTCGATCGTATCGCCCAGGCTGAAAGGCCCGACGGTAAAGATCAGCAGCGCACAGAACAGGTTGGACAGCACGCTCCACGCGGCAAAGAACGCCACCGCCCCCACCGTGGCAAAGCCGGTGAAGGCCGTCCACAGCACCATTGCCGACACGCCCAGCCGCTCCAGCACCAGCAGCAGCGCGCTGGCCAGCAGCGTCCAGCGCAGCAGGCCCTTGATGGGCACCACCAGTTCCAGCGGCATCTGGTAGTGCGTACCGGCCCGGTCGACAACGCGCACCACCAGCCGCTGCAGCGCCCACGCTACCACCAGGATGAGCAGGATCTGCCCACCCGGAATGATGACCTCCAGCCAGTCCTGTGCCCATTCGGGCAGTTGGGCTTGCCAGTTGCGCCGTACCATGCTGCTACGCCAGTGCCCAGTTCAACGCGCGCTCACTCGCGGCGCAGTGCGGGGAACAGGATCACGTCGCGGATGCTGGGGCTGTCGGTCAGCAGCATGATCAAACGGTCGATACCGATGCCGCAGCCGCCTGCCGGGGGCATGCCGTACTCCAATGCGCGCACGTAGTCGGCATCGTAGAACATGGCTTCGTCGTCGCCGGCGTGCTTGTTTTCGACCTGAGCGTGGAAACGCGCGGCTTGGTCTTCGGCATCGTTCAACTCGCTGAAACCGTTGCCCACTTCGCGCCCAGTGATGTACAGCTCAAAACGCTCGGTGATGGTCGGGTCGTTGTCGTTGGCACGCGCCAGCGGCGAGATTTCGGTCGGGTGGTTGCAGATGAAGGTCGGGTTCCAGAGCTTGTCTTCCACCGTTTCCTCGAAGTACATCACCTGCAAACCGGCCAAGCTGCGGCTTTCCAATCGGTCTTTCACCAAGTCCATGCCCAGCTTGCGCAGTTGCTGGATCAGCCAGTCGCGGTTGTCCACGTTGTCACCAGCCTCGGTGTGCTTGAGGATGGCCTCGCGGATGGTCAAACGCTCGAACGGCGACTCCAGATCCACATCACGGCCTTGGTAGGTCAGGCGTGCGCCACCGCAGATGCGGTGTGCCGCATGGCGGATCAGCTGCTCGGTGAAGGCCATCAGGTCGAGGTAGTTCCAGTACGCCGCGTAGAACTCCATCATGGTGAACTCGGGGTTGTGGCGCACCGAGATGCCTTCGTTGCGGAAGTTGCGGTTGATCTCGAACACACGCTCAAAGCCCCCCACAATCAGGCGCTTGAGGTACAACTCGGGCGCAATGCGCAGGTACATGTCCTGCTCCAGCGCGTTGTGGTGCGTCACGAACGGGCGCGCGTTGGCGCCGCCCGCAATCGGGTGCAGCATCGGGGTCTCGACTTCCAGGAAGTTGTGCTGCACCATGAATTCGCGGATGCTGGTGACGGCTTGGCTGCGTGCCATGAAACGCTGGCGCGCCTGCCCATCGGTCATCAAATCCACGTAACGCTGGCGGTACTTGATTTCCTGGTCGTGAATGCCGTGGAACTTGTCGGGCAACGGGCGCAAGCTCTTGGTAATCAAGCGGATGCTGCTGGTGTGGATGGACAACTCGCCGGTGCGGGTCTTGAACAGCGTGCCTTCGGCAAACACGATGTCGCCCAAATCCCAGTGCTTGAAGGCACCGTGCACCTCGGCGCCCACACCGTCGTTGTTGATGTAGAGCTGGATGCGGCCACCGCTGGGGCCAAACGATGCGTCCTGCAGCGTGGCAAAGCTGGCCTTGCCCATCACGCGCTTGAGCATCATGCGCCCGGCCACACTGACCTTGATCTTCATGGGTTCCAGCAGCTCGTTGCTCATGCTGGCGTACTCGGCAAACAGCTCCTCGGCGCGGTGCTGGGGCTTGACGTCGTTGGGGAAGGCCACGCCCTGGCCGGCTTGCTGGGCCGCGCGCAGGGCCTTGAGTTTTTCGCGCCGCTCGGTGATGAGCTGGTTGTCGTCGGCGTGCGGGGCAGCCGGGGTCTTGGCGTCGGGAGCGGCGTGTTGGGTCATAAGAGGATCGGTTGGACAGGGGCTGCGCACCACGAACCGGCACGCAAAGGCGTTATTTTAGTTTTGCCGACGTGGCTGCGACCTCATCGAGCGCACGCAGACGGGCCAATTTGTCGGCCATCTTGATTTCCAGCCCGCGCGGCACCGGCTGGTACCACGGTGGCGGCGCCACGCCGTCGGGCCAGTAACGCTCGCCAGCGGCGTAGCCCTCGGTTTCATCGTGCGGATAACGGTAGGCCGCGCCGTGGCCCAACTGGCGCAGCAAGGCGGTGGGGGCGTTGCGCAGGTGCGCGGGCACCGGGCGGCTGCCATCCTGCCGCACAAAGGCCTTGGCCTGCTGCCACGCCACATACGCCGCGTTGGACTTAGGCGCCACCGCCAGGTAGGTGGTGGCCTGCGCCAGCGCCAGTTCACCCTCGGGCAGGCCCTGGCGCTCCAGCGCCTGCGCCGCCGCCATGGCCAGCGGCAAGGCGCGCGGGTCGGCGTTGCCGATGTCCTCGCTGGCAATGGCCACCAGGCGGCGCGTGATGTGTTGCGGGTCGGCCCCACCGTCGAGCAGGCGCGCCAGCCAGTACAGCGCCGCATCCGGCTGCGAGCCCCGGATCGATTTATGGAAGGCCGAAAGCTGGTCGTAGTGCTGGTCGCCCCCTTTGTCGAAGCGGCGCAGTTGTTCGCCCAGCACGTGCTGCATGCCGTCGGCGTCGATCAGTGCCGCGCCTTGCACCCGGGCCACCGTGGCCAGGGTCTCCAGCGTGTTGAGCAGGCGGCGCGCGTCGCCATCGGCGTAGCCCAGCAGCGCCTGCAGCGCGTCGGGCGTCAGGGCGGGCACATCGCCCAGCGCCTGTGCCCGGGCCACCAGCTGCGCCAGCTCGTCCGGCGTCAGCGGTTGCAACACGTACACCGCCGCGCGCGAGAGCAAGGCGGCGTTCAGCTCGAAGCTGGGGTTCTCGGTGGTGGCGCCCACCAGGTGGAACAAGCCGCTTTCCAGGTGCGGCAGCAGCGCGTCCTGCTGGCTTTTGTTGAAGCGGTGGATTTCATCCACAAACAGCACGCTGCCCTGCGGCTGCAAACCGGAACGAGCCGCCTGGGCGCGCTCCACCGCATCGCGGATGTCCTTGACACCGCCCAGCACCGCGCTGATGGCGATGAACTGCGCGTCGAACGCCTGCGCCATCAGGCGCGCCAGCGTGGTCTTGCCCACCCCCGGCGGCCCCCACAGAATGCAGCTGTGCGGCTGGCCGGATTCAAACGCCACCCGCAACGGCCGCCCTGGCCCCAGCAGGTGCGCCTGGCCCACCACGTCGGCCAGCGTGCGCGGGCGCAGGCGCTCGGCCAGGGGTACGTTGGGCGGCGTCACTGCCGCACCACGTCCGCCCCCGGCGGTGGCTCGAACACGAAATGCCCAGACCCAAAGCCGGGCTGCAGATTCATGGGGCCAAAGCGCAGCACCGAACGCTGGCCAAAGCTGTCCAGCATCTCCAGCGTGGCCAGCTGGCCTTGCTTAAAACCCAGCTGCATGGACTGCAACTGCCCGTCCTTGCCCTTGGGCGTGGCGCGCACCCATTGCTGGCCGTCGGCGTCGGGGGCGTTGCTCAAGGTGAACACGCTGTGCAGGCCGCGCAAGTCCGGCGCGGCGGCAATCAGCGCCGCCGGGGTGTTGCCCAGCACGTCCTGCTGGCGGCGCACGGTGGCCTGGTTCAGGTCGGCGTCAAACAGCCACAGCTGCTGGCCGTCGGCAACGATGGTCTGTGCAAACGGCTGGGTGTACTGAAAGCGGAAGCGGCTGGGGCGCTGGAACTCGAATGTGCCGCTGCTGGTCTTGCTGCGCGGCGCGGCGGCACCGTCTTTCTGGGGCGCGGTCACGGTCTGGGTGAAGCTGGCTTGGCCTTGCTGCGTGGTGCGCAGGAAGGTGGCCAGGTCGGTCAGGCCATCGGCGTGGGCGGCGGCGTACGGCAGCGCCAGCATGCCCAGCCAGCGCAGCGTGCGGTGCATGAAACGTGAAGATGTCGTCATGGCATCTGGGACTCTGGCCGCAGGGGCCAGGTTTCCGGTGTGGACGGTACCAGTTGTAAAAACTTGTGCTGCGGCCATCACTCGCTCCCGCGCGCTGCGACCAGAATCTCGCGCTGGCCGCTGGCGGTGAGCGAACTCACCAGACCTGCCTTTTCCATCTGCTCCAGCAGGCGCGCGGAGCGGTTGTAGCCGATCTGCAGCTTGCGCTGCACATAGCTGATGCTGGCCTTGCGGTCTTTCAGCACAATCGCCACCGCCTGGTCGTACAGCGGGTCTTTCTCGCCGGCGCCTTCGCCATCGTTGCCCAACAGGTCGCCGCCCTCGCCGTCGGCACCGCCTTCGAGCACGCCTTCGATGTAGTCGGGCTCGCCGCCCTTGGCCTTAAGGTACGTCACCACGCGGTGGACTTCCTCGTCGCTGACGAAGGCACCGTGGACCCGCGTCGGGTAGCCGGTGCCACTGGGCATGTAGAGCATGTCGCCCATGCCCAGCAGCGCCTCGGCGCCCATCTGATCCAGGATGGTGCGGCTGTCGATCTTGCTGCTGACCTGGAAGCTGATGCGCGTCGGGATATTGGCCTTGATCAGCCCGGTGATCACATCCACGCTCGGGCGCTGGGTGGCCAGAATCAGGTGGATGCCGGCCGCGCGCGCCTTCTGCGCCAGCCGCGCGATCAGTTCCTCGATCTTCTTGCCCACCACCATCATCAGGTCGGCCAGTTCATCAATCACCACCACAATGTGCGGCAGGCGCTGCAGCGGCTCGGGCGCCTCCGGCGTCAGGCTGAACGGGTTGGCGATGGACTCGCCGCGCGCCTTGGCCTCGTCAATCTTGGTGTTGTAGCCCGCCAGGTTGCGCACGCCCACCTTGCTCATGAGCTTGTAGCGTTTTTCCATTTCGCCCACGCACCAGCTCAAACCGTTGGCAGCTTGCTTCATGTCGGTGACCACCGGGCACAGCAGGTGCGGAATGCCCTCGTACACGCTGAGTTCCAGCATCTTGGGGTCAATCATCAGCAAGCGCACGTCCTTGGGCTCGGCCTTGTAGAGCAGGCTCAGGATCATGGCGTTGATGCCCACCGATTTGCCAGAGCCCGTGGTGCCCGCCACCAAACAGTGCGGCATTTTGGCCAAATCGGCCACCACCGGCTGCCCGGCAATGTCCTTGCCCAGGCCCATGGTCAGCAGGCTGCGCGCGTCGTGGTACACCGGCGAGCCCAGAATTTCGCTGAGCTTGATGGTCTGACGCCGCGCGTTGGGCAGCTCCAGCGCCATCAGGTTCTTGCCCGGAATGGTCTCGATCACGCGGATCGACACCAGCGACAGCGAGCGCGCCAAATCTTTGGCCAGATTGACCACCTGCGAGCCCTTGACCCCGGTGGCAGGCTCAATTTCGTAGCGGGTAATCACGGGCCCCGGAAACGCCGCCACCACCGTCACCTGCACGCCAAAGTCGCGCAGGCGCTTCTCGATCAGGCGGCTGGTCATCTCCAGCGTGTCGGCCGACACCGTGCTTTGCTGTGGCCCGATCCCATCCAGCAAGTCCACCTGCGGCAATGGCGAGTCGGACAGCGCCAGCTGGCCGTCCGCCTCCGGCTGGGCACCGGCGGCCCGGGTCTTGGGCGCACGCTTGGGGCTGGCGGGCGCGCTGGCCGATGCAGGCTCTGCCGCCGCTGGCGGTTCGGGTTCGGGCACGGCTTCGCCCTTGTCCAGCCCGACCACGGCCTTGGCGCGGCGCAACAGGTTCTCGCGGCGCTGGCGGCGGGCCTGCTGTGCCTCCTCCTCGGGCGTGGGGGCGGCGGCGGGCGGTGGCGCAGAGGCGGCCGCCGTGGATGCAGCCTCCTTGCCGGTTTCCTTGGCGGCGGTCTGGCGCGGGCGCCGGGTTGCGGCGGGCGCCGGGTGCAGCGCCTCCTCGCGCTCACGTGCGGCACGCAGCCCGATGCGGTGGTCCAGATGCGCGCTCCAGCGGCCACGCCAGGCGTCCAGCAGCAGCATCAGGCGCTGGCCAACCACCTCGCACACCTGCCCCCACGAAAAGCGGAACACCCAGCCCAGCCCCAGCCCCATCAGCGACGCGCCCATGATGGCCGAGCCAATGTCGCCCAGCCAGCGCAGCGCCACGCCACCCAGCCAGCCGCCCCACACACCACCGGCCAGAGCAGGGAGGCTGTCGTCCCACGGGTACAGGCGCGTCCACTCCATCATCGCGCTGGCCGACAACAGCAATGCCAGGCCAGACCAGAACTTGATGCGGCGCTGGTCCAACCGCTGCCACCACGGGCCTTCCTCGTCGCTGGCGCTGGCGCTTTCCAGGCGCGACCAGCGCAGCAGCGCCGCCCACCACGCACGCGCAGCCACCAGCAGACACCACCACACCGACGCGCCAAACAGCACATAACTGCCATCGGCCAGCAGCGCGCCCAGGTGGCCGCCCCAGTTGTGCAGCGGCTCGCCCGTGCCCGAGGTGGACCAGGCCGGATCGGTACGCGCGTAGCTGTACAGCGCCAGAAACCAGAACAGCAGGCTCAGGGCGCCCACGGTCAGGCCGATCTCTTGGGTAAAACGGGCCAGGCCGGACGGTTCGCGGCGGCTGCTGGCGCTTTTGTTCAAAGTTTTAAGGGAGTACGTCATAGAGCAAGGGCGCAAGCTTAACCGAGCACACGCGGCCCAGGCTTTCTACAATCGGGGCTCATCCCACCACTTCCGACGCACAGCACCATGCAACACGCCCAAGTCCTGATCCTCGGCTCCGGCCCCGCCGGCTACACCGCTGCCATCTACGCCGCGCGCGCCAACCTCAAGCCGCTGCTCGTCACCGGCATGGCGCAGGGCGGCCAGCTCATGACCACCACCGAAGTGGACAACTGGCCCGCCGACGTGGACGGCGTGCAAGGCCCCGACCTGATGGCGCGCTTCCAGGCCCACGCCGAGCGCTTCAACACCGAAATCGTGTTCGACCACATCAACGCCGTCGATCTGTCCAAGCGCCCGTTCATGCTGACCGGCGACAGCGGCCAGTACAGCTGCGACGCGCTCATCATTGCCACCGGTGCGTCGGCCAAGTACCTGGGCCTGCCGTCTGAAGAAGCCTTCATGGGCCGGGGCGTGAGCGCCTGCGCCACCTGCGACGGCTTCTTCTACCGGGGCCAGCCCGTGGCCGTGGTGGGCGGCGGCAACACCGCCGTGGAAGAGGCACTGTACCTGTCCAACATTGCCAGCAAGGTCACGCTGGTGCACCGCCGCGACACTTTCAAGGCCGAGGCCATCATGATCGACAAGCTCATGGCCAAGGTGGCGGAAGGCAAAATTGAACTCAAGCTGCACAGCGTGCTGGACGAAGTGCTGGGCAACGCCCAGGGCGTGACCGGCGTGCGCCTGAAGAACGTGCAAAGCGGCACCACCGAGGACGTGGCGGTGCAAGGCTGCTTCATTGCCATTGGCCACAGCCCCAACACCAGCCTGTTTGAGGGCCAGCTCGCGCTCAAGGACGGCTACCTCGTCACGCACGGCGGCCAGAACGGCTTTGCCACGCAGACCAGCGTGCCCGGCGTGTTTGCCGCGGGTGATGTGCAAGACCACATCTACCGCCAGGCCATCACCAGCGCGGGCACCGGCTGCATGGCGGCGCTGGACGCGCAACGCTTCCTGGAACAGGCCGCAGGCTGACGCGCCGTGGCACTGCTGTGGAGCATCGGCCTGTTGCTGGTCGGGCTGGGGATGTGGTGGTGGCTGAGCGAGGAAAAGCAGCGCCAGGCGCGCGATCAGCAGATGGACTGGCACACCGCCCAGCCACCCGCACCGGCTGCCGGATCGGCCGTGCCACCAGCACCCCCTGTCACAGCGCATGCACAGGCCCTGCGCGCAGCGGCGGCTGCCAAGGCCAGCCATGCGACCAGCGTGCCACTGGCGGTGGTGGCACCAGCCAGCACCGTGGCCGCCAACGATGCGGCCATCGGCAGTGCCGCCGACACGCCTGCCACCTCCGCCCCCATCACGCCCCCGGCAGGTGCAGCTCCAGGCGTGGAGCAGGCGCTGGCATCCGCCCCGGTACCAGCCCCCGAACCCACCCCAGCGCCCAACGCAGAGGCTGAAAACGCAGCCACCAACACCCTTCCCGCTGGCCTGGCCGAACTGCGCTGGCTGCCGCACGAGGCACTGCCCGAGCCCGGACGGCAAGCCTTGGTGGACAGGCTGCGCGCCCTGCCCCGCCCGCCGCTGGCTGTACACCAGGTGCTGTCGCCCGATTTTGTGGAGACCACCAACTCCATCGACCTCAGCATCATGATCAAGGGCCAGTCCGCCATCACCGCCAAGGTGCTGAGCACGGTCAACAGCCCGCTGTACGGCCTGCTGCAACCCGTCACCAACACCGGGCAGGCCATCACCTTCCTGGGCCTGAACACCGTGCGCAACCTGTGCCTGCAGTACATGCTGATGGCGCCCACCAGCGGCGTGGGGGCGCGCGGGCAGGCGGTGCTGGACCAAATCGGCCAGAGCATCACCCTGGCCAGCGAGCTGTGCGTGCGCCTGGGCCAGAAGCTGCAACTGCCCGACACCGGCACGCTCGTCACGCAAGTGGTGCTGTACTTCCTGGGCCAGCTGGTGGGCTACGGCTTCTGGCCCGGCACCAGCAGCGCCGACGCCGATAACGCGGCCCACACCTGGGCGCTGCCGCTGCCGCAGCGCATGGCCGCCGAAATCGAGCACCTGGGCCTGAGCGCCGCCGAAATCGGTGCCCTGCTGCTGCAGGAATGGCAAATCCCGGCCGAGCTGGTGCAAGAGGTGCGCGACATCGACCGCACCGTGCTCACCCCCGCCAGTGAACTTGACGAAGTACGCGGCGTGCGGCTGGCCCTGTGCTACCTGTGCATCCGGTTGGGCGAACGCATTACCCGCAACGACGACTGGACGCCCGAGAGCCTGCTGCAGATAGCCGACGCCACCGACCCCGAGTGGTACCACCTGCAAGGCTACCTGCAGCACCCCGCGCTGCAGGACCTGCCCGAGGCGCTGCAAGTGCCCGAGCTGCACGCCACCCTGCGCGCCCTGCGTGCCACCGCGCCCATGCGGCTATAATGCGCGGTTTGCTGCAATTTGCGGCAATTTTCACCGCCCTTGAGCCGGAGCCGTCCAGACCACACCCCGTTTGGCAGGCGGCACAACACAGGACAAGGGCGAGGTGCGGCCCGAGCGCCGCTAACATTTCACTGGAGTGTCCAATCATGGCACGCGTCTGCGAAGTCACGGGCAAGAAGCCCATGGTCGGGAACAACGTTTCCCACGCCAACAACAAAACCAAGCGCCGGTTCCTGCCGAACCTGCAATCCCGCCGTTTCTGGGTCGAAAGCGAAAACCGCTGGGTGCGCCTGCGCGTTTCGGGCGCTGCACTGCGCCTGATCGACAAGAACGGTATCGACGCTGTGCTCGCCGACCTGCGCGCACGTGGCCAAGCCTAATTTTTAAGGAGCTGCAACCATGGCAACCAAAGGCGGACGCGAAAAAATCAAGCTGGAATCCACTGCCGGCACCGGTCACTTCTACACCACCGACAAGAACAAGAAGACCACGCCCGAAAAGCTGCTGATCAAGAAATTTGATCCGGTGGCCCGCAAGCACGTGGACTACAAGGAAATCAAGCTGAAGTAATTCAGCCTGCTTCCAAGTTCAAAAAAACCGCCACACCCATTGCCGGGCTGGCGGTTTTTTCATGCCTGCTCCCGGGCTGGCCCTGCTGCAAGGCGGGGCCAAACAGCGGTCAGACGCGGAACGCCCCCACCTGCTGCACCAGCGTCTGGGCCTGCTGGTTGAGGCTGTCGGCGGCGGCCGAGGCCTCCTCCACCAGCGCAGCGTTCTGCTGCGTCACGGTATCAAGCTGCGCCACCGCGTTGCCAATCTGGCCGATGCCGCTGGCCTGCTCGCGCGAGGACGCGTTGATCTCGGCCATCAGATCGGCTACGCGCTTGACCTGCTCCACCACGCCGTCGATCGTCACACCGGCCTGCACCACCAGCTCGTTGCCCACCTGCACCTTGCTGACACTGTTCTCGATCAGGGCCTTGATCTCCTTGGCCGCTTCGGCGCTGCGCTGGGCCAGCGTGCGCACCTCGCCCGCCACCACGGCAAAGCCCCGGCCTTGCTCGCCCGCGCGTGCCGCTTCCACCGCCGCGTTGAGCGCCAGGATGTTGGTCTGGAACGCAATGCCGTCGATCACGCCAATGATGTCGCCAATCTTGCGCGACGACTCGGTGATCTCGGCCATGGTGTGAACCACCTGGTTGACGACCTGCCCGCCCTGCGTGGCGGCGTCGGTGGCGGTCAGTACCAGTTGCGTGGCCTGCTGCGCGGTCTCGGTGTTCTGCTGCACGGTGCTGGTGAGCTCCTCCATCGAGGCCGAAGTCTGCTGCAAGTTGCTGGCCTGCTCTTCGGTGCGCTGCGACAGGTCGGCGTTGCCGGTGGCAATCTGGTGCGCACCAGTGGCAATGTGGTCGCTGGCCTTGCGCACGCTGCCCACCAGCTGCACCAGCGCGGCCTGCATGTCGCGCATGGCGTACACCACGCTGCCGGGCTGGGCCTGGCTGGCGTCGATGCGGCCCGTCAGGTCGCCGGCGGCAATCTGCACCGCCAGATGGGCTACATCGGTGGGCTCACCTCCCAACTGGCGGGTCAGGTGGCGGGTCAACAGCACACCAATCACACCACCGGCACCTGCGCCCACCAGCACCGCCAACACCAACATCCAGCGGGCTTGTTCATACACCTGCGTGCTCAGGTCTTTGAACTGGCTGGCATTGCTTTCCTTCAGGCTGGCCAGCTTGTCCAGGAACTCCTCCATTCGGGAGGCGCTGTCGCGCATCGGGCCGACCACGTACGCGGTAGATTCCCGCATCGGCTGCAACGGCTCACTGCGGATGATTCCAATCGCCGTCTTCAGGTTCTGCTCATACGCTTGCACCGCCTGCGTGGCCTGCTGGAACAACGCCTTGCCTTCTGGGCTGTAAATGGTGGATTCGGCTTTTTGCAGGCGTTGTTGGGCGTTTTGCACCCGCTGCAGGGCGTTGTCGATGAAACGGTTGCGAGATTCGATATCAGATGCCAAGATGGCACCGCGCAAGGTGCGCCCGGCCACCATCATCTCGGCTTGGGCCTGAGACGCATAACGCAAACCCAACACCTCTTTTTCGTACATGGTGTCGGCCATGTCGTTGATACGGGACAGGTTAACCAACCCCAAGACACCAATCACAGCGCCAATCGCAGCTACCACCAAAAAACCGACGATCAGCTTTGCGCCGATTTTGAGGTTATTGAACCAATGCATACCCAAATTCCTTTTTTTACTTGACCACCACAAACAACAAGCGCGACCTTGCACCAGAAAAAAAGCCGCGCCCAGACCGGGCGCGGCCACAGCGATATATTAGCAAGAATACGCTAAGCAATACAGGCGCAGGTATATTTACGCCCGCACCGCTCGCAACTGCACAGCGTAGTCGCGCAAGGCGGCAATACCGCTTTCTTCGGCGCGGCGGCACCAGGCCTGCAGGTTCCTGGCCAGTTGCTCGCGCGTCAGGGTGGTGTTGGACCACAACTGGCGCAGCTCCTCGCGCATGGCGTGCATCTGGGCCAGCGCCGGGTGCTGGGCACGCACCTGCTCCACCTTGGCCTTGTACTTGGCGGGCACCTTGTCGTCGTCGCGGTGCAGCCAGCGGCGCACAGCCTCCAGGCGCGATACATCGGCGCTTTTGGCCTGCAGCGCATCCAGCTCGGCTTGCACGGTCACACGCATTTGGCGGGCGTAACGTGCCATCACCTCATAACGGTTGGTGATGATGGCTTCGAGGGTTTTTTCGTCCGCCACCGGCTGCACGGCACCAAACGCCAGTTTGGGCGGGGTCTTTTTGGCGCGGGCCAGGCCCAACTTGGCCAGCACGCTGATGTAGAGCCAGCCAATGTCAAACTCATACGGCTTGACCGAAAATTTGGCCGATGTGGGGTAAGTGTGGTGGTTGTTGTGCA
The DNA here is from genome assembly GCF_002837135.1 of Macromonas bipunctata. Classification (GTDB taxonomy): domain Bacteria; phylum Pseudomonadota; class Gammaproteobacteria; order Burkholderiales; family Burkholderiaceae_C; genus Macromonas_A; species Macromonas_A bipunctata. Next base: position 24,983 of record NZ_NWBQ01000031.1, on the reverse strand, counting down.
ATTCCTCGCCACCAATGATGATGCCCCAAGGAACCAGATTGGTACTGGCGTCGGCGGCCTCGAAGTTGCGGTAGCCCCAGTAGTGGCCGATGCCATTGACCACCCCAGCGGCCCAGATCGGGATCCACGCCATCTGCATCGCCCACACCGCCAGGCCCAGGCCACCAAACAGCGCCACGTCCAGCGCCAGCATGATGACGATGCCCCAGCGCGAATGGCGGGTGTAGACGTTGTGCTCCACCCAGTCGTTGGGCGTGCCGTGGCCAAAACGCTGCACGGTGTCGGCGTTGTTGGCCTCGGCGCGGTAGAGCTCGGCGCCCTCCCAGAACACTTTCTTGATGCCAAAGATCTGCGGGCTGTGCGGGTCGCCCTCCTGCTCGCACTTGGCGTGGTGCTTGCGGTGGATGGCGGCCCACTCCTTGGTCACCATGCCAGTGGTCAACCACAGCCAGAAGCGGAAGAAATGCGACACCAGCGGGTGCAGCTCCAGCGCGCGGTGCGCCTGACAGCGGTGCAGGTACAGCGTCACACTCACAATGGTGATGTGCGTGAGCACCAGCGCCACCAGCAACACCTGCCACCACACCAGGCCACTCAGGCCATGGGCCACAAAATCCACCATCAGGCCAAAGCCCGATTCCAGTCCAGACATGTACTAACCTTTAACAAAACCGTTCAAACAAGCGGTTCATTCTAGGCATCCGGGCCACTGCGGGCAATGGCTTGACCCTACCCCTTGTCGGAAATGGGGCGGGGTTTTGCACTGTTTTGCGCTGCGTCAAAACTTGCGGCGCCACACGGCGGCAAAAAAGCCGTCGGTGCCGTGCAGGTGCGGCCACAGGCGCAAATGATCGCCCTGGCACAGGCTGGCAGCGGTTTCGGGCTCAAGGCCGGCCTGCTGCAACAGCTCCGGCACCGGCACAGCCTCAAAGTCGCGGTGCGCCAAGGAAAAGGCCTGTGCCACGGCCTCGTTTTCCTGCTCCAGCAGGCTGCAGGTGGCGTACACCAGGCGCCCGCCGGGCTTGACCAGCCGCGCCGCACTGGCCAGGATGCGCCCTTGCAAGTCGGCCAGCTCCGCCACCTGCTGCGGGCTCTGGCGCCACTTCACGTCCGGGCTGCGGCGCAGCGTGCCCAGGCCCGAACACGGCGCGTCCACCAGCACGCGGTCGGCCTTGGCGTGCATGCGGTCGAGGCGTTCATCGCGCTCGTGCGCAATCACCAGCGTGTGGACGTTGCCCAGACCGGCGCGCTGCAGGCGCGGCTGCAGGCCTTCCAGCCGGTGCGCCGAGGTGTCGATGGCGTACAGCCGCCCGGTGTTGCGCATGGCCGCGCCGATGGCCAACGTCTTGCCCCCTGCACCGGCGCAAAAGTCCACCACCAGCTCGTTGCGCTTGGCGTCCAGCAGCAGGGCCAGCAGCTGCGAGCCCTCGTCCTGCACCTCGATCGCGCCCTCGGTGAACAACGGCAGGCGTGCCAGCGACGGCTTGCCGTGCAGGCGCACGCCCCACGGCGAGTACGGCGTGGCCTGCGCCTCCAGCCCCGCCTGCTGCAGTTGCTGCAGCACCGCCGGGCGCTTGACCTTGAGCGGGTTGATGCGCACGTCCAGCGGTGCCGGTTCGTTCACGGCAACGGCCAAGGCGGCAAAACCATCGCCCAACTGGGCTTGCAAGGGTTGGGCCAGCCAATACGGCAACAGGTGGCGCACATCGGGCGGTGCGTCGGGGGCTTGCCACGTGGCAGCGGTGCAGGTGGCGAGCCAAGTCAATTCGGCTTCGGTGGCCACGGCGGGCAGCAGGTCGGGCTGTTGATCGCGCCACACCAACAACGCCAAGCAACGCGCGCTGTGCGGTGGGCGCGGGCTGGGTTTGGTGCCCTTGGGCGGTTTGGGCGCGGCGCTGGCATCGGCGGGCGCAGGGGCGCGCTTGGCCCACCATTGCAGGCGCGGCTTCTCGCGCAGCACGGCGTACACCGTGTCGGACAGCGTGTGCCGCTCACGCGGCCCGAGCTGGCGGTGTTCCCGGAAAAACCGGGCCACAGTGGCATCGGCGGGGTGTTGAAAGGTCAGGGTTTGCGCAATCAGGTCGGCGCAGGTGTCCAGCAAAACTTTGGGGTGCATGGGGGCGATTGTCGGGCAAGTGCGGCGTAATATGCGGGCCATGAACACACTCGGAATTCCACCCGATGCGCTGGGGCTGGGGGCCTCGCTGGTGATTGGCCTGTTGATTGGACTGGAACGCGGCTGGCAAACGCGCGACCTGCCCAGCGGTGCGCGTGTGGCGGGCTTGCGCACCTTTGCCCTGACGGGCCTGCTGGGGGGCGTGCTGGGCACACTGCTGCCCAAGTACGGCGCGTGGCCGCTGGTGGCGGGGCTGCTGGCGGTGGGACTGCTGGCCGCTGCCGCCTACTGGCAAAGCGCCGACGACCAAAACAACCTCAGCGCCACCAGCGCCATGGCCATGCTGCTGACGCTGGTGCTGGGGGCCTACGCCGCCACCGGGGCTTACGCGTTGGCGTTTGCGGTGGCGGTGCTGGCCACCATCCTGCTGCAGCTCAAGCCCACCCTGCATGGCTGGCTGCGCCTGATTGCGGAACGAGAATTGAGTTCAGCACTGCAACTGCTGGTGCTGTCGGTGGTGATTCTGCCCAACCTGCCCAACCAAGGGTACGGCCCTTACAACGCCCTCAACCCCTATGAACTGTGGTGGGCGGTGATTCTGATTGCCGCCCTGTCGCTCACCGGGCACTGGGCTATGCGCCTGACCGGCGCGCAACGCGGCCTGCTGTGGACCGGATTGCTGGGCGGGCTGGCATCGTCCACCGCCACCACCTTGGCCCTGTCGCGTTACGCTAAGCAAGAGCCTGCACTGGCCAACGCCGCCGCTGCGGGCACGCTGAGCGCCTGCGGCATCATGTTCTTTCGCATGGTGGCCGTGATTGGCCTGATGCAGCCCAGCTTGCTGCAACACCTGGCGACCACGCTGCTGGTGCCGGGGCTGGTGCTGGTGCTGCTGGGCCTGAACGGCTGGCGACAAACCGCCGCCAACAACACCGCCACAAGCACCACCGCCCCGCCAACCGGGGATAACGCCTCATTCGACTTGGGCACGGCGCTGGGCTTTGGCCTGTTTTTGGCGCTGATGGGCGTGTTGGTGCCCGCTGCGCAAGAATGGCTGGGCAACCGGGGCGTGTTTGCGCTGGCCGCCTTATCGGGCGTGGCCGATGTGGATGCCATCGTGATTTCGCTGGCGCGCCAACCGGCTGAAACCGCCCTACCCGGCATCATCACTGCCACCGCCATGGGCGTGGCCGCGCTGACCAACACGCTGGTAAAAGCGGGCATCGCCTGGACGACTGGGGGCCGCGTCATCGGCCAGAAAGTGGTGCTGGGGGTGGGCTTGAGCCTGCTGGCTGGGGCCGTGGCCACGGTGGGGAGTGCGGTGTGGGGGTGAGAACTTGGGTGCTTGAAAAAAAGCCGTGCGTGATGAACTTTTTTAATGAAAAAAACCTGTCGCTCGGCATGCTGGTGGCAGTGCTGGGGTTGACGGCACTGTTGCCGCTGGTGCGTTTTTATGAAATATCGTGGTACGACCAGCACAGAATAGGGCAGATATTCATATTTTTTCTGGTTGGGGTATTTTTCTTGTTGTACCGAGGGCCTTATATCTTTTTCGGCAAGTGGGGCTGGGCATGGGCTGCGGTGATTGCACTGGGGATGCTGTCTTCGGCGCTGTCGGCCAACAAAGTGGCAGGATTCACCGAGGTAGGCTTGCTGGTGTGCTCCATAGGACTGACAACCTTTATCGCCACACTGCACTCGCGCTGGCCAACCGAAACCCGGTTTTGCTTTCTGCTGGCGTTGCGGTTGACGTGCTACGGGCTGGTGCTACAGTTTTGGCTGACCTACTTGGCCGCCTTGTCGCATCCAGACTTGTACTTTCACCCCTGGATGCTGATTGATGGGTTTTCCAATGTCCGGTTTCAGGGCCAATTTTTTACAATGGCCTTGCCGGTTTTGCTGGTGGCAACATGGGGCGAACCAACCCGTTACTCCAACTCCTTGCGCGCGCTGGACACCTGGGTGGTGCTGAGTGGCGTTTGCATGGTGGTGATTGCAGGCACGCGGGGCACCTTGGCAGCATGGGCAATCACTTCTGTAGTGTTTGCGTTTGGGGGGCCGAACTTACGGCGGATTGCGCTTTGGATGGTGGCTTGCGTAATGGGAGGGCTACTGTTGGCCCCAGCCCTGATGGAGTTTTTGCCTGGAGGGGCCAAAGGACTAAGAACCAGTGTTGAAAGCCTGACAGGACTCAGTAGTCGAGAGGTCATTTGGGGCTTGGCGCTGGACGCCATACGACAGAACCCTTGGTTAGGCATTGGGCCGATGGGCTTTGCAGACATACCCAACAAGGTTGCAGCTCATCCACACCAAGCATTTTTACAAGTCGCAGCTGAATGGGGGATTTTGGCAGCAATAACTCTAATTATTATTTTATTTTATTTTATATATCAAAGTTTTCAAGAAATATATCAATACAAAGAAAGTAATAAATTTTTTATTAAATTTGGATTAATTTTTGGATTATTTGGTGGACTTATTCAATCTATGGTTGATGGTGTTCTTGTGACGCCTTATTCTCAAATATTATTATCGATATTCATTGGCAAGAACATTGCCTCAAATTTTTATAGTTTTATTTATTACGAAACGAAAAATATAAAATTAAAAATATTTTATATTTTATATTTTATATTTTATATTTTTATATTATACGCAACAGATAAAAATTCAACCCAAATAAGCACAACCAACTTTTCAGGAGGATATCCTAGATATTGGATGACATCAGGCATTAAATAAGGCCTCAATCGAGGCCTTATTTACAAACAACAATTTCAAAGCAAATACACCACCAAAAAATTCATGTTAACACCAAAAACTCTAACCAAATTTGATTAAAAATGTCAAACAAACCAGATGGCATACCACTAAGAATATCGCAATATTTATTAGCTAGGAATAGAACAGGATGCCGTTGCCCAATTGCAGGAAACAGCAGTCGTAGTTGACCCACGCGAGGTACCGGCGGTAAATGTCCCAGTCAATGCAGCAGTTTGAGCAGGCGGCGTTCCAACTGTACTCGCAGTGCAAGATTTGCCTGCTCCTGTTGTCAATGCAGGCTTATCCGCATCAGCCATCTGAGCTGTATGCCATGAAGCATACGATTTGACAAAAGATGAAGCTTCAGCTAAACAGGCGTTATCTGCCGATTTTTTTACGTAATTCTGATAAGCCGGCAACGCCACCGCCGCCAAAATACCAATAATCGCCACCACGATCATCAGTTCGATCAGGGTGAAGCCGCGCTGGGCTTTTTGCTTGAATGTGTTCATGGAACAAACTCCTAGAGTTGAAAATGCCCGGCGCACAGTGCGCGGGTTGATGGTGCCATTCTGCCACTCTTACCCCACTTTGCAAGGGAACCTGCGCCGGTTTTTTTAGTCGGAGGCATCCTCGCTCCACAGGCTCGGCACCTCGCGCCAAGTGCTGGCATCGCGCTCCAGCAACACATCGTCGGCTCCCCACAATGGGGAACGGCGTACAAAGTCTGGCAACGACTCCTGCGGTGGCGCAGTGGCTTCGGGTGGATTGGGCGTATCTGGCAACATGTTCATTTTGCAGGCGGCTTGACCAAATAGCGCGCATCCGACCACGTGGCCAGCCACTGCGGGGCAAAGGCCACAAACACGGCGGTGATGATGCCGGTCAAAAACGCATCGCCCCAGGCCATAAGCCAGCGCGCCACCAGCGCATCGTGCAAGGTGACACCGCCCAGCAGGTCGTGCAGGTTCTCGTACAGCACGCCCGAGCCAAACACCACCAGCGCCGTCCCCAAAAAACCCCGGCCCAGGGTGTAGATGAACAGGTGTGGCGGCAACCAGCGCCGCATGGCCGCGCCCAACAACAGCGCCAGCGTGGCGGGCACCAGCCCAATCCACACCCATTGCGACAGCACCGCCACCGCGTCGGATGGGCCGATGGCCCACACCGCCACGGCCACCAGCGCCAGCACTAACACCGCCAAGGGCCAACCCAGCATCAGCACCAACAAACTGGCCCCGGAAAACTGCAACTGCAGCCCCTGTGGCAACTGGTGGGGCAGCAGCCACAGCCAGGGCAGCAGCGCCAGCGCCGCCGCCGTGGGGCTGAGCAGCGTGGCCCCCGGCCCGGCAAACATGCGCCACGGGCGCAGCATCAGCGCCAGCATCAAGGCGGGCAAGGCCAGGCCGATTTCAATGGCGGTCATGGGCGCAGGGCGGCGGCGGGGGTCACATGCCGGGGAACTTGGGCAGGCCCATGCCTTTCATGCCACCCAGTTTTTTCATCATCTTCATCAGGCCACCGCCCTTCATTTTTTTCATCACAGCCTGCATCTGCTCAAATTCTTTGAGCAAGCGGTTGACCTCTTGCACATGCACCCCGGCACCGGCGGCAATGCGGCGCTTGCGAGTGGCCTTGATGAGTTCGGGCTTGCGACGCTCGTGGGGGGTCATGCTGCAAATGATGCCTTCTTTGCGCTTGATGTCTTTTTCGGCGCGGCTGAGGTCGGCTTCGGTGGCCTTGGCGGCCATTTGGGTCGGCAACTTGTCCATCAGGCTGCCCAAACCCCCCATTTTTTTCATCTGGCGGATCTGGTCAAGAAAGTCTTCCAAGTCAAAACCTTCACCGCTCTTGACCTTGGCCGCCAGTTTTTCGGCCTGCGCCATGTCCACGCCAGCGGTGACTTGTTCCACCAGTGCCAAAATATCGCCCATGCCCAGGATGCGGCCCGCGTGGCGTTCGGCATCAAACACCTCCAGCCCGTCAATCTTCTCGCTGACACCGGCAAACTTGATGGGCGCACCCGTCACGGTACGCACCGACAGCGCGGCACCACCACGCGAGTCGCCGTCCAACTTGGTCAGCACAATGCCGGTCAGCGGCAGCGCCTCTTTGAAAGCCTTGGCGGTGTTGATCGCATCTTGCCCCTGCATGGCATCCACCACAAACAGGGTTTCCACCGGGTTGAGCGCCGCGTGCAAGGCCTTGATTTCGGCCATCAGGGCTTCGTCGATGGCCAGGCGGCCTGCGGTATCAACCAGCAGCACGTCAAAGTGGTGTTTTTTGGCGTAATCGAGCGCAGCGTGGGCAATGTCCAGCGGCTTCTGGTCGGGCGAGCTGGGAAACCATTCGGCCCCAGCCTGTTTGGTCACGGTTTTGAGCTGTTCAATGGCCGCCGGGCGGTACACGTCGCCCGAGACGGTGAGCACCTTCTTCTTGCGCTTTTCCACCAGCAGCTTGGCCAGTTTGGCGGTGGTGGTGGTCTTGCCCGCCCCTTGCAAACCGGCCATCAAAATGATGGCGGGCGGTTGCTGGGCCAAGTTGATGTCGCTCACACCCTCGCCCATGGTGGCGGCCAGTTCGCGCTGGATGATGCCCACCAACGCCTGCCCCGGCGTGAGGGAACCCACCACCTCCTGCCCCAGCGCCTTGTCCTTGACGCGGGCAATGAACTCGCGCACCACGGGCAGCGCCACGTCGGCCTCCAGCAGGGCCAGCCGCACCTCGCGCAGCATGTCGGTGACGTTGCTCTCGGTGATGCGGGCCTGGCCACGCATCTCCTTGACGAGCCGGGACAGTTTTTCGGTAAGGGCTGAGGCCATGGGTGTGCTCGGTGCGCCGCGCGGCGCCGGGCGCGTGCCCGCTGGCGGCAGATTGCAAAAGTGCGAAAACAAAAAGACAGTCAACCACCCGGCAGGGCCGTTAAACTGTGCCCATGATTTTAGCTGCGAGCCATTGGTGGAATAGCGCGCCCTCGGTGGCGGCGGCGTTGGGCTATGTGTGGTGGATGCGTTGCTGCCTGCAGCGCGCCCCCGGTGCTGGCCCGGCACGCTGGGTGTTGGCGGGCGTGTGGCTGCTGCACACGCTGGCACTGGGCAGTGCGCTGGCACAGCAGCCGCTGCGTTTTGGCTTTGCCCCGGCGCTGTCGGTCACCGCCTGGCTGGTGCTGACGGTGTACGCGCTGGAGCTGCGGCTCTACCCGCGCCTGCAACCGGGCTGGCAACTGGGGGGGCTGGGCGCGGCGGCGGTGCTGCTGGCGTGGCTGTTTCCGGGCGCGTCGTACCCCATGCTGCGCTCGGCGTGGTTGCCGCTGCACGGCGCGCTGGGCGTGGCCTCGTACGGCTTGCTGGCCGCCGCGTTGCTGCACGCCTGGCTGATGCAGCGCGCCGAGCGCACCATGCGCCTGGGCCTGCCCGATTCGCACGACCTGCCGCTGCTGGCGCTGGAGCGCCTGACCTTCAAGCTGGTCAACGCGGCGTTTGTGCTGCTCACCTGCACGCTGCTGGCGGGCTGGTGGTTTGTGGGCCAGCTGCACCCCGAGGGCTGGCTGTGGAGCCACAAGACGCTGTTCACGCTGCTGTCGTGGCTGCTGCTGGGCGCGCTGCTGCTGGGCCGCTGGCGCTGGGGCTGGCGTGGCCGCCGTGCGGCGCACATGCTCTACGCCGCCGCCGCCCTGCTGCTGCTGGGCTACGTGGGCTCGCGCTTTGTGCTGGAAGTGGTGCTGCACCGCAGCGTCTGAATTGCTTTTAAAAAGATATTTGAATGAAATATGTGCTTTTACTGCTGGTGCTGTGGGCGGCCTACGCGCTGTGGCGCCACCAGCGCCGCCAGGCCATGCGCGACCAGCGTCCGCCCCCCGCCGCCGCCCCGCCACCCAACCTGGGCGCCACGCAACAGGCGGCCCCGCCCGCCGACCCGCAGCACATGGTGCGCTGCCAGCACTGTGGCATCCACCTGCCACAGCCCGACGCCGTGCGCGGTCATCTCGGCTGGTACTGCGGCACCGCGCACCGGCAGCTGGCCGAAGGCACGCCGCCGCCCTCTGCCGCGTCTTGAGCGCCCCGGAGTTGGCCCATATGCCCGCTACTCCCCTCATCGGCCCCGATGGCTGGCACCGGCACGCGCGCGCGGTGCCGTCGCCCAACTTTGGCCCGCGCCCGGCACATGCCCACATCGATTTGCTGGTGCTGCACTCCATCAGCCTGCCACCGGGGCAGTACGGCGGCCCGCAGGTGGAACAGCTCTTCACCAACACGCTGGACTGCGGCGCGCACCCCTACTTTGACGCCCTGCGCGGGCTGCAGGTGTCGGCGCACTTCTTCGTGCGGCGCACGGGCGAGCTGGTGCAGTTCGTGTCGTGCCAGGACCGGGCCTGGCACGCGGGCCAATCCTGCTGGCGCGGCCGCAGCAACTGCAACGACGACTCCATCGGCATCGAACTCGAAGGGCTGGAAGGCGACACCTTCGAGCCCGCCCAGTACGCCACGCTGGCCACCTTGTGCCACGCCCTGGCACAGCGTTACCCCATCGCCCACGTGGCCGGACACGAGCACATTGCGCCCGGGCGCAAGCAAGACCCCGGCCCCGGTTTTGACTGGGCGCAACTGCAGCGCGAGCTGGGCTGGCCCGCCGGGTTTTTTGCCTGGGGCTGATGCCAGCGCGGCGCAGTCGGTGTACCATCGGCGCCCACCAACGGGGTTTTTTTGGCGGGCCAGCCCAACTGGCCACCCGGCTCCGTTACACTATCGGTAGTGGCCAAACGCCACACCACACACCATAGGTAGTGAAAAGCATTGCCTAATCTGGGCCCCAGTGTTCGCTGTGGGCCCCACCCGACGCACCTGTCTTGCGCCTGCGCAAGGTACGGTGCTTTTTTCCGCCGCACCCTACATCCCGACTATGCCAACCCAAGCGTTTGCTACCCCGACTGTTGCCCAATCCCCAGCCAGCACGGCCACCGACGAGGCGCTCAGTCACTACCAGATCGCGCGCCGCAACGGCGCCGTGGTGGCGTTCGAGCCCAACAAAATCGCCATCGCGCTGATGAAGGCCTTTCTGGCGGTGCATGGCGCACAGGGCTCGGCCTCGGTCAGCGTGCGCGAGACGGTGGAGCAGCTCACCCAAGCCGTGGTGCGCGGTCTGGTGCGCTCGCGCCCGATGGGCGGCACCTTCCACATCGAGGACGTGCAAGACCAAGTGGAACTGGTGCTGATGCGCGGTGGCCACCACGAGGTGGCGCGTGCCTACGTGCTGTACCGCGAACGCCACGCCCAGGAGCGCGCCGCGCACAAGGCCCAGGCCGCTGCCCCGGCCCACCCCACCCTGCACGTGCTGGACAACGGCCAGCGCACCGTGCTGGACGTGGCCCGCCTGCAAACCGTGATCACCGCCGCCTGCGCCGGCCTGAGCGCCGACGTGCAGGCCGAGCCCATCGTGGCCGAGACCCTGCGCAACCTGTACGACGGCGTGCCGCTGGAAGAGGTGTACAAGGCCGCCATCCTGGCCGCGCGCACCAAGATCGAGACCGACCCCGACTACACCTACGCCACCGCGCGCCTGCTGCTGCACACCATCTTCAAGGAAGTGGTGGGCCACGAGGTGGTGCAGGCCGACATGGGCGCGTGCTACGCCGACTACTTCCCCGCCTTCATCCAGAAAGGCGTGGACAACGAGTTGCTCAACCCCGAGCTGCTGAACTACGACCTAGCCCGCCTGGGTGCGGCGCTCAAGGCCGAGCGCGACCTGCAATTCGACTACCTGGGCCTGCAAACCCTGTACGACCGCTACTTCCTGCACGTGCGCAAGCAGCGCATCGAGCTGCCGCAGGCTTTCTTCATGCGCGTGGCCATGGGCCTGGCGCTGCAGGAACAAGACCGCGAAGCGCGTGCCATCGAGTTCTACGAAGTGCTGTCCAGCTTCGACTTCATGAGCAGCACGCCCACGCTGTTCAACAGCGGCACGCTGCGCTCGCAATTGTCGAGCTGCTACCTCACCACCGTGCCCGATGACCTGGACGGCATCTACGAATCCATCAAGGAAAACGCGCTGCTGAGCAAGTTTGCCGGCGGCCTGGGCAACGACTGGACGCGCGTGCGCGCCTTGGGCAGCCACATCAAGGGCACCAATGGTGAATCGCAAGGTGTTGTGCCGTTCCTCAAGGTGGTGAACGACACCGCCGTGGCCGTGAACCAGTGCTTTGCCCCCGACACGGGCGTGTACACCCCGCAGGGCCTGCGTCCCATCCGCGACATCCGCCCCGGCGACTTGGTGCTGGGCCACAGCGGCCAATACCGCACCGTGACCGAACGCATGGTGTACAACCAGCACGAGGCGATGGTGGCGCTGGACGTGAAGCACAGCATCGAGCCGCTGGAAGTCACCGACGCGCACCCGTTCTGGGCCATCCAGGGCGTGCCCGTGGGGCAAGCCAACGCCCGCACCGAGGCCTGGCTGGACAAGGGCAAGATCGTGCCGCAGTGGGTCGAATCCGGCCACCTGCAAGCGGGCGACTACATCGGCTTTGCCATCCCGACCGAGGTGGTGGCAGTGCCCGGCTTCACAGAAGACGACGCGCGCCTGTACGGCATCTTGCTGGGCGATGGCCATTTGTCCAAAGATGGCATGCAATGGGGCGTGTCGGGCAACCCGCAGGCCGACACCCACCTGGCCTTTGTGCGCAGCTACCTGCAAGCGCGCGGCATCCACAGCTGGGAAACGGGCCGTGGCACCACCTACGTGCAAATCCACTGGGCTGCTGGCCGGGGCGCGTTGCGCGATGGCACCACGGGCCGCATCACCGGCGCGGGTGCGCCCACCCTGCCCTTTGGTTACGACGATTTGTACGACGACGCGCACAACAAGCGCATTGCGCCGCGCCTGAGCCACCTGCCGCAGCCGCAAACGCTGGCGCTGGTGCAAGGGTTGCTGGAAACCGACGGCTGCGTCTCGCGTGGCAAGGAACTGACCTTCACCTCCAGCTCCGAAGCCTTGGCGCACGGCGTGCGCTACCAGATGCTGCGCCTGGGCGTGCCGGTAGCGGGCCAGAAGGGCACCCGCCTGCACCAGCACACCGGGCAGCGTTCCGACGGCTCCAGCGTGGCGTTCAACCACACCGGCACCAGCATTGATCTGCGCATCCCCGCCATTGCGGCCTTGGCCGAGCGCCTGGGCTGCCAGGCGGTGGGCAAGCGCAACTGGCTGGTGCGCGATGGCGTGGTGTTCTCGCGCGTGCGTGCGGTGCGCCCCATAACCCCCAAGCCGCTGGTGGTGGACTTGAAGGTGGACGTGGACGAGTCGTACCAGACCGTGGCCGGACTGGCGCACAACGGCGGCAAGCGCAAGGGCGCGGTGTGTACCTACCTCGAAACCTGGCACCTGGACATTGAGGAATTCCTGGAGCTGCGCAAGAACACGGGCGACGACCGCCGCCGCACCCACGACATGAACACGGCCAACTGGATTCCCGACCTGTTCATGAAGCGTGTGATGGAACGTGGCGAGTGGAGCTTGTTCAGCCCCAACAACGTGCCCGACCTGCACGACAAGTACGGCACAGAGTTCGAGCAAGCCTATCTGGCTTATGAGGCACAAGCCGCGCGCGGTGAGCTCAAGCCGTACAAGAAGGTGGCCGCCACCGACCTGTGGCGCAAGATGCTGACCATGCTGTTCGAGACCGGCCATCCCTGGATCACCTTCAAGGATCCGTGCAACATCCGCAGCCCGCAACAACACGCCGGTGTGGTGCATTCGTCCAACCTGTGCTGCATGACCGCCGACCAGCGCGTCGTGACCGACCGGGGCTTGGTCACGGTGGGCGAGCTGTTCCGCCAAGGCGGCAAGAACAAGGTGGTGGGGCTGGACGGTGTCTATGACGCTTCCGAGATGCTCCTGCCCCGGCCCGATGCGCCCATCGTGCGCATCGAAACCCAAGAGGGCTACCAGCACAAGGTCACACCGGACCACAAAGTCTGGGTCAAAGACCGTGGTTGGGTAGAAGCCCAGCATCTGGTGGCGGGCGACCATTTGCTGATCCAGCAACTGGAAGGGTTGTGGGGCCAGCGTCGCGCACCCGAGTTGAGCTACCTGATGGGCCTGATTGCGGGCGATGGCACCTTTGGCGACCACAGCGTTTTCATCGACATCTGGGAAAAGGATTTCGACTTGCTCGAACCCACCACCCAAGTGGTGCATGAGCTGCTGGACGGCAACGCGGTGCTGCGCACCACCTCGGTGAACACACCGGTGTTCCGCATCGACCCCAAGGTGGGCAAGGCCCGTCTGTCATCGGCCCCGTTGCGCCGCTTGCTGGCCGAACATGGTTTTACCGAAGACACCAAAACCCGTGTGCCGGAACTGGTGTGGCAAGGCGACCGCGAGACGGTGGCCGCCTACCTCAAGGGCTTGTATCTGGCCGATGGCAACATCGTCAGCAGCGACGATGTAACGACGCTGGCGCTGGCCTCGGTCGATTTGCAGCTGATTCAGGAGCTGCAAATTCTGTGGGCCAACTTTGGGGTCAAGTCCTCGATCAACCAGATGCGTGGCCATGAGGAGCACCTGCTGCCCGACGGCCAAGGTGGCAAGAAAGCCTACTGGAGCAAGCCGCTGTACCGCTTGCTGATCACCTCCATCCAAGGTTGCCGCATCGCTGAAGCCGTCACCGGTCTGGCGGCACACCGGGGTTCGGAAGCCGCCCAGCGTTACCTGGCCAACTTGCACAAGCCGGGCTACGCGCAAAAGCTGTACGCCACCTTTACCGGGCTGACACCTTTGCCCAACGAGGACGCCTATTGCCTGTCGGTGGATTCGGACACCCACGCCTGGACGGTCAACGGCCTGATCACCAAGAACACCGAAATTACCTTGAACACCAGCGACACCGAGACCGCCGTGTGCAACCTCGGCTCGGTCAATCTGGCGCAGCACTTGAAGGATGGCCCCAACGGCAAGGAACTGGACCACGCCAAACTGCAAAAGACCATCAAGGTGGCCATGCGCATGCTGGACAACGTGATCGACATCAACTACTACGCGGTCAAGAAGGCGCGCGAGTCCAACCTCAAGCACCGCCCGGTGGGCCTGGGTCTGATGGGCTTCCAGGACGCGCTGTACCAGTTGCGCGTGCCTTACGCCTCGGACGCGGCGGTAGCGTTTGCCGACCGCAGCATGGAGGCCATCTGCTACCACGCCTACTGGGCCAGCACCGAACTGGCCGCCGAGCGCGGCCGCTACTCCACCTACGACGGCTCGCTGTGGAGCCAAGGGATTCTGCCGCCCGACACGCTGGACTTGCTGGCGCGCCAACGTGGTGGTTATGTGGACGTGGACCGCTCCAGCACGCTGGACTGGGACGCGCTGCGCGCCAAGATTGCCCGCGATGGCATGCGCAACTCCAACTGCGTGGCCATTGCGCCCACCGCCACCATCTCCAACATCATCGGGGTGGATGCGTCGATCGAGCCGTCGTTTGGCAACCTGTCGGTCAAGTCCAACCTGTCGGGCGAGTTCACCATCATCAACGGTTACCTGGTGCGCGACCTCAAGCGCCTGGGCCTGTGGGACGAAGTGATGGTGATGGATCTGAAGCACTTTGACGGTTCGTTGCGCGCCATCGACCGCGTGCCGCAGGACGTGAAGGCGCTGTACGCCACCGCGTTCGAGATTGACACGCACTGGCTGGTGGAAGCCGCCGCCCGGCGCCAGAAGTGGATCGACCAGGCACAAAGCCTCAACATCTACATGGCCGGCGCATCGGGCAAGAAGCTCGACGAGACCTACAAGCTGGCGTGGGTGCGGGGCCTGAAAACCACCTACTACCTGCGCACCACCAGCGCCACGCAGATCGAGAAATCCACCGGCCGTGTGGGCCAGCTCAACGCCGTGCCCACCGCCGCGCAGGCTCCGGCCACAGTGGCGCCCAGCGTGCCCGCCGAGGTGCCCGCCACCGACGTGAAGTTCTGCGCCATTGACGACCCGGGCTGCGAAGCCTGCCAGTAAGCATTCTGTACCAGCCTAGCGAAGGAAAAAACAATGTTGACCTTTGACGACGATACCCAGACCCAGACCCCGCTGGAACCCGCCACGCTGACGCAGCACCGCGTCAACGCGGCCGACAAGCGCATCATCAACGGCCAAACCGACGTGAACCAGTTGGTGCCGTTCAAGTACAAGTGGGCGTGGGAGAAGTACCTGGCCACCTGCGCCAACCACTGGATGCCGCAGGAGGTGAACATGACGCGCGACATCGCGCTCTGGAAAGACCCCAACGGCCTGACCGAGGACGAGCGCCGCATCATCAAGCGCAATCTGGGCTTTTTTGTGACCGCCGACTCGCTGGCCGCCAACAACATTGTGCTGGGCACCTACCGCCACATCACGGCGCCGGAATGCCGCCAGTTCCTGCTGCGCCAGGCGTTCGAGGAAGCCATCCACACCCACGCCTACCAGTACATCGTGGAAAGCCTGGGGCTGGACGAAAGCGAGATTTTTAACGCCTACAACGAGGTCAAGTCCATCCGCGACAAGGACGAGTTCCTGATCCCGTTCATCGAGGCGATCATGGATCCGGCTTTCAAGACCGGCACGCCCGAGACCGACCAGACGCTGCTCAAAAGCCTGATCGTGTTTGCGTGTCTGATGGAAGGGCTGTTCTTCTACGTCGGCTTCACGCAGATCCTGGCGCTGGGCCGCCAAAACAAAATGACCGGAGCTGCCGAGCAGTACCAGTACATCCTGCGCGATGAATCGATGCACTGCAATTTTGGCATCGACCTCATCAACCAACTTAAGCTGGAAAACCCGCACCTGTGGACAGCGGAGTTCAAGGACGAGATCAAGGGCCTGTTCCTGAAGGCCGTGGATCTGGAGTACCGCTACGCCGAGGACACCATGCCGCGCGGCGTGCTGGGCTTGAACGCCAGCATGTTCAAGGGCTACCTGCGCTACATCGCGAACCGGCGCGCCACACAGATCGGGCTGGAGCCGCTGTTCCCGAACGAGGAAAATCCGTTCCCGTGGATGAGCGAGATGATCGACCTGAAAAAGGAGCGCAACTTCTTCGAGACGCGCGTGATCGAATACCAGTCGGGCGGCGCACTGTCCTGGGACTGAACGGAAAAGGCCTCGGCACGAGGCCTTTTTTTACGGGCCGCCCCACCCCGACGCTGCCCGCTTGCGGTGCAGGTGCGGCATACTTGACACATTCCGGAACCGCCAACACACGCCATGACCACGACCCGCAAAGCCTCCCCCACCACTACCCCACCCGCTGCCAGCAAGCCCCGTGCCCCGCGCAGCAGCACCAAGGCCGCTGCTGTGGTGGTGGCCGACAGCGCTGCTCCCATCACCAAGCCCAAGGCCCCGGCCCGCAAGAAGGCGGTGTCGGCCAGCGACAAGCTGGCGGCCATGCTACCCACGGACTCCAGCGTGAAGACGCAGATTACGCCCAAGGCGGCGTGGCCCTTCCCCACCGGCCCCAAGCCTTGAGCTGAAGCTGCGTCAGGCCGCGCTGGCGCCCACTTCGGCCAGCAGCGCGCTGGCGTCCAGCTGGTAGTTCTGGCCACCCCGGCAGGCGATCTTGGCCGCCCCCATGCGGTTGCCCAGTGCTACGCAGCGTTGCAGTGGCCAGCCCTGCATCAGCCCGAACAGCAGAGCGGCGCGGAAGGCGTCGCCGCAGCCGGTCGGATCGACCACCGCGCTGGCGGTCACGCCCGGCACGTGGGTGCGCTGGCCGTTTTCCCACACCTCGCAGCCCTGGTCGGCCAGCGTGATGACCAGCCCGCGCAGGCGCTGCGACAAGGCGGCGTAGTCCAGCCCGGTGCGGTCGCTCAGCATGCGGGCTTCGTAGTCGTTCAATGCGGCCCAGTCGGCCAGCTCGACAAAGCGCAGCAGCTCGTCGCCGTTGAACATGGGCAGGCCCTGGCCCGGATCGAACACGAACGGGATGCCTGCGGCGTGGAACTGCTCGGCGTGCTGCAGCATGGCGTCGCGCCCGTCGGGCGAGATGATGCCGATGTGTGGCCCCGCCCCGTCGGCCTGGATGGAGTTGAGGTGCGCCTGCGCCATCGCGCCGGGGTGGAAGGCGGTGATCTGGTTGTTGTCGCGGTCGGTCATGATCATGGCCTGCGCGGTGTAGTGGTCGGGTGCCAGCAGCACCTGTTGCGTGTCCACCCCCAGCGCCTGCAGGCGGGCCAGGTAGTCCTGGCCGTCGTTGCCCAGCATGGCCACCGGGTGCGCGCTGGCGCCCAGCTGGCGCAGGCCGTAGGCGATGTTGCCGGCGCAGCCACCGTACTCGCGCCGCAGGCCGGGCACCAAAAAGGAGACGTTGAGGATATGCAGCTGGTCGGGCAGAATTTGCTCGGCAAAGCGGCCCTCGAAGGTCATGATGGTGTCGAAGGCCAGCGAGCCGCAGATATAGATGGACATGGTATCAGGGGGGTTTTGGGCGGGTTAGGGGTAGAACAGCAGGGCGCGGTAGTTGCTCATGGCCTGTGCGGTGGCTGGAGGCAGGGTCCACGCCACCTGCAGCGGGGATTCGGCACCGGCGGGCAAGGCGGGCGCAGCGGGCGTCTGCCAGTCGCTGGGCAACAGCACGCGGCGCACCAGCAACTGGCCGCTGGCATCGGTGAGGCTCAGTTCGACGGCGGGCGTGGCCAAGGCGCGCGGGGCGGTGTTTTTCAGCACCAGCTCGAACACGAACTGGTCGGGCACACGACGTTGCAGCACGGTGCTTTCGATGCGCAGCGCCTGCAGCTCGCGCAGCGGCGCCACTTCGCAACCAAAGGGCGCGCACAGGCCATTGAGCACGGGTTGCCACGATGGGTCGTTGGCGGCCAGGCGGTCGCGGGCGTAGAGCAGCCATTGCAAGCCCAGTGCCAGCACCAGCACGCCCAACGCCACCTTGAGGCCCAGTTGCACGCGGGGCCGGCGCAGCCAGGCGTCCAGCGCGGTGGCGGACGGGGTGTTGTCGCGCAGGAAGGACAGCACCTGGGTGGCAGGTGCGCTGGGCGCCGAGGCCGGTACGGGCTTGGCCGCTGAAGCGGTGGGCGCACCGTCGGGCGCTGTGCCCGGCCCGGTGCCACCGGCGTCAAACACCTGCTGGCAGTGCCCGCAGCGCACCATGCCGTTGGCCACGGCCAGTTGTTCCGGCGTGACCTTGAACGCGGTCTGGCAGGCGGGGCAGCGGACGACGCGGGTGCTCATGCGCTCAGCGCGCGGCGGTCATCAGGATCCAGCCGTCTTCGGTGTCGGCCACGTTGAGCGCGAGGTACGGCGCGTAGGCTTCCTGCAATTCCTCGGCCTGGCGCTCCAGGATGCCCGCCAGCACCAGCTGGCCACCGGCGGCCACGTGGCTGCACAGCAGCGGCGCCAGCACCTTGAGCGGCGTGGCCAGGATGTTGGCCAGCACCACGTTGAAGCTGCCCTGCACCAGGTCGGGCAAGCCGGCCTGCAGCGTGACGTGGTTGTTGGCGGCGTTGATGTGGGTGGATTCCACCGCCGCCGGGTCAATGTCGACCGCCACGATCTCGGACGCGCCAAACTTGGCCGCGCCGATGGCCAGGATGCCGGAGCCACAGCCGTAGTCCAGCACGCGCTGGCCGCTGAGGTCACGCTGCGCGATCCAGCGCAAGCACATGCGGGTGGTGGGGTGGGTGCCGGTGCCAAAGGCCAGGCCGGGGTCGAGGCGGATGATCTGCTGGGCGGCGGCGGGCGGCTCGTGCCAGCTCGGCACGATCCAGAACGTGGGGGTGATCTCAACCGGGGCAAATTGCGATTGCGTCAGGCGCACCCAGTCTTGGTCGGCCACCGGGCGCACGCCCACGGTCTCGCAACCGGCAAAGAAGTCTTGCAGCGCCAGCAGGTCGGCGGCCTCGCGGGCCGGGGCTTCGTCGGGGAACAGCGCCACCACGCGCGAACGCTGCCAGCCCGGCTTGGGCGCGGGCATGCCGGGCTCGCCAAACAGGGCCTGCTCGGCGGGGGTCTGGGCGTCGGCGTCTTCCACCGACACGCTCAGGGCGTCGAGCGCCTCCAGCGCGTCGCTGAGGTCTTCGACGCGCTCTTCCGGCGCCAACAACACGAGTTCAAACATGGGCAGGCCTTTGGGTTGACAACCGGTTAACGTTCACGCTTGGAGAGCCAGTCTTCCAGGTAGTG
The DNA here is from genome assembly GCF_002837135.1 of Macromonas bipunctata. Classification (GTDB taxonomy): domain Bacteria; phylum Pseudomonadota; class Gammaproteobacteria; order Burkholderiales; family Burkholderiaceae_C; genus Macromonas_A; species Macromonas_A bipunctata. The sequence continues at coordinate 5,953 of NZ_NWBQ01000031.1, read as the reverse complement.
GATGTTGGTGCCCCCGGCGACGAAGCTGGCATCGACCATCAGCTCGCGGTGCAGCGGCACGTTGGTCTTGATGCCTTCGATCACCACCTCGGACAGCGCCGAGCGCATGCGCGCCAGCGCCTGCTCGCGCGTGTCGGCGTGGACGATGACCTTGCCGATCATGGAGTCGTAGTTGGGCGGCACCATGTAGTTGGCGTAGGCGTGCGAATCGACGCGCACCCCCGGCCCACCCGGCGCGTGCCAGGCGGTGATGCGCCCCGGCGACGGCGTGAACTTGTACGGGTCTTCGGCGTTGATGCGGCATTCGATGGCGTGGCCGTTGAGCTGCACCTGGCGCTGGGTGAAAGGCAGCTTCTCGCCTGCGGCCACCAAAATCTGGCTGCGCACGATGTCGATGCCGGTGATCATCTCGGTCACTGGGTGCTCGACCTGCACGCGGGTGTTCATCTCGATGAAGTAGAACTCGTTGTTCTCGAACAGGAACTCGAACGTGCCCGCGCCCCGGTAGCCGATCTTCTTGCAGGCCTCGGCGCAGCGCGCGCCAATGCGCTCGATCAGGCGGCGCGGAATGCCCGGCGCGGGCGCTTCCTCGATCACCTTCTGGTGGCGGCGCTGCATGGAGCAGTCGCGCTCGTGCAGGTACACGGCGTTGCGGTGCTGGTCGGCCAGCACCTGGATCTCGATGTGGCGCGGGTTCTGGAGAAACTTCTCCATGTAGACCTCGGGGTTGCCGAACGCGGCCCCGGCCTCGGCCTTGGTGGTCTGCACCGCGTGCAGCAGCGCCGCTTCGGTGTGCACCACGCGCATGCCACGGCCACCGCCGCCACCTGCGGCCTTGATGATGACCGGGTAGCCGATGCTCTTGGCAATGCGCTTGACGACGACCGGATCGTCGGGCAAGGCGCCTTCAGAACCGGGCACGCACGGCACGCCGGCGCGGATCATGGCCTGCTTGGCCGACACCTTGTCGCCCATCATGCGGATGGACTCGGGCGAGGGGCCAATGAACTTGAAACCACTGCGCTCGACGCGCTCGGCAAAGTCGGCGTTCTCGCTCAGGAAGCCGTAGCCGGGGTGGATGGCCTCGGCATCGGTGACCTCGGCCGCCGAGATGATGGCCGGCATGTTGAGGTAGCTCAGGTTGGACGCGGCCGGGCCGATGCACACCGCCTCGTCGGCGAGCTTGACGTACTTGGCCTCGCGGTCGGCCTCGGAGTACACCATCACGGCCTTGATGCCCATTTCGCGGCAGGCGCGTTGCACGCGCAAGGCAATTTCGCCCCGGTTGGCGATCAGGATTTTCTTGAACATGGGTGGGACAGGCGCCGGTTTATTCGATCACGAACAGGGGCTGGCCGTACTCGACCGCCGCGCCGTTTTCCACCAGCACCTGGGTGACGATGCCGGACTTGTCGGCCTCGATCTCGTTGAGGATCTTCATGGCCTCGACGATGCAGATGGCGTCGCCTTCCTTGATGCCCTGGCCGATTTCGACAAACGGCTTGGCGCCGGGGCTGGAGGCGCGGTAGAAGGTGCCGACCATGGGCGACTTGAGGATGTGGCCCTTGGGCGCCTCCACCACCGGCGCGGCGGGTGCGGGCGCGGCGGCCACTGCAGCGGCGGGGGCGGGCTCGGCAGGCAACACGGCCACGGCGGGCGCGACCGGTGCGGGCACGGCGTAGGCCTGGGCGCTGGCCTTGACGATACGCACCTTGCCTTCGGCCTCGGTGATCTCGAGTTCGGACACGTTCGATTCCGACACCAGGTCGATCAGGGTTTTGAGTTTGCGCAGATCCATGATTTTTTTCTCCAGCCTGTGGTGCATCTAAAATCCCACAAACTTTCCACAACGATGTAAATTTTGGACGGAATATACACGATGCCCCACCTCCCGGACACCGTGGCGGGTTTGGTGCCGGGGCCAGCGTGGGCCGTGCTGCACAGGCCGCGCCCGCATGGCTGAGGACGACCTGAACCTGGCCAGCATGGCGCTGCCGGGGCTGGCCAAGGCGCTGATCCAGGTCGGCACGCTCGACCCCAAGGCCGCCGAGACCCTGTACGCCAAGGCGCAAAGCCAGCGCAGCAGCTTCATGGTGGAGCTGATTGACAGCGGCGCGGTGTCGGCCACCGAACTGGCGCACACCATGGCGCAAGCGTTTGCTTCGCCACTGCTGGATCTGGACGCGGTGGATCTGCAGCAGCTGGTGCCGCTGGCGCGGCGCGGCAACCGCCTCACGGTGGCCACCGCCGACCCGTCCGACCAGCAGGCGGCGGAAAAGATCAAGTTCGCCACCCAGTGCAACGTGGACTGGGTGGTGGTGGAGTACGACAAGCTGATGCGCTGCGTGGAAACGCGCGCCAAGACAGCCAGCGAGACGCTGGACCACATCGTGGGCGGCGAGTTCGTGTTCGAGGAAGGCAGCATCGAGCTGGGCCCTGCGGAGCCCGCCGAGAAGGTGGCGCCCGAGGTGGAGGATGCGCCCATCGTGCGCTTTCTGCAAAAAATGCTGCTCGATGCGTACGCGATGCGGGCTTCGGATTTGCACTTTGAACCGTACGAACACACGTACCGGGTGCGCTTTCGCATCGACGGCGAGTTGCGCGAGGTGGCCAGCCCGCCGATTGCGGTGAAAGAGAAACTGGCCTCGCGCATCAAGATCATCTCCAAGCTCGACATTGCCGAGCGGCGCCTGCCGCAGGACGGGCGCATGAAGCTCAAGGTGGGGCCGGAGAAGGTGATCGACTTTCGCATCAGCACGCTGCCGACGTTGTTTGGCGAGAAGATCGTGATACGGATCCTGGATCCCAGCAGCGCGCAGATGGGCATCGAGGCGCTGGGCTACGCGCCCGACGAGCAGGAAAAGTTGCTGCAAGCCATCATGCGGCCCTACGGCATGGTGCTGGTGACGGGCCCGACCGGCTCGGGCAAGACGGTGTCGCTGTACACGTTTTTGAACCTGCTGAACCAGCCGGGCGTCAACATCTGCACCGCCGAGGATCCCTCGGAAATCAACCTGCCGGGCGTGAACCAGGTCAACGTGAACGAGAAGGCCGGGCTGACATTTGCGTCGGCGCTGCGCTCGTTTTTGCGGCAAGACCCCGACATCATCATGGTGGGCGAGATCCGCGACCTGGAGACCGCCGACATCGCCATCAAGGCGGCGCAGACGGGGCACATGGTGCTCTCGACGCTGCACACCAACGACGCGCCCTCCACGCTGAGCCGCCTGCTCAACATGGGGGTGGCGCCGTTCAACATTGCGTCGAGCGTGAACCTGATCACGGCGCAGCGCCTGGTGCGGCGGCTGTGCAAGCAGTGCAAGACGGCGGCAGAATACCCCGAGCAGGCCTTGCTGAAAGCGGGCTACCGCAGCACAGAGCTGGACGGCAGCTGGCAGCCCTACCGCGCCGTGGGCTGCAACGCCTGCAACAATGGCTACAAGGGCCGCATCGGCATCTACCAGGTCATGCCCATCAGCGACGCGATGCAGGGCATCATCCTGCGCGGGGGCAGTGCGCAGGAGATTGCCACCCAGGCGCGCCTGGAGGGAGTGCCGACGCTGCGTGAATCGGGGCTGCGCAAAGTGAAACTGGGTATCACCTCGCTCGAAGAGGTGCTGGCCTGCACCAACGACTGAAACACAGGATTCTTATGGCCACCGCAAGCAAAAACAACGTCAAGGAGCTGGTGTTCGAGTGGGAGGGCAAGGACCGCAAGGGCAAGACCGTGCGCGGCGAGACCCGGGCCGTGAGCGAGAACGTGGTGGGCGTGACGCTGCGCCGCCAGGGCATCACGCCGCTCAAGATCAGGAAGCGGCGCATGCTGTCGGGCAAGAAGATCCGGCCCAAGGACATTGCGATCTTCACGCGCCAGCTGGCCACCATGATGAAGGCGGGCGTGCCGCTGCTGCAGGCGTTTGACATTGTGGGCCGGGGCAACCCCAACCCCAGCGTGGCGCGCCTGCTCAACGAGGTGCGCTCGGACGTGGAGACCGGCACCTCGCTGAGCACGGCATTTCGCAAGCACCCGCTGTACTTCAACGCGCTGTACTGCAACCTGGTGGAAGCGGGCGAAGCGGCCGGGATTCTGGAGGATTTGCTCGACCGCCTGGCCACTTACATGGAAAAGACCGAGGCCATCAAGAGCAAGGTCAAGTCGGCGCTGATGTACCCCACGGCGGTGGTGGTGGTGGCGTTCATTGTGGTGACGGTGATCATGATTTTCGTGATTCCGGCGTTCAAGGAGGTGTTTTCGTCCTTTGGCGCCGACTTGCCCGCGCCCACGCTGTTCGTGATCGCGCTAAGCGAGTTTTTTGTGGCGTACTGGTGGCTGCTGTTTGGCGTGATCGGGGGCGGGCTGTATTTCTTCTTCCAGGCCTGGCAGCGCAGCGTGGCGGTGCAGCGCGTGATGGACCGCGTGCTGCTCAAAATCCCGGTGTTTGGCACGCTGGTCGAGAAATCGACCGTGGCGCGCTGGACGCGCACGCTGGCCACCATGTTTGCTGCCGGGGTGCCACTGGTGGAGGCGCTGGATTCGGTGGGCGGGGCCTCGGGCAACACGCTGTACGCCGACGCGACCGAGAAGATCCAGCAGGAGGTATCGACCGGCACCAGCCTGACGATAGCCATGACCAACGCCAACCTGTTTCCGTCGATGGTGCTGCAGATGTGCGCCATTGGCGAGGAAGCGGGCTCGATCGACCACATGCTGGGCAAGGCGGCCGACTTCTACGAACAGGAGGTGGACGATATGGTGGCGGGACTCTCCAGCCTGCTCGAGCCCATCATCATCGTGTTTCTGGGCAGCGTGATTGGCGGCATTGTGGTGGCGATGTACCTGCCGATCTTCAAGCTGGGCCAGGTGGTGTAGCGCCGCCGGGCGCTGCTGCGGGCGCGCTGGCAAACACGACGCTGTTCTTGCCCGCCTGCTTGGCGGCGTACATGGCCTGGTCGGCGCGGCGCATGAGGCGGTCGGTGGCGCTGGCGGGGTCGGTATCCGCGCTGGCGCCATTGAACAGTGCCACGCCGATGCTGGCGCCCACGTGGCCCACCTCGCCGTTGAGGTCGTAGGGCTGCGAGAGGGCGTGCAGGATCTTGTCGGCCACCTGGGCCGCTTCTTGGTGCGCGGTGCCGGGGTGGAGCTGCTCCAGCAGCACCACGAATTCGTCGCCGCCCTGGCGGGCCACGGTGTCGCTGTCGCGCACCAGGCGGCTCAGGCGGCTGGCCACCTGTTGCAGCAGCACATCGCCCGCCTGGTGGCCCAGCACGTCGTTGACGCGCTTGAAGTCGTCGAGGTCGATGAACATGAGCGCGCCCCCGTGCGGCTGGCGTCGCGCGCGTGCCAGCGCCTGCTGCAGGCGCTCGAGCAGCAGGCGCCGGTTGGGCACGGCGGTGAGCTGGTCGTAGAAGGCCAGGTGGCGGATTTCCTCGTCCTGGCGCTGGCGTTCGGTGATGTCGTTCATGGCGGCCACGTAGTGCGTGACGTGGCCGTGGGCGTCGCGCACGGCGGTGATGGTGCTGAGCACCGGGAACACCTCGCCGTTCTTGCGCCGGTTCCACAGCTCGCCACTCCAGCGGTCCTGGGTGTGCAGGCTGTGCCACAGGGCCTGGTAGAAGGCGGCGTCGTGGCGGCCGGACTGCAGCACGCCCTCCACCGGCGAGACCGGCAGCGAGATGCCCACCACGCAGATCAGGCCAAAGACCAGCCCCGCGCTCCACTGCGCCTGGCGCTGGCGCGGGCCCCAGTAGCGCAGGTTGAACTCGTAGAGCGAGCTCAGCACCAGCAGCAGCAGCGTGCTGTAGAGCAGTTGACATCCTCCCCGCCCTAAAGGACGGGGATTCCTGCTGCCAGACGGCGATGCCCCGCCGCGAGAATGTTTTTGGCCGCGTTTACGTCCCGATCATGTGTCGTTCCGCACTCGCTGCACGTCCATTCCCTTATTCGCAAACCCGC
>NZ_NWBQ01000030.1 GCF_002837135.1 Macromonas bipunctata | reverse complement strand
TTGCCGCTCAGTCTGGGTCAACGGCCATGGCGACGCCGTCACGCAGCTGGTGCTGTTCCACACCGCGTTCAACGTGCTGGGCGTGCTGCTGATGTGGCCGCTGTCGGATCCGCTGGCGCGCTGGCTGCTGCGGCGCTTCCGTACCCGCGACGAGGACGACGCCACCCCCCACTACCTGGACCGCAACGTGGCCGCCGTGCCGGTGCTGGCGCTGCAGGCGCTGCGGCGCGAGCTGGCGCGCATGGGGCAGTTTGCGGTCGGGCTGGCGCAGCAGGCCATCCAACTCAACCCTGTAGACCTGCCGTGGCAGCCACCCGCCGCCCACCTGGACCAGCCCCTGACGCGCCAGCTGGCCACGGTGGAGCGGCTGCAGCTGCACATCGGCACCTTCGTCAGCGACATCAGCCGCCGCCCCATGCACCACGACGTGGCGCGCCAGCTGCCCGAGTTGCTGCGCATCGCCACCCATTTCGACACCCTGGCCCGCGTCATGTACCACCTCGGCCTGCAAAGCACGCACCCGGAACACCCGCCGGCCAGTGGCCCCGACGCCCAGGGCCAGGACGCCATCGCCTGCGTGGTGCCCGCCTTTGCCGACGCGCTGGCCTTCTTTCGGGTGGCCGCACCCGACGACACCGCACCCACCCCGCACCACCAGCACCACCTGGCCAGCGAGGCGCGGGAACGCTTCGAGGCCACCTACCAGAACGCCAAGGCCCAGCTGCTGCAATTGGGCGCTGGCGGCCACAGCCAGATCCACACCGTGTACGACTGGCTGGCGCGCCTGAGCGACCTGCGCCGCGCGGTGGAACAGGCCGACAAGGCGGTGCAACGGCTGGCCGCCCTGCCCGACCTGGCCACCACCCCCGACGAACCGGCGCCCAGCGCCTGAGCGCGTCCCGCAGCCTCGCCGCTACGGCGCAGGTGCAGGCGCTGCCGACGGCACTGGAGGCGGCACCACCGCCTGGCCCGGCCTGATGGCCGACTCCAGCACCAGCTCCACGCGCCGGTTGGCGGCACGGCCCTCGGGCGTGGCGTTGCTGGCCAGCGGATGCGAGTCGGCCAAGCCGGTGGCGCGCAGGCGGGCGGGGTCTATGCCCTGGCTTTGCAGGTGACGCACCACGCTGCCCGCGCGCCCCGCCGCCAGCTCCCAGTTCGACGGGAAGCGCGGCGTGTGGATCGGCACATTGTCGGTATGGCCTTCCACCACCACGCGGTGCTGCTGCGCGGCGTTGAGCGCGGGCAACAGGCTGTCGAGCACCTGCAGCCCCTGCGGGCTCAGGCCCGCGTCGCCCGAAGGGAACAGCAGCTCGCTGCTGATGCGAAAACTCACCGTGCCCTCGCCGCGCACCACCTCCACGCCCGCGCCCAGCTGATCCAGCGGCAAGTCGCCCAGCGGATCATCGGCCTGCACCTGCGGCGCTACCACGGGCTCGGGCACGCTGGCCTGCAGCGCCACTGGCCCGCTCTCCTGCGACGGCGGCAACGGCGGCTTGCCCGTGATCGGCTCGCTCATCGACAGCATCACCACCATCATCACCAGCAGCAGCGTGACCACGTCCAGGTAGGTCAGCAGCCAGGTCTCCTCCTCCTGCGGCACCGACGGTTCCTGGTGCCAGCGCGCAAAGCGGCCGCCGCGCACGGTCTGGCGCTGCTGGGCGGTGCGTGCGGCCAGCAACTGCGCCGCACCAGGCGGCAGCGCCCCGGCAGATGGGCTGGGCGGCAAGGGCGGCAACGGGGGCAAGGCGCCCGAAGCACCAAGGGGCCCCTGCTGGCCCGGTCGCGGCAGCGTGCTCATGGCTGCGCGCTCTTGCCCGCGTCGGGGGCCACGGGAGCGGCAGCGGGGGTACCCGGCGCCGCGCGCGACACGATGGCCCCCAGGTTGAAGCCGGAGCTGGCAGGCTCGCCGTCAAAAATCTCGTCCTCGTACTGCGCCACAAACGACTTGAGCGTCTCGCGCATCAGCGACGGGCTGCGCCGCGCGCACATCATCGATATGCCCTGCAGCACCATGTTCATCAGCACCAGGCGCTGCTCGGTGCGCCGCTCCAGCTTGACCGCCACCGGCTTGAACACCAGGTTGGCCAGCAAGATGCCGTAGAACGTCGTCATCAGCGCCACCGCCAGGCTCTGGCCAATCAGCAGCATGTCGCGCTGGCCCAGCAAGTCCATCAGGTTGACCAGACCCACCAGCGTGCCCACCATGCCAAAGGCGGGCGCGTAGTTGGCCATCAGGCGGAAGATCTGCGCCTCCGCCGTCTCCTGCGCGCGCATGCGCGAAATACGCCACTGCAACAAATCCAGAATATCTTCCTCGGGCGTGCGGTCGATCACCAGCTGCACGCCGGTGCGCAAAAACGGGTTCGTCACCTGGCTGACGGCCTTCTCCACCGCGCGCAAGTCGTTCTGCGCCCACAGCTTGGAGATGCGCACCAGCTCCTCGATGTCCTGCTGGATGTAGAGCCGCTCGTTGCGCATCACGGTGGCAAACAGGCCCAGCACGCGCAGCACCTCCTGCAGCGGGTAGCTCAGGAACGTGGCCGCCATGGTGCCGCCCAGCACAATGCCCAGGCTGGGCAAGTCGATGTAGCGCGAAGGGTCGTCGGCGGCAAAAAACAGCATCACCACCAGCAACAGCACGCTGGCCACCATCCCGATCAAGGTGGACGGGTTCATTCTGCAAACTCCTTGAGGGGCACACACGGCGCCAAAACAAGGATTGTGCAGCAGCCAAGACCAGATTCCCTACAATCGCCCCCTGTATGAAAACCACCGCACAACGCCACTGGAGCATTGCGTTGCTGGTATGGGTGTTGGGCAGCGCGGCGGTGTACCTCTACGTCGAACAGCAACAGCACGAACACCAGGCCCACCAGCGCACTGCCCAGCTGCGCCTGAGCACCCCCACCGCACCCACCACCCCGCCAGACCAGCCAGCCGCCACCCCGCCCCAGCGCGACACCGACCAGCAGCACCTCTACACCGAACTCAAGGTGATGGGCTGGCTGCTGAGCCTGCTGCTGGGCTACCTGACCAAGTTGCTGCTGGACCTGCGCGTACAGCGCCAGTCGCTGCGGGCCGCTATCCAGGCCCAGACCGCCGACATCCAGGCCACCCAGCGCCAGCTGCAGGCCACGCTCGAGGCCGTGCCCGACCTGATGCTCGAGCTCGACGCCCAAGGCCACCTGCTGCAACTGCACAGCCAGGCCAGCCACCCGCTGCAACAACCTTGGCCCGACTGCATCGGCCAGCCCATCACCGCGCTGCTACCGCCCGAAGCCAGCGCCGCCATGCTGGCCGCCCTGCACGACGCCCACACCACCGGCCACTCGCGCGGGCGCGAATACCCGCTGCAACGCACCGACCGCAGTACGCGCTGGTTCGAACTCTCGGGCGCGCTCAAGGCCGGCAACCCGCTCGACCCGGTCTCGCACGTCATCCTGCTGGCGCGCGACATCACCACCCGCAAGCGCGCCGAAGAGCAACTCAAGCTCGCCGCGCACTTCTTCGAAGGTGGCAGCGAAGGCTTCGTCATCACCGACGCGCAACAGAAAATCATCAAGGTCAACCGCGCCTTCACCCAGATCACCGGCTACAGCGTGGAAGACATGCTGGGCAAATCCCCGGCCGCGCTGTCCTCGGGGCGCCACCCGCGCAGCTTCTACCGCCAGATGTGGCAGCAGATCAACGCCACCGGCCAGTGGCAGGGCGAAGTGTGGAACCGGCGCAAAAACGGCGAGGTCTACCCCGAGTGGCTCTCCATCACCCGCGTACCCGACGCACAAGGCCAGACCGCATACTACCTGGCCATCTTCAGCGATACCAGCCAGCGCAAGGAGCAGGAAGCCCGCATCCGCTACCTGGCCTACTACGACCCCCTGACCGGCCTGGCCAACCGCAGCCTGCTCAAGGACCGCGCCCAGCACGACCTGGCCCAATGCAAACGCCACCAGAGCCCGCTGAGCCTGCTGTTCATCGACCTGGACCACTTCAAGCAAGTCAACGACTCGCTGGGCCACCAGGTGGGCGACGCCCTGCTCAAGCAGGTGGCAGAGCACCTGAGCCAGCACGTGCGCGAGCAAGACACCGTGGCCCGCATGGGCGGCGACGAGTTCGTCACCGTATTGCCCGAGACCGACGCCGAAGGCGCGGCGCTGGTGGCGCGCAACTTCCTGGAACGCCTGTCGCAGCCCTACCAGGTCGGCACGCACGAGCTCACCGTCACGCCCTCCATCGGCATTGCGCTCTACCCCAACGACGGCCCCGACTTCGACACCCTGTACCGCTGCGCCGACACCGCCATGTACCGCGCCAAACAGAATGGCCGCAGCAGCTTTAGCTTCTTCACCACCGAGATGCAGGCCCAGTCCGTGCGGCGGCTGCAGGTTGAAAACGCCCTGCGCCGCGCGCTGGAGCGCGACCAGCTCTGGCTGCAATACCAGCCCCAGATGAGCCTGTGCGACAACCGCCTCGTCGGCGTGGAGGTGCTGCTGCGCTGGAACCACCCCGAGTGGGGCCCGGTGTCGCCCGCCGAATTCATTCCGGTGGCCGAAAGCAGCCGCCAGATCCTGGCCATCGGCGAATGGGTGCTGCGCACCGCCACCACGCAGGCCAAGGCCTGGCAAGACCAGGGCCTGCCGCCCCTGATCGTGGCCATCAACCTGTCGGCGGTGCAGTTCCGCCAGCCCGAGCTGCCCGACCTGGTCGGCACCATCCTGCACGACAGCGGCCTGGCCCCCGAATGGCTGGAGCTCGAACTCACCGAAAGCGTGGCCATGCACGACCCCGAAGGCGCCATCGCCACCATGGCGCAGCTGCACGGGCGCGGCATCCGCATGTCGGTGGACGACTTTGGCACCGGCTACTCCTCGCTCAACTACCTCAAGCGCTTCCAAATTTACAAGCTCAAGATCGACCAGAGCTTCATCCGCGACGTCACGCGCAGCCCCGAGGACGCCCGCATCGTCGAAGCCATCGTCCACATGGCCGAGAGCATGGGCCTCATCACCATTGCCGAAGGGGTGGAAACGCCGGAGCAACTCGAATTCCTGCGCCGCCACGGCTGCCGCGAGGTTCAGGACTACCACCTCAGCCGCCCCCTGAGTGCCGCCGACTTTGAGACCTTCGTGCGCCAGTACCCGCACACACCCTGAGGCTGACGCCCGCGCGGCAGCACCCTTGGCCACAAGGTAGCGACGAAAAAAAACCGCCCGAAGGCGGTTTTTTCTTGCGCTGGGCCACACGCCCGGCGATGCACACCGGACAGCAGCCCCGCACAGCGTCTTAACGCGGCTGGCGACGGCCACCTTCGGGGCGGGCACCGCCACCAAACGACGGCTTGCCACCAAAACCAGGGCCACCGTGGCCACGGGCGGGCGGGCCATTGCGGCGGTCCTGGCCACCGGCGGCGTGGCGCGGCGCATCACCGTAACCACCACGCGGGGCGCCCGAGAACTCGGACTGGCGCTCGCCACGGCGCGGCTCGAACGCCGGCTTGTCGCTGCGGCCAAAGGCGCCGAAACCACGGCCAGCGTCACGCCCGCCACGCTCGCCACCTGCCGGGCCACGGGGGGCAAAATCGCCACCACGCTCGCCACGCGGAGCAAAGTCGCCACGGCCTGCGCCGGGGGCGGCGTCGCGGCCAAACGAGCGGCCACCACCGCTGTCGCGGTCACGGCCAAAGCCACCGAAGCCGCCAAAACCACCACGGCTGTCGTTGCCGCGCGATTGCGGACGGCCACGGCCAGCGCCACCCGGGCGGCGCGTGTCGCGGCGGTCTTCGTAGACCTGCTTTTGCGGCTCCAGACCCGGAATGGTGTGGGTGTCGATGCGTTGCTGGCTGTAGGCCTCGATCTCGCCAATCTTGCGGCGGTCGCGGAACTCGGCCATCGTCACGGCCAGGCCCTGACGACCGGCGCGACCGGTGCGGCCAATGCGGTGGGTGTAGTCCTCGGCCTTCATCGGCAGGCCGTAGTTGAAGACGTGGGTGATGGTGGGCACGTCAATGCCGCGCGCTGCCACGTCGGTGGCCACCAGAATCTGCACCTGGCCATTGCGCAGTGCGGTCAGGCGGCGGTTGCGCAGGCCCTGGCTCAGGGCGCCGTGCAGCGCCACAGCCGAGAAACCGACCTGTTGCAGCTCTTCGGCCAGGCTGTCGCACTCGATTTGGGTGCTGGCAAACACGATCGCCTGGTCAATCGAGGCGTCGCGCAGCCAGTGGTCCAGCAGCTTGCGCTTGTGCTCGGCGCTGTCGCACCAGAACAGCTTTTGCTCGATGTTGCTGTGGCGGTCTTGCGGCGTGTCGATCTGCACCTTTTGCGGCGTGCGCATCACGCGCTGGGCCAGGCTCTGGATGCGCGGCGCAAAGGTGGCGCTGAACATCATGGTCTGGTGGCGCTGGATGGTCAGCTGGTTGATATCGGCCAGGTCGTCCGAGAAACCCAGATCCAGCATGCGGTCGGCTTCGTCCACCACAAGGAACTGCACCTTGTTCAGCTCCAGCTGGCCCGAACGCTGCAGATCCAGCAGGCGGCCCGGCGTGGCCACCACCAGGTCGGCGTTCTGCAGCTTGGCCAGTTGCACCTGGTAAGGAATACCGCCCACCACGTTGGCAATGCGCAGGCCACGGCAATGCTTGACCAGGTCGATCGCATCGTTGGCCACCTGTTGCGCCAGTTCGCGTGTCGGGCACAGCACCAGGGCGCCCGGTACGGCGGGCTTGAAGTGGCGCGACAGCAGCGGGTTCTTGCGCTTGGGCTTCTTGGGGGCGGGCTTGCCAGCGGCTTCGGCCTCGGCCACCTGGCGGTCCCATTCGGCGCGCTCTTCGGCTTCGGCGGCGGCCTGCTGCTCCAGCAAGGTGTGCAACACGGGCAGCAGGAAGGCGGCGGTCTTGCCGCTGCCGGTCTGGCTCGACACCATCAGGTCGGTGTAGCCTTCGGTGTGGCCACCCTGCATCGCCTTGGGGATGGCGGCTTGCTGCACCAGCGTGGGCTGGGTGAAGCCCAGGTCGGTCACGGCCTGTACCAGCTCCGGGGCCAGGCCCAGGGCGGCAAACAGGTTGGGCGTGTCGGCCACCGGCGCGGCGTGGGTGTCCACAGTGGTATCGGTGGTGGTGTCGAGGAAAACGGGGGTGTCCACCAGGTCGGTGGTCAGGTTTACAGCTTCAGTCATGTCATTCGTCCATGCGCACACAATGGCGCAATCGAGCGAAGCAAGGCCAGCGCGAACTCCCGGCGGGGGGAGCGTCTGATCGCTTGATCCGTTCATGGTCAAAAAAACATCAACCATCAAACAGATCAGCATGCGCCGCGTTCTGTTATGAACGCTGGAAGCGGAATGCGAAAGGCCAAAAGAACCACGCTGTGCGCGCAGTTAACCAGCAAATACTGGCAAGGGGCCTGAGTGTGAGGCAGATGCACTAGGGTTCACCCGGATGTTTTTTCCGGGGAAGCTGTGATTGTCACACAGAACCCGGCGTTTGACCAGTGCCATTGCGGGTACCGCCCCATAAAAAACCGCCCAACTGGCCGCGACCGGTAAAATTCACCCAGATTTCACCCGTTCGTCACATTTTTGACACCAAATCCGACCAGGAGTCCCGCATGCTGTTTGGCAAGCTGTTGCCCAAAGAAGGCAATTTTTTCGAGATGTTCAACCAGCATGCCGACCACACCGTGGTGGCGGTACGTGCTTTTTCCGACATGGTGGCGCGCTACACAGACCTGGCTGAACGCGAGAAGCACAACCAGACCGTGGATGAGGCCGAGCGCGCCGCCGACCGCACGGCGCAACAAATCCAGCAGCTCGTCCACCAGACCTTCATCACCCCGATTGACCGCGAGCAGATCCACGGCCTCATCACCGGCATGGAAAGTGTGCTGGACGCCATCCAGCACTGCGCCGAGAGCATGGCGCTGTACGACGTGCGCCACATCACCGACGAGATCCGGCGCCTGACCGAGATCAGCGTGCGGTGCTGTGAACACCTGCAATCGGCCATGGCGCTACTGGGCAAGGTGTCCCACGCCCCCACCGCCGAGGCCGTGCTCAAGATCTGCGCCGAGGTGGCCCAGCTCGAAGCCGACGCCAACCGCGTGCTGCGCGTGGCCATGGGCAACCTGTTCCGCGATGAACCCGATATGCGTGAGGTCATCAAGCTCAAGACCGTGTACCAGTTGCTCGAGACCATCAGCGACGAGTGCGAGGAGGTCGCCAACCTGATCGAGGGCGTGGTCCTCGAGAACGCCTGACACCGGAGCCCCCCCATGACAACGGTTCAAACGGCCCTGTGGGTCGTCATGCTGCTGGTGGCGCCGGCCCTGGTGTTCGACTTCATGAACGGCTTCCACGACGCGGCCAACTCGATTGCCACGGTCGTGTCCACCGGCGTGCTCAAGCCCGCCCAGGCGGTGGTGTTTGCGGCCTTCTTCAACTTCGTGGCCATCTTCATCTTCCACCTCAGCGTGGCGGCCACGGTGGGCAAGGGCATCGCCAGCCCGGGCGTGGTGGATGTGCACGTGGTGTTTGGCGCGCTCAGCGGCGCCATCACCTGGAACGTCATCACCTGGTACTACGGCATTCCCAGCAGCTCCTCGCACGCGCTGATTGGCGGCATTGTGGGCGCGGTGATTGCCAAGGCGGGCACCGGTGCGCTGGTGGCCACCGGCATCGTGCGCACGGTAGCGTTCATCTTTGTGTCGCCGCTGCTGGGCTTCATCTTCGGCTCGCTGATGATGGTGCTGGTGGCCTGGATCTGCCGCCGCACCACACCGGCGCGGGTGGACCGCTGGTTCCGCCGCCTGCAACTGGTGTCGGCCGGCGCCTACAGCCTGGGCCACGGCGGCAACGACGCGCAAAAGACCATCGGCATCATCTGGATGCTGCTGATCTCCACCGGCTACGCCTCCAGCACCGACGCCGCCCCCGCCACCTGGGTCATCGTGTCGTGCTACGTGGCCATAGGCGTGGGCACCATGTTCGGTGGCTGGCGCATTGTCAAGACCATGGGCCAGAAGATCACCAAGCTCAAGCCCGTGGGCGGCTTCTGTGCCGAGACCGGCGGCGCGCTGACGCTGTTCATCGCCACCGGGCTGGGCGTGCCGGTGTCCACCACCCACACCATCACCGGCGCGATTGTGGGCGTGGGTTCGGTGCAGCGCGCCAGCGCCGTGCGCTGGGGCGTAGCGGGCAACATCGTGTGGGCCTGGATCCTGACCATCCCGGCCTCGGCCTGCGTGGCCGCACTGGGCTACTGGCTCAGCCTGTCGCTGTTTTAGGCGGTTGGAGCGGGGCTGGCACTGCGCAGCCAGTGCTGGCGGTAGTGCGCGAGTTCGTCGATGGACTCGTGCACGTCGGCCAGCGCGGTGTGCAGCTGGTGCTTCTTGAAGGCGCTGTAGACCTCGGGCTGCCAGCGCCGCGCCAGCTCCTTCAAAGTGCTCACATCCAGGTTGCGGTAGTGGAAATATGCCGCCAGCTTGGGCATGTACTTGACCAGAAAGCGCCGGTCCTGCCCGATGCTGTTGCCGCACATCAGCGCCTTGCCCTTGGGCACGTATTGCCGGATGAAGTGCAGCAGCTGCTCCTGCGCCTGCTCCTCGGTCAGCGTGCTGGCCTTGACCTTGTCGATCAGGCCGCTGCGCTTGTGCGCGCCCCGGTTCCAGGCGTCCATCTGACCCAGCAGTTCGTCGCTCTGGTGGATGACGAGCACCGGGCCTTCAATGCGTGGCTCCAGGTGCGGGCCAGTCACCACCACTGCAATCTCCAGCAGGCGCTCCTTGTCGGGGTCAAGCCCGCTCATCTCACAGTCCAGCCACACCAGGTTGAGGTCGCTCTTGGGCAACACCGGCAGCGCGCTGGCGGCTGCCGCAGTGGGTCGGGTGTCAGGTGTGGCCACAGGGGCGATGGTAGTGGGGTCGGGCAGGGTCATACCCTGAGATTTTCCTTGATTTGCGCGCGGCCACCACGCCCAGGCCTCGGCTTTCGCTAGACTCACCCCCCATGATCCTTGCTTCGTCGTCGTGGGCTCCGGTGTGGAGCCTGGTGTTTTGTGGCGTGCTGCTGCTGTACACGCTGGGCCGCCACACCCTCAACCGTCGGCAGCTGCGCCACGTGGCACAACACCGCCACCAGGTGCCCGCCGCCTTTGCCGAACACATTCCCTTGGCCGCACACCAGAAGGCCGCCGACTACACCATCGCCAAGCTGCGGCTGGACGGGCTGGAGCTGCCCTGGCATGCGGCGCTGCTGGTGGTGTGGGCCTTGCTGGGCGGGCTGCACGCACTCAACCAGACGCTGCTGGTCTGGCTGGGCCCTGGCCTGGTGCAGCAAGTGGCGCTGCTGGGCGGCTTCTTTCTTGTCAGCACCGTGCTGGAACTGCCGTGGGCCTGGTACCGCACCTTCCGGCTGGAGGCACGCTTTGGCTTCAACCGCAGCAGCGTGGGCCTGTGGCTGGGCGACCAGGCCAAGGGCCTGCTGCTGGGCGCGGTGCTGGGCCTGCCGCTGGCGGCGGCACTGCTGTGGCTCATGGGCAGCGCCGGTACCACCTGGTGGCTGTGGGCCTGGGCGCTGTGGGCCGGGTTCAACCTGCTGTTGCTGGTGCTCTACCCCACCGTGATCGCGCCGCTGTTCAACCAATTCCAGCCCTTGCAGGACGACGCCCTGCGCACCCGCATCGAGGCCCTGCTGCAGCGCAGCGGCCTGCGCGCCCAAGGCATCTACGTCATGGACGGCAGCAAGCGCAGCAGCCACGCCAACGCCTACTTCACCGGGCTGGGCCCGGCCAAGCGGGTGGTGTTCTTCGATACCCTGCTGGCGCAGCTCACGCCCGCGCAAATCGACGCCGTGCTGGCCCACGAACTGGGCCACCTCAAACACCATCACATCGTGCAACGGGTGGGGATGATGCTGGTGGCCAGCGGGCTGGGCTTTGCCCTGCTGGGCTGGCTCATCGACCAGCCCTGGTTCTACCTCGGTCTGGGCGTGATCCCTAACCTCGACAGCGCCAACAGCGCGCTGGCCCTGTTGCTGCTGCTCCTGAGTGCGCCGCTGTTCACCTTCTTTGCCACGCCGCTGTTGAGCCAGCAGTCGCGCCAGCACGAATTTGAAGCCGATGCCTACGCCGCGCAGCACAGCAGTGCCGCCGACCTACGCGCCGCCCTGCTCCGGCTCTACCAAGACAATGCCAGCACCCTCACGCCCGACCCCTGGTACGCGCGCTTCTACTACTCCCACCCGCCCGCCCACGAACGGCTGGCCCGCCTGAACACCCTTGCATGACTTCTGCCTTGTTACAACCCGGCCTGGTGGTTGCCACCCACGGCCGCCACTGCCTGATCGAAACCCCCGACGGCGAACGCGTGCTGTGCCACCCGCGCGGCAAGAAAAGCCAGGCCGTGGTCGGCGACCAGGTGCTGTGGCTGCCCAGCACCGACGAAGGCACCATCGAGCGGCTGCAACCCCGGCGCAACCTGCTGTACCGGCAGGACGAAATCCGCACCAAGTCCTTCGCCGCCAACCTGGACCAAGTGCTGATCCTGCTGGCCGCCGAGCCCGAATTCTCCGAACACCAGCTCACGCGCGCCCTGGTGGCCGCCGCCGCCGAGCACATCCCCGCGCTGGTGGTGCTCAACAAAAGCGACCTGGGCCCGCTGTTTGAACGCGCCTGGCAGCGGCTGGTGCCCTACCGCGACATGGGCATCACCGTGCTGCCGCTGTGCCTGAGCCTGGACGACCACGACAGCATAGCCACGCTGCAGCAGCACCTGCACCAGCGCAGCACGCTGGTGCTCGGGCCGTCGGGTGTGGGCAAAAGCACGCTGGTCAACCGGCTGGTGCCGCACGCGCAGGCGCAGACCAACGGCATCTCGCGCGCTCTCAATTCCGGCAAGCACACCACCACCAGCACCACCTGGTACTGGACGGACGACGCACGCCACACCGCGCTGATCGATTCACCGGGCTTCCAGGAATTTGGCCTGCACCACATCGCCCCGACCGAGCTGGCGCGCCTGATGCCCGACTTTGCCCAGCACCTGGGCCAGTGCCGCTTCTACAACTGCACCCATTTGCACGAGCCCGGCTGCGCGGCACGCACGGCGGTGGGCCAAGACGGCCCAGCGGGCATCCACGAAACGCGCTACCGCATCTACGGCGAACTGTTCAGCGAGCTGTCGGCGCCCAAGTACTGATGTGGCGAGAGCTGCTCCGGCAACGGTTCAATGCACCACGCGGGCCAGCCACATCAGCGCCATTACCATCAGCCACAGCACCACGCTGCGCCACACCAGCCCCATCACGCTGGCCAGGTGCAGCAGCTGGGGCTCACGCCCGTCGTCGAACACCACGCCCGACTCGCCCAGACGCACATGGAGCGCGCCCGAGGTGGCGGCCAGCACCACGCCGTCATTGGCGTCGGTAAAGCGGTGCGCCTCCTGGCGCCAGCTGGCAATCGCTTCCTCGAAATTGCCCACCACCGCAAACGCCAGTGCGGTCGCGCGCGCGGGCAGGTAGTCGAGCCAGTGCCACGCCTGCGCCGCCACGCGCTGCAGCACATCGCTGGAGGTGCTGCCGGTGGCCGAAAAGTGCCATGCCCGGCGCACGTGCACCGCCATGTGGTAGGCCACCGCCCCCGCTGGCCCCAGGCCCAGCGCAGCAAACACCACAAAACACGCCAGCACGCCAAACACGTGCCGGTGCACGGCCAGCACCGCGTACTCCACCGTCTGGCGCAGCAGTTGCGGGCGCTGCACCTCGCTGATGTCAAGCTGCTGCCAGGCGGCCAGCGCGGCGTGGGCGCGCACCTCGTCGCCCGCCTCCAGCGCCTCGCGCACCACCATGAAACGCGCGCTGAACTGGCGCAGCCCGACCGTGAGGTACAGCACCACCACCAGCCACGCAAACGCCAGCAACAGGCTGAAGTACGACAGCACCCCGTACACCAGCGCCGGCGCGCCCACCGCCAGCGCCCAGGCCACCCAGGCGTGGGGCAATTGCCCGGCGTCCAGCCAGTGCTGCACACGGCGGATCCAAAGCCGCGTGTTGGCCTGCACCAGGCTGCCATCGCCCAGCGGACGGGCGTGCTCCAGCAGCAGGGCCGTGAAAATTGCAAAGAAGTTCATGGCCGCATGATAGCGGCGTACCGGCCATTTTTCAGGCCGACAGGCAACGGTACAGGTTGCGCAACATGCCGGCGGTGGCGCCCCAGATGTAGCGTTCGGCCTTGCCGTCGTGGTACGGCATGGCAAACCAGTGGCGCAGCCGGCCGTCCCACGCCAGCGTCTGCGACACGTGGTTGGCCGGATCCATCAGGAACGGCAGCGGCACCTCGAACACCTCGGCCACCTCGCCCGGATGCGGCCACCACGTGGCACCCACATCCACCAGCGCCACCACGGGCGTGACCACGTAGGCGGTGGCGGTGGTGTACGGCGGCAACAGCCCCAGCACCTCCACGTACGCGGCAGCCAGGGCAATCTCCTCCTGCGCCTCGCGCAAGGCCGTGGCCACCACATCGGCGTCGGTCGCATCAACCCGACCACCAGGAAAGGCAATCTGCCCGGCGTGGGCGTTCAGGTGAGCCGCGCGCTGGGTCAGCAATACGGTGGTGCCTTGGGAGTGCGCCAAGATGGGCACCAGCACCGCAGCAGCGGCCGGCACGCGTGCCGACAGCGCGGGCTCGGCACGGACTTCAGGCGTCCACACCGGCGGCTGGGCAAAGTGACGCCGCAACCCCGCTGGCGTCAACCGGTGCGGTGCCACGGGGGGCAGATGGGCACTGGCGCGCACTGCAGGCGCCTGACGCGGATCAAACATGGGAAGCAGGCTGTGCCGGAACCGCGTGCAGCGGGTGGTGCTCAGCAGGCGGTTGCCGCTGCCAGCACCTCAACGCCGGTGCGACGACAGGTAGCGGTACACAAAGCCGGGAAACGCCAGCGTCAAAAACAGCGACGCGGTGATGGCGTAGAACTCCCAGCCCTGCGGTGCGATCTGCCCGGCCGACTGCTCCAGCGCCAGGCCCAGGGCGCCCGTCAGCACATAGCACAGCACCAGCTCCAGCAAGCGCTGGAACAGGTTCTTGGCCCCTGCGCGGGCGCGGGGGCCACACGCCAGCCAACGTTCATTCAGGAACGGGAGGTTGGCCAGCAGCAAGGCCGCCGCAATCAGGACACCGATCGACAGATCGAGGTTCATGGTGTAACAACTCCGACTGCAGGCCTGTGGGCGGTAGCCGCGCTCAGGCGCGGGCCAGCATGGTCTGGATGGCCTGGCTGCACAGCGTCATCAGGCCGCCGGGCACGATGCCCAGCACCAGCACCAGGGCGCCGTTGACCGACAGCACCGCACGCACATCCAGCGGCGCGCGCACGGCAGCAGTCTGGGTCGGCACGTCAAAGTACATGACCTTGACCACGCGCAGGTAGTAGAACGCACCAATCAGCGACATCAGCACCGCAAACACCGACAGGCCAACGTAAATGCCACCACCGGCTTCCAGCAGCGCCTGCAGCACCGACAGCTTGGCGTAGAACCCCACCAACGGCGGCACGCCGGCCAGCGAGAACATGCAGGCCGCCATCACGCCGGCGTACAGCGGGCTGCGCTGGTTCAGGCCCGCCAAGTCGGCCAGCTCTTCGGATTCGAAGCCATCGCGCGCCAGCAGCAGGATCACGCCAAACGTGGCCAGCGTGGTCAGCACATAGGTGATGACGTAGAACATGCCCGCACTGTAGGCGTTGGCCATGTTGCCTTGGTCGGCACCCACCACCCCGGCCACAAAGGCCAGCAGCATGAAACCCATCTGCGCCACGGTCGAGAACGCCAGCATGCGCTTGAGGTTGGTCTGTGCCACCGCCGCCAGGTTGCCCACCAGCAGCGACACCACGGCCAGCACCATCAGCATCTGCTGCCAGTCGATCGCCAGCGGCAACATGCCTTCCACCAGCAGGCGCATCACGATCGCGAACGCGGCCAGCTTCGGGGCACCACCCACCATCAGCGTGATGGCCGTGGGCGCGCCGTGGTACACGTCCGGCACCCACATGTGGAACGGCACCACGCCCAGCTTGAACGCCAGACCCGCCACCACGAACACCAGGCCCAGCACCAGCACCTGCGACAGCGGCTGACCCTGGCCCACCTGATCGGCAATGGCTTGGGCCACCACCGGCACGTTGAGCGAACCGGTGGCACCGTACACCAGCGACAGGCCGTACAGCAGGAAGCCACTGGCCAGCGCGCCCAGCACAAAGTACTTCATCGCGGCTTCGCTGGCGCGCAGGTCGTCGCGGCGCAACGCCACCAGCGCGTAGCTCGACAGCGTCAGCAGTTCCAGGCCCATGTAAATCATCAGGAAGCTGTGGCCCGAGATCATCACGAACATGCCCAGCAACGCAAACATCGACAGCGTGAAGAACTCGCCACCGCGCAACATGTCGCGCGCCCCGGCGTAGGGCCGGCCATAGACCAGCGTGACCATCATCGCCAGCGAGGCAAAGCACTTGAGCCAGGCGCCCATCGGATCGCTGACCACCATGCCACCGAAGCCGTGCAGGATCTCGCCGCTGGTGGCCAGCATGGCCTCCAGCACCGCCACCACCCCCAGCGTCAGCAAGGTCAAACGGTAGGTGGAGCCGCGCAGCGGGGTCTTTACCACCAGGTCGAACAGGGCAATCACGCAGGCCATCCCGAGCAAAAGCAGCTCTGGGTACACCGTGGCCCAGTTGGGACTGTCAGTCATCGTTGTATTCTTTCGATTGGTTGGGGACAGCGTTTACTTCAGCTTGGAGACCGCCACGTGCTGGAGCAACTCCGTCACCGAGGGCGTCAACACATCCGTAAAGGGTTTGGGGTGAATACCCATGTACAGCACCATCACCGCCAGCACCGTCATCACCAGGAATTCGCGCGCGTTGATGTCGGTCAGTTCCTTGACGTGGTCGTTGCCAACCGGGCCCAGGTACACACGCTTGAACATCCACAACGAGTAGGAAGCCCCGAAAATCAGCGCCGACGCTGCGGCCACACCGACCCAGAAGTTGGCCTGCACCGCACCCAGAATCACCATCCATTCACCCACAAAGCCCGCAGTGCCCGGCAGGCCAGCGTTGGCCATGGTGAACAGCAACGCAAAGGCCGCAAACTTGGGCATGGTGTTGATGACACCGCCGTAGTCGGCGATCTCACGCGAGTGCATGCGGTCGTACAGCACGCCAATGCCCAGGAACATCGCCGCCGAGACAAAACCGTGCGCAATCATCTGCACGATCGCACCCGACACCGACAAGTCGTTGAACAGGAAGAAACCCAGCGAGACAAAGCCCATGTGCGCCACGGAAGAGTACGCCACCAGCTTCTTCATGTCCTGCTGCACCATCGCCACCAGGCCGACGTAGATCACGGCCACCAGCGACAGGCCGATCATCAGGCCCGCCCACTCGTGCGACGCATCGGGCGCGATCGGCAGCGAGAAGCGCAGGAAGCCGTAGGCACCCAGCTTGAGCATGATGGCCGCCAGCACGGCGGAGCCACCGGTGGGGGCTTCCACGTGCACGTCCGGCAGCCAGGTGTGCACCGGCCACATCGGCACCTTCACGGCAAAGGCGGCAAAGAAGGCAAAGAACAGCAGCGTCTGCGGGGTCGCACCCAGCGGCAGCTTGTGCCACGCGGCCAGGTCGAAACTGCCGCCCGAGACGTTGTACAGGTAGATCAGCGCCACCAGCATCAGCAGCGAGCCGAGCAAGGTGTAGAGGAAAAACTTAAACGCGGCGTAGATCTTGTTCGGGCCACCCCAGATGCCGATGATCAGGTACATCGGGATCAGCGTGGCTTCGAAGAAGACGTAGAACAGCATCGCATCGGCGGCGGTGAAGACACCGATCATCAGGCCCGACAGGATCAGGAACGCGCCCATGTACTGGTTCACGCGCTCGGTGATGACTTCCCAGCCCGCCACCACCACCACCACGGTGATGAAGGCGGTCAGCAGCACCAGCCACAGCGAGATGCCGTCCACCGCCAAGTGGTAATGGATGTTGAAGCGGTCGATCCAGACCGACTTTTCCACCATCTGCATGGCGGCGCTGCCAATTTCAAAGCCGGTGTAGATCGGCACCGTCACGGCCAGACCCAGCAGCGCGCCCAACAGGGCCAGCCAGCGCACCAGCCCGGCTTGCTTTTCACATCCCAACGTCAGCAGCAGCACACCGAAGACGATCGGCGTCCAGATTGCAAGGCTCAGCAAACCCATGTTGTTTTTCTCCTTATTTGGCGAGCCATACAAAGTAGGTCATGAAAGCCAGCACGCCGGCAATCATCACGAACGCGTAGTGGTACAGGTAACCGGTCTGGGCACGGCGCGCCAAGGCGGACACCAGACCCACGATCTTCCAGCTCATGTTGACCACGCCACCTTCGATGATGGCGCGGTCGCCACCCTTCCACAGCGCCACGCCCAGGCCACGGGCCGACTTGGCGATGATGTTCTCGTTGATCCAGTCCATGAAGTACTTGTTCTCCAGCACCACGATCAGCGGGCGCAGGACACGCGCGCAGAAGGCTGGCACGGCGGGATTGATCAGGTACATGTACCACGCGGTCACCGCACCGCCCAGCGCCAGGTACAGCGGCGGCGTGGACAAGGCGTGCGACGCCATCGCCAGCGGACCGTGGAAGACCTCAGCAAACCGGCTCATGGCCGGGTGCAACGCCGGGTTGACGGTGATGGCATCCTGCAGGAAGGCGCCAAACAGCATCGGCTCAATGGTGAAGTAGCCAATCAGCACCGACGGCACCGCCAGCAAGGCCAGCGGCAGCGTCACCACCCAGGGCGACTCGTGCGGCTTGCCGTCACCGTGGTGGCCATGATCGTCGTGGTGGTGGTCATCGTGGTGCGCGTCCGGGTTCTGGTCGTAACGCTCCTTGCCGTGGAACACCAGGAAGTAGACGCGGAACGAGTAGAACGAGGTCACGAACACACCAGCCAGCACCGCAAAGTGGGCAAAACCAGCGGCGGGCAGGTTGCTGAAATGCACCGCCTCGATGATGCTGTCCTTGGAGTAGAAACCCGAGAAGAACGGCGTACCGATCAGGGCCAGCGTGCCCAGCACGAAGGTGATCCAGGTGATGGGCATGTACTTGCGCACGCCGCCCATCCAGCGGATGTCCTGGTTGTGGTGCATGCCCATGATGACCGAGCCCGCGCCCAAGAACAGCAGCGCCTTGAAGAAGGCGTGCGTCATCAGGTGGAACACCGCCACCGAATAGGCCGATGCGCCCAGCGCCACCGTCATGTAGCCCAGCTGCGACAGCGTGGAGTACGCGATCACGCGCTTGATGTCGTTCTGGATGATACCCAGGAAACCCATGAACAGCGCGGTGATGGCACCGATCACCAGGATGAAATTCAGCGCAGTGTCGCTCAACTCATAGATCGGCGACATGCGCGCGACCATGAAGATACCGGCCGTCACCATGGTGGCAGCGTGGATCAGCGCCGAGATCGGGGTCGGGCCTTCCATTGAATCGGGCAGCCAGACGTGCAGCGGGAACTGGGCCGACTTGCCCATCGCACCAATGAACAGGCAGATGCCGATCACCGTCACCAACAAGGCCTCCTGGCCAAACATGTACCACGGGAAGGCAATGCCTGCCAGCTCCGGCGCCTTGGCAAAGATCTCGGTGTAGTTGAGCGAGCCGGTGTAGGCCGCCAGCAGGCCGATACCCAAGATGAAGCCGAAGTCACCGACACGGTTGACCAGGAAGGCCTTCATGTTGGCGAAGATCGCGCTGGGCTTGTTGAACCAGAAACCGATCAGCAGGTACGACACCAGACCCACCGCCTCCCAGCCGAAGAACAGCTGCAGCAGGTTGTTGCTCATCACCAGCATCAGCATCGAGAAGGTGAACAGCGAGATGTAGGAGAAGAAGCGGTTGTAGCCCGCGTCCTCTTCCATGTAGCCCATGGTGTAGATGTGCACCATCAGCGACACGAACGTCACCACGCACATCATCATCGCCGTCAGGCCATCGACCATGAAGCCGATTTCCATCTTCAGACCGCCCACCACCATCCACTGGTAGAGGGTCTCGTTGAAACGCGCACCGTCCAGCGCCACGCTCTTGAGCGTCAGCGCCGACAGCACGAAGGCGACAAACACGCCCAGGATGGTGAGGGAATGGGCCGCACGGCGCCCCAGGACGTTGCCACCAAGCTTGGTGCCCAGTATGCCGGCCAATGCCGAACCCACCAGGGGCGCCAACGGCACCGCCAGCAGTGTGCTTGCAGAAAGGCTTGTACTCATTGTTGTCACTTCAGCATAGAACCCGCGAGCGGTTAGCCCTTGAGCGTGTTGAGCTCATCCACGTTGATGGACGACTTGTTGCGGAACAGCAGCACCAGGATGGCCAGACCAATCGCCGACTCGGCCGCTGCCACGGTCAGAATAAAGAACACGAACACCTGACCTTGCATGTCGCCCAGGTAGTGCGAGAAAGCGACGAAGTTCATGTTGACCGCCAGCAGCATCAGTTCGATGGCCATCAGCAGCACGATGAGGTTCTTGCGGTTCAGAAAGATGCCCACCACCGAGAGCGCAAACAGGATCGCGCCCACTGTCAGGAAATGGCCCAGCGTCAGACTCATGATTTCACCTCTTCGGCCACGGTTTCGGTTGCTGCCGGACGGGTGGCCGGCAGTTGCACCACGCTCAGGCGGTCGGCCGCACGCACACGCACCTGGATGCCCGGGTCGATCGCCTTGCTGTCCTTGCGCGCACGCAGCGTCATAGCAATCGCGGCAAACATGGCCACCAGCAGCACGGTGGCGGCAATGTGGATGGGGAAGCGGTACTGGGTATAGAGCAGCTTGCCCAGCTCGCGGGTGTTGGAGTGGTCGGGCATGTGCATGGCCGAAGCGGCCGCCGTCTCGTTCAGGGTCAGGGTCGGGAAGCCCGTCCACAGCACCACCGCCAGCTCGGCCGTGACCAGGCCGCCCAACACCAGCGCAAGCGGGAAGTTCTTCCAGAAGCCCTCGCGCATGACATCAATGTTGATGTCCAGCATCATCACCACGAACAGGAACAGCACCATCACCGCACCCAGGTACACCAGCACCAGGGTAATGCCGAGGAACTCTGCCTTGAGCAGCAGCCACACCGCTGCCGCCTGCGAGAAAGCCAGCATCATGTACAACACCGCGTGCACGGGGTTGCGCGCCGTGACGACGCGGAAGGCCGCAAACAGCAGCACCGCTGAAAACAGGTAAAAAAAGCCAGTCTGGTAGTCCATAGGTATTCTCGGTTCTCAGCGGGCCGTCAACGGTACTTGGCATCAGCGGCCTTGGCGGCAGCGATATCTTGCTCGTAACGGTCACCCACCGCCAGCAGCATGTCCTTGGTGAAGTAGAGGTCGCCACGCTTCTCACCGTGGTACTCCAGGATCTGGGTCTCGACAATGGCATCGACCGGGCAGGCCTCCTCGCAGAAACCGCAGAAGATGCACTTGGTCAAGTCGATGTCGTAGCGGGTGGTGCGGCGGGTGCCGTCGTCGCGCTGCGCGGCTTCGATGGTGATGGCCATCGCCGGGCAGACGGCCTCGCACAGCTTGCAGGCGATGCAGCGCTCCTCGCCGTTCTCGTAGCGGCGCTGGGCGTGCAAGCCACGGAAACGGGGCGACAACGGTGTCTTTTCTTCAGGGAACTGCACCGTGACCTTGCGGCGCAGGGCGTAGCGGCCCGTCAGGGCCATGCCCTTGAACAGCTCGACCAGCAAGAAGCTCTTGAAGAAATCGCGCAGAGAAAAGGGTGCAACAGCGGTAGCGGACATGAATGTGGCTCCTCCTCTTACTTATTTCCAGATGTTCCAGGAGGTCTGCATCAGGCCAGCGACCAGCAGCAACCAGACGATCGTGACCGGGATGAAGATCTTCCAGCCCAGACGCATGATCTGGTCGTAGCGGAAGCGCGGGAACGTGGCGCGGATCCAGATGAACATAGACACCACCACAAAGGTCTTGAGACCCAGCCAGATCCAGCCCGGAATGAAGGACAGGAACTCGACCGGCGGCAGCCAGCCCCCGAGGAACATCAGCACCGCGAGGATGGACACCAGCCACATGCTGGCGTATTCGGCCAGGAAGAAGATGGCAAAGCCCATGCCCGAGTATTCGACCATATGGCCGGCCACGATTTCGGCCTCGCCTTCCACCACGTCGAACGGGTGGCGGTTGGTCTCGGCCACGCCGGAAATCAGGTACACCATGAAGATGGGCAGCAGCGGCAGCCAGTTCCAGGACAGGAAACCCAGGCCCATGTTGGCGGCCATGCCGCGCGATTGCGACGCCACGATGTCGGACAGGTTCAGGCTGCCAGCGGTCATCACCACCACCAGGAAGCAGAAGCCGATCGCGATTTCGTAGCTCACCATCTGCGCCGAGGCACGCAGCGCGCCCAGGAAAGCGTACTTGGAGTTGGAGGCCCAGCCCGCGATGATGACGCCGTAGACTTCGATCGACGTGATAGCCAAGATCACCAGCAAACCAGCGTTGACATTGGCCAGCACGGCTTCGGGGCCGAACGGAATCGCCACCCAAGCCGCCAGAGCGGGCATGATGGCCATGATGGGGCCCAGGCGGAACAAGCCGTTGCTGGCGGCGCTGGGGTTGATCAGCTCCTTGGTCAGCAACTTGACCGCGTCGGCGATGGGCTGCAGCAGACCGGCGGGGCCCACGCGGTTGGGGCCGTAGCGCACCTGCATGAAGCCCAGCAGCTTGCGTTCCCACAGCGTGAGGTAGGCCACCGCACCCATCAGGGGCGCCAGCACGGCCACGATCTTGAGCAGGATCCACAGCACCGGCCAAGCGGCGGTGGTCCACCACGTGGCAGCCACCAGGTTCAGGCCACCGTTGTACAGAGCGTCAATCATGCACACACTCCCTCAGATGCAGCGCGTGCGTCGGCGGTTGCCTGCAGCGACGGAGCCCGACGCACCAGGGCGTCCAGCTGGTAAATGGAGGCCACACAGGGCACGGTGGTGGCCGGGGCCAGCACAATGCCGACCTGGGTGCTGTTGGACAGTTGCGAACGCGCCACCAGGGTGCCGTTCTCGACGCCTGGCAACGCGCTGGCCAGCACCGCTTGCGAGGATTCCTGCTCAAAGCCGCGCAGGCCCAGCAAGTTGCCCAGCACGCGCAGCACTTTCCAGGCCGGACGGGTCTCGCCCAGCGGCTTGACCACGGCGTTGAAAGTCTGCAGCCGACCTTCGGCGTTGACGAAGGAACCGGAGGTTTCGCTGAACGGTGCGATCGGCAGCAACACGTCGCTGATGTCCAGGTTGGTCTTGAACGGGCTCAGGGTCACCACCATTTCGGCGGTTTCCAGACCTTGCGCACCGATGGCGGTGTCCAGACCCGGCTCCACGTTCAGCAGCAGCGCCGCCTTGAGGCCACCCGACAGCATCTGGGCCGCGTTCTGGCCGTCCTTGCCCGGCAGGGCGTGCACCAGCTGCGCACCCACGGTGTTGGCGGCTTCGGTCAGGTAGCCAACGCTGGCACTGGTGTGTTGTGCAATCCACTGTGCCAAGGCCAGCAGGCTGGAAGCTTGCGGATGGTGCGCAGCGGCGTTGCCCAGCAGGATGGCCTTGCGCTCACCCGAAAGCAGCGACTTGGCGATGGCACCGGCGTTGTCGCAGGCGGTGGCCTGCACAGGAGCGGCCACGCCCAGCTGGGCAGCCACAGCTGCGGCCACACCGGCCAGAGCTTGCACCCAGTCGGTGGCGGCGGCTTGCAGCGTGTACGCCACCGGCAGGGCCCAGTCTTCAGGCTGCGACACCAGCGCGCTGACCACGGCGCCCTTGCGGGCGGCCTGGCGAATGCGCTGGGCAAACAACGGGTGATCCTTGCGCAGGCTGGAGCCCACCACGAACACGCGCTGCAGCAGCGACAACTCGGCGATGGGCAAGCCGAGCCAGCGGGCCTGACCGACCGGCGCGGCGTTGCCGAAGTCGGCGGCGCGCAGGCGGCTGTCGATGTTCTCACTGCCCAGGCCGCGCACCAGTGCGCCCACCAGGGCAAGTTCTTCGACCGTGCTGTGCGGACTGACCAAGGCACCGATGGCCTTGGCACCGTGGTTAGCCTGAATCTGCTTGAGGCCGTTGGCCACGTATTCCAATGCGGTTTGCCAGTCCACGGTGTTCCAGACGCCGCCCTGCTTGAGCATGGGCTGCGTCAGGCGATCCTCGCCATTGAGGGCCTCGTAGGAGAAACGGTCGCGGTCGGCGATCCAACACTCGTTGACGGCGTCGTTCTCGAACGGCACCACGCGCATGACCTTGTGGTTCTTGACCTGGACAATCAGGTTGGCACCGGTGGAATCGTGCGGACTGACGCTCTTGCGGCGCGACAGCTCCCAAGTGCGGGCGCTGTAGCGGAAGGGCTTGCTGGTCAGGGCACCCACGGGGCAGATGTCGATCATGTTGCCCGAGAGCTCGGAATCAACCGACTGGCCGACAAAGGTCTCGATCTCGGCATGCTCGCCACGGTGCGACATGCCCAGTTCCATCACACCGGCGATTTCCTGGCCGAAGCGCACGCAGCGGGTGCAGTGGATGCAGCGGCTCATCTCTTCCATCGAGATCAGCGGGCCGACATCCTTGTGGAACACCACGCGCTTTTCTTCCTCGTAGCGGGAAGCGCCACCGCCGTAGCCCACGGCCAGATCCTGCAACTGGCATTCGCCACCCTGGTCGCAGATCGGGCAGTCCAGCGGGTGGTTGATGAGCAGGAACTCCATCACCGACTGCTGCGCCTTGATGGCCTTGTCGGATTTGGTGCGCACGATCATGCCCTGCGTCACCGGCGTGGCGCAGGCGGGCATGGGCTTGGGCGCCTTTTCCACTTCCACCAGGCACATGCGGCAGCTGGCGGCAATGGACAGCTTCTTGTGGTAACAGAAATGCGGAATGTAGGTATTGGCTTTCTCGGCCGCGTGCATGATCATGCTGCCGGGCGCCACTTCTACCTTTTTGCCGTCGAGTTCGATTTCAACCATATACCAAAGACCTCAGACGTAAGCTGGAACCATGCAGGTTTTGTGTTCGATGTGGTGCTCGAACTCGTGCCGGAAATGTTTGATCATGCCCCGCACCGGCATGGCCGCCGCGTCACCCAGCGCGCAAATGGTGCGCCCCATGATGTTCTCGGCCACATTGTCGAGCAGTTGCATGTCGCTGGGCTTACCGTGGCCCGTTTCGATGCGATCCACCATGCGCCACAGCCAGCCGGTGCCTTCGCGGCACGGCGTGCACTGGCCGCAGGACTCGTGCATGTAGAAGTAGCTCAGGCGCTGCAGCGACTTGACCATGCAACGGCTGTCGTCCAGCACGATCACGGCACCGGAGCCGAGCATGGAGCCGGCCTTAGCAATGGAGTCGTAGTCCATGGTGCAGTCCATGATGATGGACGCGGGCAGCACCGGCGAGGACGAACCGCCCGGAATCACGGCCTTGAGCTTGCGGCCCGTGCGCACGCCACCGGCGAGCTCGAGCAGCTTGCTGAACGGAGTGCCCAGCGGGATCTCGTAGTTGCCCGGACGCTCCACGTCACCGCTGACCGAGAAGATCTTGGTGCCACCGTTGTTGGGCTTGCCACATTCGAGGTAGGCCTGGCCGCCGTTGCGGATGATCCAGGGCACGGCCGCAAAGGTCTCGGTGTTGTTGATGGTGGTGGGCTTGCCGTACAGGCCAAAGCTGGCCGGAAACGGTGGCTTGAAGCGCGGCTGGCCCTTCTTGCCTTCCAGCGACTCGAGCAGCGCGGTTTCCTCGCCACAGATGTAGGCGCCAAAACCATGGTGGGCGTGCAGCTGGAAGCTGAACGCGCTGCCCATGATGTGGTTGCCCAAGTAACCAGCGGCACGCGCCTCTTCCAGCGCAGCTTCGAAGCGTTCGTAGACCTGGAAGATCTCGCCGTGGATGTAGTTGTAACCCACCGAGATGCCCATCGCGTAAGCAGCAATGATCATGCCCTCGATCACGATGTGCGGGTTGTACATCAGGATGTCGCGGTCCTTGCAGGTACCGGGCTCGCCCTCGTCCGAGTTGCAGACCAGGTGCTTCTGGCCTGGGAACTGGCGCGGCATGAAGCTCCACTTCAGGCCGGTCGGAAAGCCTGCACCGCCGCGGCCGCGCAAGGCAGATTCCTTGACCGTGGCAATCACCTGATCCTGCGTCAGGCCTTCGCCGCCATCCTGGCCCAGGATCTTGCGCAGCGCAGCGTAACCGCCGCGCGCCTCATAGTCCTTGAGCGACCAGTTGCGACCATTGAGGCCCGCGTAGATCTGCGGGTTGATGTGGCGGTCGTGGAAGCAGGTTTCAACGCCTGCGGCCTGGAACTGTTGCAACACTTGGTCGGCGTTCATGCCTTGCCCTCCGCAGCGCGCAGACCGTCAATCAGCTGGTCCAGCTTGTCGTTGCTCATGAAACTGCACATGTGGCGGTCGTTGACCAGCATCACCGGCGAATCGGCGCAAGCACCCAGGCATTCGCTTTGCTGCAAGGTGAACAGGCCGTCGGCCGTGGTCTCGCCCATCTGGATGCCCAGCTTGCGTTCCAGGTGCTGCAGCGCCTTGACGCCATCGCGCAGCACGCACGGCAGGTTGGTGCACACGTTGAGCTTGAACTTGCCCACCGCGTGCTGGTTGTACATGTTGTAGAAGGTCGTGACCTCGTGCACCGCCATCGGGGGCATGCCCAGGTAGTCGGCGATGCCTTTCTCGGCCTCGGCGCTGCAGTGGCCCTGCTCCTGCTGCACGATGGACAAACAGGCCATAACGGCCGACTGCTTCTGCTCGGGAGGGTACTTGGCCACCTCCTTGTCGAAACGTGCCAGCGTGGCAGCGGAGAACGCTTGCGCTTGCACGGTGGTTTTCTGTGCGCTCATCGGTCAATTTCTCCAAACACGATGTCCATGGTGCCGATGATCGCGACCGCATCGGCCAGCATGTGGCCCTTGGCCATCTCATCCAGCGTAGCCAGGTGGGCAAAGCCGGGGGCACGGATCTTGAGGCGGTACGGCTTGTTGGCACCATCGCTGACAAGGTAGATGCCGAATTCGCCCTTGGGGTGCTCCACCGCCGCGTAGGCCTGGCCCTCGGGCACGTGGAAGCCTTCAGTGAATAGCTTGAAGTGGTGGATCAGCTCTTCCATGCTGGACTTCATGGATTCGCGCGACGGCGGGGCCACCTTGTGGTTGTCGGTGATGACCGGGCCGGGATTGGCGCGCAGCCAGTCCACGCACTGCTTGATGATGCGGTTGGACTGCTTGAGCTCCTCCATGCGCACCAAGTAGCGGTCGTAGGTGTCGCCGGTCTTGCCGACCGGGATGTCGAAATCGACACGGTCGTACACGTCGTAGGGCTGCTTCTTGCGCAGATCCCAGGCGATGCCAGAGCCGCGCAGCATGGGGCCGGTCATGCCCAGGTTCAGGGCACGCTCGGGCGGCACCACGCCGATACCCACGGTACGCTGCTTCCAGATCCGGTTGTCGGTCAGCAGCGTGTGGTACTCGGCCAGGTAGGTCGGGAAACGCTGGGTGAAGTCGTCGATGAAATCCAGCAGCGAACCCTGGCGGTTCTGGTTCAGCTCATCGATGGCACGGCCGTTGCGGATTTTGTTGGCCTTGTACTGCGGCATCGTGTCCGGCAGGTCGCGGTACACGCCACCCGGACGGAAGTAGGCCGCGTGCATGCGCGCCCCCGACACCGCCTCGTACATGTCGAACAGGTCTTCGCGCTCGCGGAAGGCGTAAATCAGGATGGTGGAGCTGCCGCAGTCGTTGCCGTGCGAACCCAGCCACATCAGGTGGTTGAGCATGCGAGTGATTTCGCTGAACATCACGCGGATGTACTGGGCGCGGATGGGCACCTCGATGCCCAGCAGCTTCTCGATCGCCAGGCAGTAGGCGTGCTCGTTGCACATCATCGACACGTAGTCCAGCCGGTCCATGTAGGGCAGCGACTGGATGAAGGTCTTATGCTCGGCCAGCTTTTCGGTTGCGCGGTGCAGCAGCCCGATGTGCGGGTCGGCGCGCTGCACGACTTCGCCGTCGAGTTCGAGCACCAGACGCAACACACCGTGCGCAGCCGGGTGCTGCGGACCAAAGTTGAGGGTGTAGTTCTTGATTTCAGCCATAACGGGTTTGCTCTGAGGGGGTCAGTCCCTCAATGCAGGCCTCCGTAGTTGTCTTCGCGAATGATGCGCGGGGTGATCTCGCGCGGCTCGATGGTGACAGGCTCGTAGATGACGCGGCGACGTTCGGTGTCGTAACGCATTTCGACGTGGCCCGACAACGGGAAATCCTTGCGGAACGGGTGGCCGATGAAGCCGTAGTCGGTCAGGATGCGGCGCAGGTCGTTGTGGCCCTCGAACACGATGCCGTACAGGTCGAACGCCTCGCGCTCGTACCAGTTGGCCGACGACCACAAGCTGTTGACGGACGCCACCACGGGAAAGTCATCGTCGGCACAGAACACCTGCACGCGCACGCGCTGGTTCAGGCTGACGGACAGCAGGTGCACCACCACGCCAAAACGCTGGCCTTCCCACAGACCGTCGCGGTAGGTGGAGTAGTCCATGCCGCACAGGTCGATCAGCTGCTCGAAACGGCAACCGGCGGCATCACGCAACTGTTGCATGGCCGCCAGGTAATGGGCAGGAGACACGGTCAGGGTGACTTCACCCAACTTGACTTCAGCCGACAGCAAATGGTCGCCCAGGCAGGCGACCAGGTGTTGCTTGAGCGCCTCGGGCGCAATGGAGGTTTCAACCGTCATCTGAAAGACTCCCTGCCGCTCAAACGCGGGCAATGGTGTTGGTGCGGCGGATCTTCTGCTGCAGCTGCATGATGCCGTAGATCAGCGCCTCGGCCGTGGGCGGACAACCCGGCACATAGACGTCCACCGGCACGATGCGGTCGCAGCCGCGCACCACGGAATAGCTGTAGTGGTAGTAGCCGCCGCCATTGGCACATGAGCCCATCGACAGCACCCAGCGCGGCTCGGCCATCTGGTCGTACACCTTGCGCAGGGCCGGGGCCATCTTGTTGCACAGCGTGCCGGCCACGATCATCAGGTCGGACTGACGCGGGCTGGCGCGGAACACCTCGGCACCGAAGCGGCCGATGTCGTAGCGCGCGGCGGCCGCGTGCATCATCTCGACCGCGCAGCAGGCCAGACCGAAGGTCATGGGCCACAGGGAACCGGTCTTGGCCCAATTCACCACCGAGTCGTAGCTGGTGGTGACAAAGCCTTCCTTGAAAACGCCTTCAATCATGTGTGGCTCCGATGTTTTTGCACAAGGTCATTCCCAGTCCAGGGCACCGAGCTTCCAGGCACAGACGAAGCCCACGAGCAAGTCGATCAGGAAGATGGTTCCGGTCCAGAAACCGGGCAGGCCAATGTCGGTCAAGGCCACCGCCCACGGGATCAGGAACGCGATTTCCAGATCGAACAGGATGAACAAGATGGCCACGAGGTAGTAGCGCACGTCAAACTTGATGCGCGCATCTTCAAACGCCTCGAAACCACATTCGTAAGGGGAATTCTTTTCAGCATCGGGGCGATTGGGTCCGAGCACCCAGCCCAGCAGCTGGGGCAGGACACCCACTGCCACACCCACCAAGACAAACAACAGGACAGGAAGGTATTGCTGAAGGTTCATGGAGCAGGTCCTACTGACAACCCGTTGGGTTGCTGTGCTTGATTTGGTGCCGACGGCGAGACTCGAACTCGCACAGCTTTCGCCACTACCCCCTCAAGATAGCGTGTCTACCAATTTCACCACGTCGGCATTGAGTGTTGGAACTTTTGACAGCCCAGGCATCTAACGATTTTTTGGGCTGGTTTTTTTCAACTCGCGAATTCTAACCTGAAAACGCCCGCTTTTTGAGGCACAGCGGGCGTTGGTGGCAAAGTCGCGGTTTTTTTACTGCGCCGGGATCTGGGCAGCGCCGGTGGCTGCGGGTGCGGGCGTGGCCGGGGACGCCGGTGCGCTGACGGGCAGGTTTTCCAGCACGCTGCCGCTGCTGGCGGGGCGCAGGTTGCCAAAGTAGGCCAGGCCCAGCGTGGTGGCCAAGAAGATGGTGGCCAGCACCGCGGTGCTGCGCGACATCAGGTTGGCGCCACCGCTGGCGCCAAACAGGCTGGCCGAACCGGCACCGCCACCAAAGGCGGCCCCGGCGTCGGCGCCCTTGCCGTGCTGCATCAGGATCAGGCCGATCATGGCGATGGCCGACAGCATCTGCGACACCAGCAGGATGGTTTTCAGAACATTCATGTGGACTCCCAGCGCATCAGGCCACGGCGGGGCAGGATGCGATCAGTTTCAGAAATTCGGCGGCTTGCAACGACGCGCTGCCCACCAGGCCACCGTCCACGTCGGGCTGGGCCAGCAGATCGGCGGCGTTGGCGGCGTTCATGCTGCCGCCGTACAGGATGCGGTTGCGCTCACCGTGGGCGGTGGCGGCGTGCAACTGGGCACGCAGCACCGCATGGACGGCCTGCGCCTGCTCGGGCGTGGCGGTGCGGCCGGTGCCGATGGCCCACACGGGCTCGTAAGCGACCACGATTTCGCCGCTGCAGTGGCCCAAGGTGTGGATGACGGCGGCCAGCTGGCGCTTAACCACGGCCTCGGTCTGCCCGGCTTCGCGCTGGGCCAGGGTCTCGCCCACACACACGATGGGCGTGATGCCCGCACCCAGCGCGCGCTGGGCCTTGGCGGCGACCAGCTCGTCGGTTTCAGCGTGGTACTGGCGGCGCTCGGAATGGCCCACGATGGCGTAGCGGCAAGCAAAGTCGCGCAGCATGGCGGCACTGGTTTCGCCGGTGTAGGCGCCCTGCCCGTGGGCCGACACGTCCTGCGCGCCCCAGGCCAGCGGGCTGCCCTGCAACAGAGTCTGCAGCTGGGCCAGGTACGGCGCGCTGGCGCACAGGGCCACGTCCGTCGACAGCGGCTGAGGCAGGCCCACCAGCAGCTCGGTCAGCAAGGCCTGGTTGCTGGCCAGGCTGCCGTGCATTTTCCAGTTACCGACAATTAGTTTTTTCATATCCATCCCAGGAAACAACAGAAAGGGCGACCACCCTGCGCGTGCCATGGCGCGCGGACGCCAGCCGCCCGGGCCGCTGTTATTGCGGCTGCACCGGCTGCTCGTCGGCGCGGTCGATCAGCGCCTTCATCGACAGCTTGATGCGGCCCTTTTCGTCGGTTTCCATGACCTTGACCTTGACGATCTGGCCTTCCTTGAGGAAGTCGGTGACCTTCTCGACGCGCTGGTGGGCGATCTGGCTGATGTGCAGCAGACCGTCCTTGCCCGGCAGCAGGTTGATGAGAGCACCGAAGTCCAGGATCTTGGTGACCGGGCCTTCGTAGATCTTGCCGATTTCGACCTCGGCCGTGATGGCTTCGATGCGGCGCTTGGCTTCTTCGGCCTTGGCACCGTCGGTGCAAGCGATGGTGATGGTGCCGTCTTCACCGATGTCGATCTGGGTGCCGGTTTCCTCGGTCAGCGCGCGGATGGTGGCGCCACCCTTGCCGATCACGTCGCGGATCTTGTCCGGGTTGATCTTCATGGTGTACAGGCGGGGGGCGAAATCGGAAATTTCGGTCTTGGCTTCGCCCATGGCTTCTTGCATCTTGCCCAAGATGTGCAAGCGCGCTTCTTTGGCCTGGGCCAGCGCCACTTGCATGATTTCTTTGGTAATACCTTGGATTTTGATGTCCATTTGCAGGGCGGTAATACCGTCGGTGGTGCCAGCCACCTTGAAATCCATGTCGCCGAGGTGGTCTTCGTCGCCCAGAATGTCGGTCAGCACGGCAAAACGGTTGCCGTCCTTGATCAGGCCCATGGCGATGCCGGCCACGTGGGCTTTCATGGGCACGCCAGCGTCCATCAGCGCCAAACAGCCACCGCACACAGAGGCCATGGACGAGGAGCCGTTGGATTCGGTGATTTCGGACACCACGCGCATGGTGTAGGGGAATTCTTCCTTGGTCGGCAAGGCGGCCACCAGGGCGCGCTTGGCCAGACGGCCATGGCCGATTTCACGGCGCTTGGGGCTGCCGACGCGGCCCGTTTCGCCGGTGGCGAAGGGGGGCATATTGTAGTGCAGCATGAAGCGGTCTTCGAATTCGCCAGCCAGCGCGTCGATGCGCTGCGCGTCGCGGTCGGTGCCCAGCGTGGCCACCACCAGCGCCTGGGTTTCGCCACGGGTGAACAGGGCCGAGCCGTGGGTGCGCGGCAGCACGCTGTTGCGGATTTCAATGGCGCGCACGGTACGGGTGTCACGACCGTCGATGCGCGGTTCACCGGCCAGGATCTGGCCACGCACGATGCGGGCTTCGATGTCGAACAGCAGGCCTTCGACCTTGACGGTATCGAATTCCACGCCGTCGGCTTTCAAACCCGCCATCACAGCAGCGTAGGCTTCGCGGCAGGCCTGGGTGCGGGCTTGCTTGTTACGGATTTGGTAAGCGGCGACCAGTTTGTCGGCGCCCAAGGCTTCGACCTTGGCGATCAGCTCTTCGTCGCGCGCCGGGGCCTGCCACGTCCATTCGGCCTTGCCGGCTTCACGCACCAGTTCGTTGATGGCGGCGATGGCGATGTTGCCTTGCTCGTGGCCAAACACCACGGCGCCGAGCATGATTTCCTCGCTCAGACGTTGCGCTTCGGATTCCACCATCAGCACAGCGGCTTCGGTACCGGCAACGACCAGATCCATTTGGCTGTTTTTGCGGGTGGTCTGGCCGGGGTTGAGCACGTATTCCCCGTTGACGTAGCCCACGCGGGCGGCACCAATCGGGCCGTTGAACGGGATGCCGGACACGGCCAGCGCGGCCGAGGTGGCGATCATGGCGGCGATGTCGGCATCGACTTCGGGGTTGAGCGACAGGGTGTGGATGACCACCTGCACTTCGTTGAAGAAGCCTTCGGGGAACAGCGGGCGGATCGGACGGTCGATCAGGCGGCTGGTCAGGGTTTCCAACTCGCTGGGGCGGCCTTCACGCTTGAAGAAGCTGCCCGGGATCTTGCCGGCGGCGTAGGTCTTCTCGATGTAGTCCACGGTCAGCGGGAAGAAGTCCTGCCCGGCTTTGGCTTCTTGCTTGGCCACGACGGTGGCGAGCACGACGGTGCCTTCCATGTCGAGCAGCACAGCGCCGCTGGCTTGGCGGGCGATTTCGCCGGTTTCCATGCGGACCGTGTGCTGGCCCCAGGTGAAGGTTTTGGTGACTTTGTTGAACATGGTCATGTTCGGCTCCTTGGGTGTGCGCCCGGTGGGGGCGGCGGGGACAAGGGAATCACGCCTTCAGAACACGATGCCATTCCAGCACCACCCAACTGATGTGGACGGTATTGGAATGACACAGCTTCGCTCTGAACGACAAAATTCCCGACAAAAAAGCGCAAAACGCCTGAGCCAGCGAACCAACTCAGACGTTTTTTAGGCAAACAGCGGGACGGGCAAAATTACTTGCGCAGACCCAGCTTTTGAATCAGGGCAACGTAACGGTCGGCATCGCGGGACTTGAGGTAGTCCAGCAGCTTGCGGCGACGGCTCACCAGACGCAGCAGACCGCGACGGCCGTGGTGGTCTTTGTGGTGGGTTTTGAAGTGGGGGGTCAGTTCGTTGATGCGAGCGGTCATGATGGCCACTTGCACTTCTGGGCTGCCAGTGTCGTTGGCGCCACGCGCGTTGGCGGCGATGACTTCGGCTTTGACGTTGGATGCGATCATGAGGATTCCTTGGGAAAACGTGCGGTTCCGCGCAGCTGGCCGGGCTCAGAGCCGGGTGCCGCAACGGACGTGAAAATTTGCCCCACCAAAAGGCGGGCAACTTTGGATTATACCCAGCGCAGGCTGCAACGGTCACCACTGGCTTGGCGTTCCACCATCACGGCGCACAACTGCGGCAGCACGGGTTCAAGCTGGTCGCGCAGGTAGGCACACAGGTTTTCGAGCGTGGCCGGGCCCAAATCGGGCACTTCGTCGAGGAAGCGGTGGTCGAGCTGGTCGCGCACACGGGCGATTTCGGCGCGCACGTAGGCCAGATCCACCAGCATGCCGCTGGCCGGGTCGGGCGTGCCCAGCAACGTGATTTCGGCGTGGTAAGTGTGGCCGTGGATGCGGCGGCTGCCTTCGGCGTCGATGCTGCGCTCCAGCGTGTGGGCGGCCTCGAAGAAGAAACGCTGCGACAGCTCGCAGACGGCGGCCCGGCGCACCGGGGCGGAGGAGATGGCGGAAGCGGTCATCAGCGGATGTGGAGGATCTTGTGGGTCTGCACCGACAAGCGCCATTGGGGGTGCGCTTGGCAATAGGCGATGGCGGCGCGGGTGTGGTCGGCCTGGGCGGGGCCGTCCATCGGTTGCAGCAGGAAGTGGCTGAAATGCAGCCCGGCCAGCGCGGGCGGCAGCAGCTCGGGCTGGGGGTAGACCAGCTTGAGCTCATCACCCCGGGTTTGCAGCAAGGGCGCGCCCGCCTTGGGGCTGACGCACAGCCAGTCGATGCCCGCTGGGGCTTGGACGGTGCCGTTGGTCTCGACCGCAATTTCAAACCCCGCCGCGTGCAGGGCGTCGATCAGGGCGGTATCAACCTGCAACAACGGTTCACCGCCAGTCAGAACGACATAGCGGTGTTGCTGGCCGGCGGGCCACAAGGCGGCAATTTGGGCCACCAGGGCTTGGGCGGCGGGGTATTTGCCGCCCAGCGTGCCATCGGTGCCCACGAAGTCGGTGTCGCAGAAGCGGCACACGGCGCTGGCGCGGTCAACTTCGCGCCCGCTCCAGAGATTGCAACCGGCAAAGCGGCAGAACACCGCTGGCCGACCGGCGCGCAGGCCCTCGCCTTGCAGGGTGTAAAAGATTTCTTTGACGCTGTAGGTCATGGCACAGCGAACCACCGCAGGGGCTGCGGCAGCGAGGTTTTGGACATGGTGTTCCTCTACATGGCCCCGGTGTGGATGCTTTCGGCCCGCCGGGGCGGCGGAATCGAAGGCCAGGATTGTACCGTTGGCACACAATCCCGGATAATCGAGCGCATGCCCCAAATTATTTTGACCCCTGCCCAGCGCAAAGCGCACCGCTCCGACGCCCACCACTTGAATCCGGTGGTGCTGGTGGGTGGCGACGGCCTAACCGATGCCGTAAAAAAAGAGGTGGATGCGGCGCTCAAGGCGCATGGCCTGATCAAGGTGCGCGTGTTCAGCGACGACCGCGCCCAGCGCGAGGCCTTCCTGGCCACGCTGGCCGACGAACTGGACGCCGCGCCGATCCAGCACATTGGCAAGCTGCTGGTGCTGTGGCGCCCGCTGCCGGAAAAGGAAAAAACGGTCGATGAAGACCGCATGCCTGGCCCGCGCGACATCAAGGTGCTCAAATACAGCAAGAAGGGCGGCCAGCGCCCCGAGGTCAAGCAGGTGCGCGTGCTGGGCAACGAGCGCCTGACGTTTGGCGGCCTGGTCAAGCGTGCCAAAAAGACCGGCCCGCGCAGCGTCAAGAAGAGCTCGCAAAAGTAAGCCCACCCGCTTGTTGCCTCATCCCCACCGCACTACGCCATGAACGCCACCACCCCTGCCGAAGCCGCCCAACTGGCCGCCAGCGTGACCCGCGCCCTGCTGGACTTTACCGACCTGCCGCGTTTTGACGCCATCCGGCCCGAGGACGTGGGCCCGGCGGTGGACGAGCTGCTGCAGGCGGCGCAGCAGGCGCTGGAGACCGTGACCGCGCCAAACTTTCCGGCCGAATGGGTGGCGATGGCGCGTGTGCTGGACGTGGCCACCGAGCACCTGGGGCGCTGCTGGGGCGCCATCAGCCACCTCAACAGCGTGGCCGACACGCCCGAGTTGCGCGCCGCCTACAACGCCGCGCTGCCGCGCGTGACCGAGTTCTGGACCCGCCTGGGCGCCGACGAGCGGCTGTACGCCAAGTACAAGGCGATGGACCAGGCCCGCCTGACCCCGGCGCAGGCACAGGCGCACAGCAACGCCATGCGCGGCTTTGTGCTGGGTGGTGCCGAGCTGCAAGGCGCGACCAAGGAACGCTTTGCCGCCGTGCAGGAGCGCCAGGCCGAGCTGTCGCAAAAGTTCAGCGAGAACACGCTGGACGCCACCGACGCCTACGCCTACTACGCCAGCGCCGAGGAGCTGGCCGGGGTGCCCGCCGACACCGTGCAAGCCGCGCGCCACGCCGCCGAGGCCGAAGGCAAGGCCGGGCACAAGATCACGCTGAAACTGCCCATCTACCTGCCGGTGATGCAGTTTGGCACCGACCGCGCGCTG
Source organism: Macromonas bipunctata (assembly GCF_002837135.1). Classification (GTDB taxonomy): domain Bacteria; phylum Pseudomonadota; class Gammaproteobacteria; order Burkholderiales; family Burkholderiaceae_C; genus Macromonas_A; species Macromonas_A bipunctata. The sequence goes on along the minus strand of NZ_NWBQ01000030.1, from coordinate 28,053 downwards.
CGCGAGCGGCTGTACCGCGCCTACGTCACGCGCGCCAGCGAGCAGGCCAACTGCCCCGAAGTGCCCGATGGCGCCAAGTTCGACAACACCGCGCTGATCCAGGAGCTGCTGGCGCTGCGCCAGGAAGAAGCCACGCTGCTGGGCTACCCGCACTTTGCGGCGGTGTCGCTGGTGCCCAAGATGGCCAGCTCGACCGAGCAGGTCGTCACCTTTTTGCGCGACCTGGCCCGCCAGGCCCGCCCCTACGCCGAGCGCGATGTGGCCGACATGCGCCAGTTTGCCGCAGAACAGTTGCAGCTGGACAACCCGCAGGCCTGGGACTGGCCCTACATTGGCGAGCAGCTGCGCCAGGCGCGCTATGCCTACAGCGAGCAGGACGTGAAGCCCTACTTCCCGGCGCCCAAGGTGCTGGAAGGGCTGTTCCACATCATCCAGACGCTGTTTGAAGTCTCGATCCAGCCCGACACGGCGGCGGTGTGGCACCCGGGCGTGCAGTTCTTCCGGCTGGAGCGCACCGCACCCGACGGCAGCACCACGCTGGTGGGTCAGTTCTACCTGGACTTGAGCGCACGCAACGGCAAGCGCGGCGGGGCGTGGATGGACGACGTGCGCGCGCGCTGGCTGCGCCCCGACACCGGCACCCTGCAAACGCCGGTGGCACACTTGGTATGCAACTTTGCCGACGGCGTGGACGGCAAGCCGCCGCTGCTGACGCACGACGACGTCATCACACTGTTCCACGAATTTGGCCACGGCCTGCACCACCTGCTGACGCAAGTGACAGAGCGCGACGTAAGCGGCATCAGCGGGGTGGAATGGGACGCGGTGGAGCTGCCCAGCCAGTTCATGGAAAACTTCTGCTGGGAATGGGACGCGTTGCAGCGCATGACGGCACACGTGGACACCGGCGAGCCGCTGCCGCGCACGCTGTTTGACAAGATGCTGGCGGCCAAGAACTTCCAGAGCGGCCTGCAGACGCTGCGCCAGATCGAGTTCTCGCTGTACGACATGCTGTTGCACAGCGGTGCCGCGCCGGGTGGCGACTTCATGGCGCTGCTGCAACAAGTGCGCGACGAGGTGGCCGTGCTGCAACCGCCCGCCTACAGCCGCACGCCGCACACCTTCAGCCACATCTTTGCCGGGGGTTACGCCGCCGGTTACTACAGCTACAAGTGGGCAGAGGTGCTGAGTGCCGACGCCTACGCTGCGTTCGAGGAAGCGGCCCAGACCGCCGGCACCACGCTGGACGTGGCCACCGGACGGCGCTTCCGGCAAGAGGTGCTGGAAGCGGGCGGTGCGCGCCCGGCGATGGCGTCGTTCGTGGCGTTCCGGGGCCGCGAGCCCAGCATCGACGCCCTGCTGCGCCACCAAGGCATGGCAGGCTGAGGCATTGAAAACCCCGCTGCGGTTTACGCCTTGTGGTGACTCAGGGCGTTGCCGACCAGCTTGGCGGTGATGTCCACGATCTGGATCATGCGGTCGTAGGCCATGCGCTGCGGGCCGATCACGCCCAGCGTGCCCACCACCTGGCCATCGATCTCGTAGGGCGCGCTGACCACCGACAGCTCCTCGAACGGCACCAGCTGGCTTTCGCCGCCGATGAAGATGCGCACGCCTTCGGCCTGGCTGGAGCCTTCGAGCAAGCGCATCAGTTGGGTTTTTTGCTCGAACAGGTCGAACATTTTGCGCAGGTGGCCCATGTCGTGCGTGAATTCGTTGACCGAGAGCAGGTTGCGCTCGCCCGAGACCACCACCTCGCCCTGCTCGGGTGGCTGGTCGGGGCTGGGTTCGACCGCCTTGAGCATGAGGGCGGCGATCTCGTCGCGCAGGGCATCGACCTCGGTCTTGAGGCGCTCGCGCACCTGCTCCATGGTCAGCCCCGCGTAGTTGGCGTTGAGGAAGTTGGCCGCCTGTTGCAGCTGCGCCTGGCTGTGTTCCACCGCCGTGTGGATGATGCGGTTGTGCACGTCGCCCTCGGGCGAGACCAGGATCACCAGCACGCGCCGCTCGGACAGGCTCAAAAATTCGATGTGGCGGAACACCGACGACGGGCGCGGCGCCATCACCACCCCCACAAAGTGCGACAGGCTCGACAGCATCTGCGCGGCCTGGTTGATGACCTGGCGTGGCCGCTCGCCCGCCAGCGGTGCGGGCGGCACGCCGTTGAAGGTGGCCAGTTCGTCGCGGCGCACGGTAAGCATGGTGTCCACGAACAGGCGGTAGCCGCGCGCGGTGGGCACGCGGCCCGCCGAGGTGTGCGGGCTGGCGATGAGGCCCATGTCCTCCAGGTCACTCATCACGTTGCGGATGGTGGCGGGCGACAGATCCAGCCCCGCCGCCTTGGATAGGGTGCGTGAGCCCACGGGCTGGCCGTCGGCAATGTAGCGGTCGACCAGGGTTTTGAGCAGCAGTTGGGCGCGGTCGTCTAACATCACGGGGTTTCCACAAGTTTCTGTTCTACCTCAAGCATGAATTTGCCTCTTGATTCGAACCGGGTTCAGCGCCTGGCCGGGCCCACGTTGCGGTTCCGGCACGTGGCGCTGGTCGGAAAATACCACGCCGTGGGTTCGCGCGACGCGCTGGAGAACATTGCGCATTTTCTGCACGCGCAGGGCTGCGAGGTATCGCTGGAGCGCGACACGGCGCTCAACACCGGTTTGACGCATTACCAGGCGCTGGACGTGGCGGGCATCGGCGCGCAGTGCGACCTGGCGCTGGTGATGGGCGGCGACGGCACCATGCTGGGCATTGCGCGCCAGCTGGCACGCTACCAGGTGCCGGTGGTGGGCATCAACCAGGGGCGGCTGGGGTTCATCACCGACATTCCGCTGGGCGATTACGAGGCCTGCCTGCGCCCGATGCTGCGCGGCGAGTACCAGGAGGACGCCCGCGCGCTGATGAAGGCCAGCGTCTGGCGCGACGGGCATTGCATCTTCGAGACCATCGCCATGAACGACGTGGTGGTGAACCGGGGTGGCGCGGGCAGCATGATCGAGCTGCGGGTGGAGGTGGATGGCCGCTTTGTAGCCAACCAGCGCGCCGACGGGCTGATCATCTCGTCGCCCACGGGCTCCACGGCCTACGCGCTGTCGGCGGGCGGGCCGCTGATGCACCCGGCGATTGCGGGCTGGATTGTGGCCCCGATTGCGCCGCACACGCTGTCAAACCGGCCCATTGTGCTGCCATCGACCGGCGAGGTGGCGGTGGAGGTGGTGAGCGGGCGCGACGCCAGCGCCAACTTTGACATGCAGACCTTCACCAGCCTGCTGCACGGCGACCGCATCACGGTGCAACGCTCGGAACACACGCTGCGGCTGTTGCACCCGGTGGGCTGGAGCTACTTTGACACCCTGCGCAAAAAACTGCACTGGAACGAGGGGGTGGTGTCGTGAGCCTGCACCGCATGGTGTTGCGCGATTTCGTCATCGTGCAGGAACTGGAGCTGGACTGGAACGGCGGCTTTACCGTGCTGACGGGCGAGACCGGCGCGGGCAAGTCCATCCTGATTGACGCGCTGCAGCTGGTGCTGGGCGCGCGCGCCGACAGCACCCTGGTGCGCGAAAGCGCGGCGCGCTGCGACGTGGCGGTGGAGTTTGACACCCCCGCCAGCGTGCAGGCGTGGCTGGAAGAACACGGTTTGGCCCAGGACGACCCGGCAGAGCCGCTGCTGCTGCGCCGCAGTGTCGATGGCCAAGGGCGCAGCCGGGCCTGGATCAACGGCCACAGCGCCACCGTGGCCCAACTCAAGGCGCTGGGCGAGCAGCTGGTGGACATCCACGGCCAGCACGCCTGGCAGGGCCTGACGCGCCCACACAGCGTGCGCGAGCTGCTGGACGGCTATGGCCGCATCGACACCAGCGCGCTGCGCGAGCACTGGCAACGCTGGCGCGAACGCTGCCGCGAGCTGGACGCGGCCACGCAACAGCAAGCGACCCAGCAACAGGAACGCGAACGGCTGCAATGGCAGATTGGCGAGCTCGACAAGCTCAACCCCCAGCCGGGCGAATGGGACGAGCTCAACCTGCAACACGGGCGGCTGGCCCACGCCCAAAGCCTGACGGAAACCGCCCAGCGCGCGCTGCAACTGCTGGACGAGGACGAAGCCGGCGCCTGCGCGCTGATCTACCGCGCGGTGCAGGCGCTGCAGGACCAGCAGCACATCGAACCACGCTTCGAGGCGCTGGCGCAGGTGCTGGACGGTGCGCTGTCGCAGCTGCAAGACACCTGCCACGACCTGCAACAGCACGCCCACCGCACCGAAACCGACCCCGCCACGCTGGCGGCGCTGGACGAGCGCCTGGCCAACTGGCTGCACCTGGCGCGGCGCTACCGCTGCGCGCCCGAAGCCCTGCCGCAGCGGCTGCAGGACTGGCGCGACGCGCTGGCGGCGCTGGAGCGCCAGGCCGACATTGCCACCCTGCAGCAGGAAGAACGCCAGGCCTACCACGCGCTGCGCGCGCTGGCCGACACCACCAGCGCAGCACGGGCGCGGGCGGCGCAGCAGCTGTCCGCCGCCATCACCGGGGCGATGCAAGAGCTGGGCATGGCGGGCGGGCGCTTCACGGTCCACATCACGCCGCTGGCCGAGCCGCAGGCGCACGGACTGGACCAGGTGGAGTTTCTGGTGGCGGGCCACGCGGGCAGCACGCCGCGCGCCATTGGCAAGGTGGCGTCGGGCGGCGAACTGTCGCGCATTGCGCTGGCAATTGCCGTCACCACCAGCCAGCTGGGCAGCGCCCCCACGCTGGTGTTTGACGAGGTGGACAGCGGCATTGGCGGCACGGTGGCGCACACCGTGGGCCGGCTGATGCGCCAGCTCGGGCACGACCGGCAGGTGTTGGCGGTGACGCACCTGCCGCAAGTGGCCGCCTGTGCGCACCACCATTTGCAGGTGCGCAAGCACTACGACGCCAGCCACCACACCACCCTCAGCGACGTGCAGCCGCTGGATACCACCGCGCGGGTGCAGGAACTGGCCCGCATGCTGGGGGGTGGCCAGCTGTCCGCCACTTCATTGGCCCACGCACAGGAGATGTTGCACCCATGAGCCAGATGGAATTGATCGTCATCACCGGCATGTCGGGTTCGGGCAAGTCGGTGGCGCTGCACGCGCTGGAGGACGCCGGCTTCTACTGCGTGGACAACCTACCGCCGGAGCTGCTGGAGCGCTTCATCGCCCTGGAGCGCGAACAGGCGGCGTGCAAGGTGGCGGTGGCGATGGACGTGCGCAGCGCGCATTCCCTGCCCGGGCTGGCCCGGCAGCTGCAGACGCTGCGCCAGCAAGGCCAGACGCTGACGGCGCTGTTCCTGGACGCCACCACCGACACGCTGGTGCGGCGTTTCTCCGAAACGCGGCGGCTGCACCCGCTGTCGATCCCGCACCACGACGCCCAGCTGGATCAGCGCCGGGCGCTCACCGACGCCATCGAGCTGGAACGCGAGCTGCTGGGCGAGTTGCGCGAGCAGGCGCTGGTGCTCGACACCAGCTTGCTCAAGGCGTCGCAGCTGCGCAGCCACGTCAAGCAATTGCTGCACCGCACGCCGCACAGCCTGACGCTGGTGTTCGAGTCGTTTGCCTTCAAGCGCGGCGTGCCCATGGACGCCGATTTCGTGTTCGATGTGCGCATGCTGCCCAACCCGCACTACGAGCCCGAACTCAAGCCGCTGACCGGCATGGACGCGCCCGTGGCCGCCTTCTTGCGCGCCGAACCCGAGGTGCAGGCGATGCAGGAGCACATCACCGCCTTCCTGCAGCGCTGGCTGCCGCCGCTGGTAGATGACCACCGCAGCTACGTCACGGTGGCGGTGGGTTGCACCGGGGGCCAGCACCGCTCGGTGTACCTGGTGGAACAGCTGGCGCGCGCGTTTGCGGGCGACGCACACTGGACGGTGCAGCGCCGCCACCGCGAGCAGGATGGCCTGGCCGTCCACGTGGAGCCTGCACCGCCCGGCGCACCCGGCGCGTAGCTTTTCAATCTGGCAGTTGCGCCTGCAGCCACTGCCGCACGGGGGCGGGCAGGCCAATGTCGAGTTCGCTGCAGCGCGCCACCCAGCGCCCGGTATCAGCCCCCAGCGGCAGGGGGGCGCTGTGGTGCCACGGCAGCAGCACCGGCTGCAACACCAGCTCGCGGTGCGTGAGCTGGTGCCGGAAGGCGGGCTGCAGCTGCGGTGCGCCCAGCGCATCGGTGTGCGGGGCCAATGCATTGAGGCCGTCGGCCAGCGTATCGAACACCGGCAAGCAGTACAGGCCGGCCCAGATGCCGCTGTGGGGCCGCTGCTGCAGCCAGATGGCGCCGTCGGTGCGCTGCAGCGCCAGCAAGCACCAGGGTACGGTGCGCCGTTGCAACTTGCGCGTCTTGACCGGAAAGTCGGTGGCGCGTTGCTGCTGGTGGGCCTGGCACAGGGCCGCCACCGGGCACAGCAGGCACTGGGGGCGGGTACGCGCACACAGGCCCGCGCCCAAGTCCATCAGGCCCTGGGTGTAGGCCACCATCTCGTCGGCGCTGGGCTGCGGCGGCAGCAAGGCCTGGGCGTGTTGCCACAGCTGGCGCTCCTGGCGCGCGTCGGCCAGATCGCCCGCGAACGCCAGCGCGCGGCCCAGCACGCGCTTGACGTTGCCGTCCAGGATGGAGATGCGCTCGCCAAAGCAGAACGCGGCGATGGCGGCGGCGGTGGACGGGCCAATGCCCGGCAGGGTTTGCAGGGCCTGGGCGGTACCGGGGAAGTGTCCGCCCCAATCCTGCACCACGGCCTGCGCGCAGCGGTGTAGGTTGCGCGCGCGGGTGTAGTAGCCCAGCCCGCTCCACAGCGCCAGCACGTCGTCCAGCGGCGCGGCGGCCAGTGCCTGCACATCCGGGAATCGGGCCAGGAAGCGCGGGTAGTACGCCAGCACGGTGCCGACCTGGGTCTGCTGCAGCATGATTTCGGACAGCCAGACGCGGTACGGATCGCGCGTACCCTGCCACGGCAAGCCGCTGCGCCCATGCACGCGCTGCCATTGCACCAGGGTGGTAAAGAATTCAGACATGGGTTGGCAGACTGGAATGGGAATCGGGCAGGGACGCGGAAGTGGCGGCAACAGGGACAACGGGGGCAGCCGGGTCGGGCAGATCACCGCACAGCGCGGGCCAGGTCTGCCGGGCGGCGTCCAGCGCGGCGCGTTGCCGCTGCAAATCCTGCAGGCGCTCGTCCAGGCCACCAGCGGCTTGCTGGATGCGCTGCACCGCCTGCAGCCGCAGGCCCAGGCTCTGGCGGCGCTCGCGCAGCTGGGTGTCGAGCTGCGCTGTCACGGCCTGGCTCCAGGCCTCGACTTCGGTGGTGGCCGCTTCAAACACCGACTTCAGGCGCGACAGCACGGCCTGCGCCAGCCGGTCGGTGAAGGTGGGCTGCGCCAGGCGCCACACGTTGCTCAGGCCCAAATACTGCAGGTGGTTGTGTTCGATCAGGTCCAGCTCCTGCGCCAGCTGCAGCAAATCGGGGGACGGCGGCAGTTGCAGCGACAGGCCGAACTCGCCATTCAGGGCCCGGAAGTGGTGGCCCAGCAGGTCTTGAGCTTCGGTGACCAGGCCGTGCGCGCGCATCAGGTCGTGGTGCAGGCGGGTCAGGGTGTCGGTGTAGACTTTTTTCACGCCCCACTTGACACCGGGCTGGCGCAAGGCGGCGGCAAACTGCGCCACTTCGGCCTTGAGGTGGCTGGGGCTGAGCAAGGCAAACAAGTCCTGCAGCAGCTTGAAATGCACCGAACGCACCGCCTGCAGGCGCGCGCCGCTGGCGTCAAAGGCGGCCTGTTCCTGCTCGATGCGGGCGCGCATTTGCGCCAGCACGGTGGCGTTCTGGCCGCGCAGGCCCGCCAGCTCCTGCTCCTGCGCCAGCAGTTCGCGCATGCGGGTGTCGAGTTGCTGCTCCACCTCGGCGCGCAACAGCGCCAGCTTGTGCGCCACGGTGGCTTCCAGGATCTGGCGCCGCTGCACCAGCACGTGGTGCGCCAGCGCGTGTTCCAGGTCGGGCAAGCGGCTCTGGCGCAGCAGCAGCGGGTCGTTGCGCACCTTGGCCAGCAGACCTTTCTGCGCCGACACCGCCAGCACCTTCTCGGGCGGCAGGCCCAGCACGCTGGCCGACTGTGCGCGCTGGCGCTGCAGCTGCTGCTCGATCTGCGCGGGCGAACTCAGGTCGTCCCACAGCGTATCAATCTTGTTGAGCACCACCAGCCGAGTATCCACCCGTTGCGCCGACGGCGCCAGATGCTCGCGCCAGATGGCCAAATCAGACTTGCTCACGCCCGCATCAGCGGCCAGCATGAACACCACCGCATGCGCCTGCGGCAACAAGCCCACCGTGAGTTCGGGCTCGGCGCCAATGGCGTTGAGGCCAGGCGTGTCCAGAATCACCAGCCCCTGCTTGAGCAAAGGGTGCGCCATGTTGATGAGGGCGTGGCGCCACTGCGGCACCTCCACCAGACCGTCGGGGCCAGGCAAGGGGTTGTCCTCGGGGGCAGCGTCGTGCCAGAAGCCCAGCGCGCGCGCGTCCTCGGGGCTGACGCGGCGCACCTCGGCCACTTTTTCCAGCGCCTGCGCCAGCTGTTGCGGGTCGTTCACGTCCAGGTCGATGCGCGTCCATTTTTCGGGGGCGCTGCGCCACTCCAGCAGGGACTGCGGCTGCAGGCGGGTGTCGATCGGCAGCAACCGCAGGCACGGTGGCAGCGCGGCGTCGTAACCGAGCTCGGTCGGGCACATGGTGGTGCGCCCGGCACTGGCGGGCATGATGCGCCGCCCATAGGTGGCAAAGAACACCGCGTTGATGAGCTCGGACTTGCCGCGCGAGAACTCGGCCACAAAGGCCACCATCACCTTGTCGCTCTTGAGCTGGGCCCGCAGCTGCTGCAAGCGCTCTTGCGCGCTGGGGCTGAGCAACTGGTGCTGCGCCAGCCAGTCCGCCAGCGCGTCCAGCTGTGCCAGCCCGCGCTGACGCCAGGCGTGGTGGGCGTCAAATTCCTGCACAAACGACATGGTCGATCCTTCGGTTGGGCTGCATCAGGCCGCCTGGCACTGCGGGCAAAAGAAGGTGGAACGCTGCCCCTGCACGATACCTTGAATCGGACTGGCGCAGACGGTACAGGGCTGGCCCTTGCGCCCGTACACCTGGGCACTGAGCTGGAAGTGGCCGTCCTCGCCGTAGGCGTTCTGGAAGTCGCGCAAGGTGCTGCCGCCCAGCGCCACGGCCTCGCCCAGCACGTCGATGATCGCCCGGTGCAGCGCCTGCGCTTGCGCCAGCGTCAACTGGTGGGCGGACAAGGTGGGCGCAATGCGGGCGCGGAACAGTGCCTCGGAAGCGTAGATGTTGCCCACACCCACCACCACATCGCCCGCCAGCAGCACCTGCTTGACGCTGCTGCGCCGCCGCTGCAGGGCCTGCCAGAAGGGCTGCACCTCAAAGGCGTCGCCATGCAAGGGCTCCACTCCCAGGCGGCCCAGCAATTTTTGCGCGATCGGCGCGTCCTCACCCTCCTCGGCCCAGACCACGGCGCCAAAGCGGCGCGGATCGTGCAGGCGCAGGGTGCCGTGCGTGGTCACCAGATCGGCGTGGTCGTGCGGCCCGGGCGCGGGCAAGTCCGGCGCAAACTGCACCCGGCCCGACATGCCCAGATGCAGCAACAACAGCCCCGCCGGGGCCAAGTCCAGCAGCAAATACTTGCCACGCCGGCGCACCCGCTGCACCGTCAGGCCACGCACACGCTGCGGCGCCACACCCAGCGGCCAGCGCAAGGGCTTGCCCAGACGCAGCTCCAGCACGGTGGCCCCGGCAATGCGGTCGGCAAAACTCAGGCGGGTGACTTCAACTTCGGGCAATTCCGGCATGGTGCAAGACAGGCGTGGACAAGGGGCATCTATTATCATGGCCGCCATGAATTGGGACGTTGCCACACCACACACCGCTGCCACCACCCGCCCGCCGCTGCCACCGGGATTGCCGTCGGCGTTGCCGCAGACTGCAGAATCCGCTCCCCACCAGGGCTCCTGGCGCATGCCCGGCGGCCGGAGCCAGGCCTGTGTGGGCGCAGCGGCATTGGCCAGCGCGCTGCTGGCACTGCCTGCCGTGGCGCAGGAGCCAGCGGCAGCGGATGCCACAGCGGCGGCGTCCAGCCCCCACGTGTCGGCACTGGACGGGCGGCTGTTCTACCAGCTGCTGGTCAGCGAGATGCACCAGCGTGGCCAGCAGCCCGGCCCCGCCTACGCGCTGATGCTGGACGCGGCGCGCAAGACACGCGACCCGCTGCTGTTCAGGCGCGCGATTGAAATGGCGCTGCAGGCCCGTGCGGGCGAATCGGCACTGGCCGCCGCACGCGCCTGGAGCACCGCCCTGCCCCAGACGGCCGAGCCGCTGCGCTACACATTGCAGATCCTGCTGGCACTCAACCGCCCGGCCGATGCCGTGCCGGTGCTGCAGCGCCTGCTGCAACACACTCCGGTGGTGCAGCGGCCCGACCTCATCAGCGCCCTGCCCGCCATGGTTGGGCGCAACAGCCACCCCGGTGCCACGCTGCGCGCCATCGAGAAAGCCCTGCACAGCGCCACCCAGCAGCCCTACACCGCCCCGGCCGCCCACACCACCATCGGCCGCCTGCAACTGGCCGACCAGCAACCGGCGCAGGCGCTGGCCTCGGCACGGCAAGCCCTGCACATCGATCCCGGCCACCTCAACGCCGCGCTGCTGGCGCTGGAGCTCATGCCCCAACTGCCTGACGAAGCAGGCGCCCTGGTGCAGCGCCACCTGCAGCACAGCGGCGCACACGCCCACACCGGCCTGTGGCAAGGCTATATCCGCGCGCTGATGGAACAGCGCCAGCACGCCAGCGCCCAGGCCCAGCTGCAGCAACTGCTGCAAGCCCACCCCAACCTGGCCAGCGCCTGGCTGCTGCAAGGCCAGCTGCACTGGCAGACCCAGCAGCGTGCCGCCGCCCGGCAGGCGCTGGAACGCTACCTGCAACTCAGCACCGAAGCGGCCGACCACTACCCGGTGTACCTGCTGCTGTCGCAAATGGCCGAAGAAGACAACGACCTGGCCGGCGCCAGCGCGTGGCTGGAGCGCGTGGAAACCGAAAAACTGGAAGACCCCGTGCCCGTGGTGCTGCGCCATGCCAACCTGCTGGCGCGGCTGGGCCATCAGGCGCAAGGCCAGGCCCTGCTCGACGCACTGCCCGACACCCCCGCCAGCGCCGAACGCCGCAAATGGCTGGCCCAGGCCCAGTGGCTGCGCGACCAAGCAGAGTACAGCACCGCGCTGGCCGTGTTCGAGCGTGCCAGCGAACGCTTCCCCGACGACATGGACCTGCGCTACGAGCACGCCATGACCGCCGAAAAGGCCGGCCAGCTCGACAAGATGGAACAACTGCTGCGCGCCATCATGGCCCAGCAGCCCGACTACCACCACGCCTACAACGCCCTGGGCTACACCCTGGCCGACCGCAACGAACGCCTGCCCGAGGCCAAGGCCCTGATCCAGCAAGCCCTGGCGCTGGCGCCCGACGACGGCTACATCCTCGACAGCCTGGGCTGGGTCGAATTCCGGCTGGGCAACCTGCCCGAGGCGGCGCGCCTGCTGCAACAAGCCTACGCCCAGCACCCCGACGCCGAAATCGCCGCCCACCTGGGCGAAGTGCTGTGGAGCCTGAACCAGCGCGACGCCGCGCGCGAGACCTGGCGCGCCGGGCTGCGTCTCAAGCCCGACAACCCCACCCTGCGTGCCACGCTACAACGCCTGCAGGTGGAACTCGCGCCATGACGACACGCTCCCCCCATCGGCCGCCGCACCGCGCGGCGCGCCGAGCCTGGGTTCTCGCGTCAGGCCTGGCCCTGCTGCTGGCCGGCTGCGCCAGCGCTCCCACCGCCGCGCCCCCCAGCACATCCGCCAGCGCCGAAGCCAGCACGGCACTGCAAGCCACCCCCACGCCCCAGCCCGAGCGCCGCCACTGGGCGGGCAAACTCAGCGTGCGCATCGACCGCGAACCGGTGCAATACTTCAGCGCCGGGTTTGAACTGCAAGGCGACAGCGAGGCCGGCGAGATGCAACTGTTCTCGCCCCTGGGCAGCACCGTGGCCACCCTGCGCTGGCAAGCCGATGGCGGCGCCCAATGGCAGCGCGGCGAACAGCTGCGCCACTACCCCGACATGGCCGAACTCAGCGCCGACCTCACCGGCACCGCCCTGCCGCTGGCCTCCCTGTTCGACTGGCTGCAGGGCCGCGCCACGGCGGTGGACGGCTGGCAAGTGGACTTGAGCCAGCACGCCAGCGGCAAACTGCAGGCCCAGCGCCTGCAACCCACCCCCAGCGCCCAGTTGCGCCTGGTGTTTGAACCCTGATTCCTTTGTTGCCTGCCCCCGCCGTGTCCTCAACGTCCTCCTGGGCGCCATCGCCCCCCTGCCCCCCCCGCGCGCTGTACGACGTGCCCGCTCCGGCCAAGCTCAACCTGTTCCTGCACATCACCGGGCGGCGGCCCGACGGCTACCACCTGCTGCAATCGGTGTTCATGCTTATCGACTGGGCCGACACCCTGCACCTGCAACGCCGACCCGGCGGCCACATCAGCCGCGAGGACCTCAACGGCGACGCCCCCGCACTGCCCGAGCACGACCTGGTGGTGCGCGCCGCACAAGCCCTGCAACAGGCCACCGGCTGCACCTGGGGCGCGCACATCGCACTGGACAAACGCATCCCGCAAGAAGCGGGCATGGGCGGGGGCTCCAGCGACGCCGCCAGCTGCCTGCTCGCACTCAACCGGCTGTGGGGCCTGCGCCTGCCCTTGCCGCAGCTGATGACCATCGGCCTGCAGCTGGGCGCCGATGTGCCCTTCTTTCTGGGCGGGCACCACGCTTGGGTCGAAGGCATCGGCGAGCAACTGCAGCCCGTGCCATTGCCCCCGGCGCGTTTTCTGGTGCTCAAGCCGCCCAGCGGCGTGGCCACGCCCGACATCTTCCGCCACCCGGCGCTGCAGCGCGACTGCACCTTGGCGGACAGGCACGACTTTCTGGCACTGGATGCGCAAGCGCTGTACCAGTACGGCCACAACAGCTTGCAAGCGGTGGCGCAACAACTGTGCCCGGACATCGGTTGGGGCTTGCACTGGCTGCAACAACAGGGCTTGCCAGGGCGCATGACCGGCTCCGGCAGCGCACTGTTTGCCCCCCTAGCCAACGAGACCGACATCGACCTGGGCACACTGCCGCCCGGCTGGCAGGCAAAAATCTGCAGAAATTTGTCAGCACACCCGCTACAGGCCTGAAAACCGGTATACAATTCGCTTCGTTGTTCAGCACAGCGCCAAACAACAGACTGCATATCGGTAGTTTGCTCAGGCAAATCACCAGTGTAGGGGAGTCGCCAAGTTGGTTAAGGCACCGGATTTTGATTCCGGCATTCGAGGGTTCGAGTCCTTCCTCCCCTGCCAAATCTCTTTTTTGAAAAGCGCAAGTTGTACGGCCCCTAGTGGGCCGTTTTTCTATTCAGGCTGTTTTCCAACCACCTCAGCGCCCGGGGCCCCACCATGAACACCTCCACACCAGTGCAAACACCGGATTTCATGCTTTTCACCGGCAACGCCAACCCCGTGCTGGCCGCTGAAATCGCCCAGCACCTGGGCACCACCCTGGGCCAAGCCAACGTCGGGCGCTTCTCCGACAGCGAAGTGACGGTCGAGATCACGCAAAACGTGCGCGCGCGCCACGTGTACGTCATCCAGTCCACCTGCGCCCCGACCAACGACAACCTGATGGAACTGCTGATCATGGTTGATGCGCTGCGCCGCGCTTCCGCCGAACGCATCAGCGTGGTCATCCCCTACTTTGGTTACGCGCGCCAGGACCGCCGCCCGCGCTCCACCCGCGTGCCCATCACCGCCAAGGTGGTGGCCAACATGCTGCAAGCCGTGGGCGTGGACCGCGTGCTGACGATGGACTTGCACGCCGACCAGATCCAAGGCTTCTTCGACATTCCGGTGGACAACATCTACGCCTCGCCGGTGCTGCTGGGCGACCTGCGCGCCAAGAACTACCCCGATCTGCTGGTGGTATCGCCCGACGTGGGTGGCGTGGTGCGGGCCCGCGCGCTGGCCAAGCAGTTGGGCTGCGACATGGCCATCATCGACAAGCGCCGTCCCAAGGCCAACGTGTCGGAGGTGATGCACGTGATCGGTGACATCGAAGGCCGCAACTGCGTCATCATGGACGACATGATCGACACCGCTGGCACACTGGTCAAGGCCGCCGAGGTGCTCAAGCAACGCGGTGCCAAGAGCGTGTACGCCTACTGCACGCACGCCATCTTCTCGGGCCCGGCCATCGACCGCATCTCCAAGGGCGACGCGCTTGACGAGGTGGTCGTCACCAACACCATTCCCCTGAGCCAAGCCGCGCAGGCCTGTGCCAAGATCCGCCAGCTGTCGGTGGCACCGCTGATGGGTGAAACCATCCAGCGCATTGCCAACGGCGAGTCGGTCATGAGTTTGTTCGCGGAATAAACCCCGCATCACTGGGGTGCTTTCAACACCGAAAGCGCCTTTTTTTAACAGGGACAGTCTGGTCGCGGGCGTCCCTACATTGGAGTAAAACCATGCAATTCACCGCTTTTGAGCGCGCCAAGCAGGGCACGGGTGCGAGCCGCCGCCTGCGCAATTCCGGCCGTACCCCTGGCATCGTGTTTGGTGGCGGCACCGAGCCGGCCACCATCGAAATCGACCACAACCCGCTGTGGTTTGCCCTGCAGAAGGAAGCCTTCCACGCTTCGCTGCTGGACATGGAACTGGGCGGCAAGACCGAGAAAGTCATCCTGCGCAACGTGCAATACCACCCGTTCAAGCCGCTGGTGCTGCACGTGGACTTCCAGCGCGTGGACGACAAGACCCGCCTGCACAAGAAGGTGCCGCTGCACTTCGTCAACGCCGAGACTTCGGACGCCGTCAAGAACGACAAGTGCGTGGTCAACCACGTGATGACCGAAATTGAAATCGAGTGCCTGGCCATCCAGCTGCCCGAGTTCATCACCGTGGATCTGGGCAACGCTGTCAGCGGCCAAAGCATCCACGCCAACGACCTGGTGCTGCCCGCTGGCGTCAAGATCGTCACCCACGGCAAGCCGAACCCGACCGTGGCCACCATCGTGGCGCCGGTGGAAGAAGTGATTGCCGCACCGGTGGCCTCCGCCGCTACCGACAAGAAGGGCAAGAAGAAGAAGTAATTCTTCGGCTTGTGCCTCGCTTCAAGGCCCGCTTGTGCGGGCCTTTTTGTTGACACCAACCGCACGACAACACCATGATCAAACTGCTGGTGGGCCTGGGCAACCCGGGCCCGGAATACGAGGACACGCGCCACAACGCCGGTTTCTGGTGGCTGGAGGCGGTGGCGCGCGAACTGAAAGTGACGCTGCAACCCGAGCGCAGCTATTTTGGCGTGATGGCCCGCACCACCTGGGAAGGCCGCCCGCTGTGGCTGCTGGAGCCCATGACCTACATGAACCGCTCCGGCCAGGCGGTCGGTGCGCTGGCGCGCTTCTTCAAGATTGCGCCCGAGGAAATTCTGGTCGCACACGACGAGCTGGATCTGCCCCCCGGCGAGCTCAAGCTGAAGAAAGGCGGCGGTCACGCCGGACACAACGGCCTGCGCGACATCCATGCCCAGTTGGGCAACAGCGATTACTGGCGCTTGCGCATCGGCATTGGCCACCCCGGCGACAAGTCCGAAGTGGCGAATTGGGTGCTGAAGAAGCCCGCCCCCGACCAGCGCGAGGCGCTGCACGCCAGCATAGACCGCGCCGTACGCGCCCTGCCCGACCTGCTGCACGGCCGCATGGACAAGGCCACGGCCCACATCCACACCAGCAAGCCACCCCGGCCCAAACCGCCACGGCCTGCACCGCCCGCAGCGGCCACCATCCCGCCCGACGCTACCAACCGCACCTGAACCGGCACAGCGGCCATCGGCGGTAGCACAAAAAAGGGGCCAAGGCCACCGCACCCAGCCACAAGTTTGTACCATGCGTGGCACGCCCTGTTGAAAGCTGCCATGCCGACCCATTCCATGTCCCAGACCCTTACCGCCGACCCAGCGGCGCGTTTTCGCGTCATTGTGGCGGGCGTGTGCGCCTTGATTTTGACGATAGGCTTGGCACGCTTTGCGTACACGCCACTGTTGCCCATCATGCGGGAGCAAGCCGGCCTGTCGCACGTGGCCGGGGGGTGGCTGGCCACTATCAATTACGCGGGTTACATGTCGGGGGCGCTGCTGGCGGCTTCGGTGGGGGACATGCAGCGCAAGTTCACGCTCTACCGCTGGGGCTTGGTGGTGGCCATCTTGAGCACGCTGGGCATGGGTCTGACGCAGAACGTGTGGTGGTGGGCGGTATGGCGTTTTGCCGGTGGGCTGGCGGGCAGCGCAGGCATGTTGCTGGCATCGGGCCTGGTGCTGAACTGGCTGGTACGCCACCAGTTTCGGCCCGAACTGGGCTTGCACTTCATGGGTGTGGGGCTGGGGATTGTGGTGTCCGGGCTGGGTGTGGGCCTGATGGTGGACTGGCTCACGTGGCAGCAGCAGTGGCTGGGGTTGGGCTGGCTGGGGCTGTTGTTTGGGGTACCCGCGTGGTGCTGGTTGCCCGCACCGGCCATTCTGGCGGGCACCGCTCAGGGCAGTGCAACGGCTCCTGCCCCGCCGAGCCCGCGCTGGATGGGCTTGATGACGGCAGCGTATTTTTGTGCGGGCTTTGGTTTTGCCATCAGCGCCACGTTCACGGTCGCCATTCTGGCCAAGTTGCCGCTGCTGGCGGGCCAAGCGCATTGGGTCTGGGTGCTGGTCGGGTTGGCCACGGCCCCCGCCTGCTTCGGATGGGACAAGGTGGCGCACCGCATCGGGCACATGGCGGCCATCATGTGGGCGTTTGCGTTGCAAACCGTATCGCTGGTGTTGCCGATGGTCAGCCAGAACCCGACGCTCAACGTGGTGGGTGCGGTGCTGTTTGGGGCCACGTTCATCGGCATTGTCAGCCTGACGCTCACGGTGGTGGGGCGGCGTTTTCCGGCCAATCCGGCCAAGGCGATGGCGCGCATGACCCTGAGCTACGGCGTGGCCCAGATTACCGCCCCGGCCATGACGGGCTACATCGCCGATGCCACCGGCAGTTACCAAGGGGCGCTGCTGGTCACGGTCGTCGTCATGACCGCCGGGGTGGTGTTGCTGGGCTTGCTGCGGCGGGAGGAGCGGCTGCACACCTCACCGCTGCAAGCCGCGCCGGTCAAAGTATCACACGCCCCCTGAGCGGCGCAGCAACGCCGGGCCTCAGGTGGCGGCTTGCAGACGCTGGTATTTCAGCAGCAGCGCCTCGCGGCTTTCCACATGCTCAGGGTGGATGGGAATGCACTCCACCGGGCACACCTGCACGCATTGCGGCTCGTCAAAGTGGCCCACGCATTCGGTGCAGCGGTTGGGGTCGATCTGGTAGTAGTCCGGGCCCATCGAAATCGCATCGTTGGGGCATTCCGGCTCGCAAACGTCGCAGTTGATGCATTCGTCGGTGATCATCAAGGCCATGCTGGGGGGCTCCGTTCAACGCTCGACCGGGCCGGTGGCCACGCGCAGCTGCGCCGCCACGCCGGGGCTGACCATTTGGGATACATCACCGCCGAGTTTGGCGATCTCGCGCACCAGCGTGCTGGAGATGCACTGCAACTGCGCCTGCGGCAGCAGGAACACAGTTTCCACACTCGGCAGCAACTTGCGGTTCATGGCCGCCATCTGGGCCTCGTAGTCAAAGTCGGCCACGTTACGGATGCCGCGCACCACGGCACAGGCACCGTGCTCGCGGCAGAAGTCCATCATCAGGCCCTCGAACGGCAACACGCGCACCTGGGGCAACGCGCGCATGCTTTCGGCCACCATGGCGATGCGCTGCTCCAGCGTGAAGCGGGTTTTCTTGTGGTGGGCCACGGCCACGGCCACGATCAGCTCGTCAAACAGGCCAGCGGCGCGCTGGATCACATCTTCGTGGCCCAGCGTGATGGGGTCGAACGTGCCGCTGTAGACGGCAATGCGGCGCGCTGGGGCGGGGGCGGCAGCGGAGGAATCGGCAAAGGCATTCATGGGGCCAGATTATGCGGTGGCGGGCGTGCCCCGCTCCAGCACGTGGTAATGCACCAGACCGGCCTTGCCGTGGCGGTGGACGCGCAGGCCGTAGGCGGCCAGCTCGTCGTCGGCCCACACACGGGGCGCTTCCAGGTAGATGAAGCCGTCGGGCTTGAGCAAGGGCAGCGCAGCCTGCAAGGCCTGGGCAAACAGGGCATCGTTGTGGCCATCGCCAAACGGGGGGTCGAGGAACACCACGTTCCACACCCCAGGTGTGAGGGCGCGCAGGCTGGCCAGGGCATCGCCGGGCTGGATGTGCAGCGTGGTGGCCTGCAGGCGTTGTGCGTTGCGCTGCAAACCGGCCACCAAGGCGCGGTCGCGCTCAAACACGCGCACCTCGGCGGCACCGCGCGAGGCGGCCTCAAAGCCCAACGCGCCACTGCCCGCAAAGGCATCGACACAGCGCCAGCCGCTCAGGTCTTGCCCCAGCCAATTGAACAGGGTTTCACGCACACGGTCGGGCGTGGGGCGCAGGCCGGGCACGGGCGGCACCGGCAATTTGCTGCGTTTCCACTGGCCGCCGATGATGCGGACTTCGCCCACCGGGGCGGCGGTGCGGGACGGGGGTTTGGGGGGTGTTTTGGTTTTCATTTTCGTGTTCAAGGCGTGCCTCCGACCACCACCGTGACCATGCGGTCGGGTTGCAGCACGCGCTGGAAAGCCCGGCGCACTTGCTCTCGCGTCAAACGGGCGATGTGTTGCGGCCAGGTGTCCAGGTAATTGGCGGGCAAATCGTGCCAAGCCATGTTGGCCACGTTGTCGAGCAGTTTGCGGTTGCTGTCCAGCCGCAGCGCAAAGCCGTTGATGAGGGCCGCCTGGGCGGCCTTGAGTTCGGCCTCGGTCGGGCCGTCTTGCACAAAACGCTGCAACTCTTGCCGGATCAGGGCCACGGCCTGCGCAGCTTGGTCGGGCCGGGTCTGCATACCGACTTCAAACGCACCCGCGTGACGGTAAGGCGTGAAGTGACTGCTGACACCATAGGTCAGGCCACGGCGTTCGCGGATTTCCTTCATCAAACGCGAGGTAAAGCCCCCCCCACCCAGAATGTGGTTGCCCACCAACAACGCAAAGTAGTCTGGGTCGGAGCGGGCCACGCCCGGCTGGCCCACGTACACGTGGGCTTGGGCCGAGGCAAACGGCAGGCGGATGTCTTGCACTGCGGTCAAGGCCGCTACCTCGGGCACCCCCGGCAAGCTGGGACAACCGTGCGGCTGCCACCCGGCCAGCAGCTGCGCCACCAGCGCATCGGCACGGGGGCGATCTACCGCCCCCACCAATGTGACGCGGGCATCGCACAGGCGCGCGTGCTGGCGGTAGAAAGCGTGCAAGTCGGCGCTGTGGATGGCGTTCCAAGTCTCGGGGCGGGGATCGTAGCCATAGGGGTGGCTGCCGTACACCGCTGCTGTAAAACGCCGCTGGGCGTGGGTTTCGGGCCGGGTCTGGGCCTCTTGCCAAGCGGCGGTCAGGCGTTCACGCTCACGCGCCCAAGTGGCCGGGTCAAAGGCAGGCGCGGCCAGCTGGCGCGCGGCCAGTGCCACGGCACGTTGCAGCAGGTCAGGCTGCGTCAGGGTGCGCAGGCGCACGGTAAAGCGGTCGGGGCTGGTGCTGGCGGCAAACTGGGCACCGAGGTCGGCCCAGGCCTCGGCGGTGGCGTTTTCGTCCAGCGCAGGATGTTCGGGTGTGGCTTGGGTACCTTTGTCCAACAACCAAGCGGTGGCGCTGGCCAACCCAGCTTGCGCGGCAGGGTCGCGCCGGTCGCCGCCGTCCACGTCGATCTGGATGTCCAGCATGGGCAAGTTGGGCGCGGCCACATGGGCGATTTTGGCCCCGTTGGCGTGTGTCCAGCGTTCGATGCTGGGGCTGGCGTGGACCAGCAGGCCGCAGCTGGCCAGCACACCACAGGCCACACGGGCCAGGGTGCGGCGCCACAGGCCATGCGGTGGCCCGCTGCTGCGCGAGCGAAGGGGCGGGTAAGGGTGCGAGACGTTCATGGCGTGGCGGTACCGGTGGTGTTGGCGGTGGTGTCGGCTTCGGGCAGCAGCCAACCGGCGGTGAGCTGGCGTTCGTCAAAGTAGCGGGCAGCCACGGCCTGCACCTGCTCGGGCGTGACGGTGCGCAGGCGGCGCAGCAGGGTGTCGGTCGCATCCAGCGGCCAGTCCAGCACCCAGTGCTGCCCCAGCTCGCGCGCCTGGGCAAACAGGGAATCGCGCTGGAACACCTGGCCCGCACTCCACTGGTTCTTGACACGCTCCAGTTCAGCCGCACTCACGCCTTCTTGCGCGATGCGGCGCACCTCGGCTTGCAAGGCCGCTTCCAACGTGGCGGGGGCGACCCCTTCAGCAGGGGCGGCCATCAGGGTAAACAGCTGCGGGCCACGCCCCATCAGGCCGAAGGAGGCGTGTACGCTGTCGGCGAGCTTGTGTTCACGCACCAGCGCCCGCGACAGGCGCGCGCCGTTGTGGCCATCCAACACCCCAGCCAGCAACACCAGCGCCAGCGCGTCTTGGTCGCTGGCGGCGGTGGCCTTGGGATGCTGCAAGCGCGGCGCTGGGTAGCCCAACACCAGCAGCGGTTGTTTGACGGTGGCACGGTATTCCATGCGGCGCGGCCCGGCTTGTGGCAGTTCTTGCGGTACCTTGCGTGCGGGCACCGCACGGGCCGGGATGCGGCCATAGTGACGTTCGGCCCAACGGCGCACTTGGGCCACATCCACATCGCCCACCACCACCACAGCGGCGTTGGCGGGCACGTACCAGCGGCGGTAAAAATCGCGCACATCGTCCGGGGTCATGGCGTGCAGATCGCTCATCCAGCCGATGATAGGACGGCGGTACGGATGCACCTGGTAAGCGGCGGCCTCAAACGCCTCGAACATGCGCGCCTGGGGCGACTCTTCCACGCGCTGACGGCGTTCTTCTTTAATCACCTCGATCTCGCGTCGGAACGCATCGTCGGGCCAGCGGTTGTGGACAAAGCGGTCGGCCTCCAAGCGCATCACGGCTTCGAGCCGGTCGGCGGGCACTTGCTGGTGGTAAGCGGTCACGTCGTTGCTGGTAAAGGCGTTGTCGCGCCCACCCAGTTCGGCCACCCGGCGCGAGAACTCACCCTCCGGCACGCTGGGCGTGCCTTTGAACATCATGTGCTCCAGCACGTGTGCCACGCCCGAGGTGCCGTCCACCTCGTCCATCGCCCCCACGCGCACCCACAGCATGTGGACGGCGGTGGCGGCACGCCGGTCAAGCTGCACCACCAGCGTCATGCCATTGGCCAGGCGGAAGGTGTGTACGCCCGCAGCGGGGGCAGCGGCCTGCGCCGACACCGCGGGCACCGCCCCGGCAGCGGGCACGGACGGCCCCGGCGGCAACGGCGTCTGGGCCAGCGCCACGGCAGGCAGTGCCCACGCGGCACCACGTAAGACAAAAGACAGCATGGGGAACGAGGGTTTCATAGAATCCTCTGATTCTAGAAACACGCCCTATGTTCAGCTTCCTCAAGAAAAAATTCTTTTCCAGCGCCCCCGCGCCCGATGCCACCCCGTCCACCGCAGACACCCCACCCACCCCCGCGCCCGTCGCCGCACCGGCTGTCACCGCTGCACCGGCACCGGCGCCCCAGGCACCTGCGGTCAGCGATGCCAGCTCCGCCAGCCTGGCGGTGGTGCAGCCCGCCGACAAGCCCGAAGCCCCGGCGCGCGCAGGCTGGCTCAACCGCCTCAAGCAGGGCCTGAAAAAAACCGGCTCCACCTTGGCGGTAGTGTTCACCGGCACCAAGATCGACGACGCGCTGTACGAGGAGCTCGAAACCGCGCTGCTGCTGGCCGACACCGGCACCCAGGCCACGCAATTCCTGCTCGACGACCTCAAACGCCGCGTCAAGGCCGCCAAGGCCACCGACCCGGCCCAGGTCAAGACCCTGTTGGCCGAGGCCATCACCGACCTGCTGCGCCCGCTGGAGCAAGCCCTGGCCATCGGCGGCCAGCCCGACGGCCCCACGGTGATGATGGTGGCTGGGGTCAACGGTGCGGGCAAGACCACCACCATCGGCAAACTCACCTGCCACCTTTCCAACGCCGGGGCCAGCGTGCTGCTGGCCGCCGCCGACACCTTCCGCGCCGCCGCACGTGAGCAACTGCACGTCTGGGCCGACCGCAACACGGTGGACATCATCAGCCAAGAAGGTGGCGACCCTGCCGCCGTCAGCTACGACGCCGTGTGCGCAGGCCGTGCCCGTGGCCGCGATGTGGTGATCGTGGACACCGCAGGCCGCCTGCCCACCCAGTTGCACTTGATGGAAGAGCTGAAAAAGGTCAAACGCGTGGTGCAGAAAGCCGATGCCACGGCGCCGCACGAAGTGCTGCTTGTCATCGACGGCAACACCGGCCAGAATGCGCTGGCCCAAGTCAAGGCGTTTGACGAAGCCCTGGGCCTGACCGGGCTGATCGTGACCAAGCTGGACGGCACCGCCAAGGGCGGCGTGCTGGCCGCGATTGCGATGTGGGCGCAACAAGCGGGGCGCAGCGTACCGGTGTACTTCATCGGCGTGGGCGAGAAACTGGAAGACCTGCAAACCTTCAGTGCCAGCGAATTTGCGCAAGCCCTGCTGAACTGAAGCCCGCCCTGTGCGCCGACCACCCACGGAGGAAACCCCATGCCGCGTTCATTCCTGAAGCCCTCTCTGCCCCACCGGCCAGCGACGCGCCGGCGCCCTTGGCTGGCGGTAGGCCTGCTGCTGGCGGGCGCTGTGGCGGGCCACGCCAGCGCACAGACCGGCCACGACAGCGCCCCGGCGCGCGCCCAGCGCATCGCCACCCAGGTCTGCGCGGCGTGCCACGGCACCCAGGGCCAAAATGCGGATCTGACCTTCCCGCGCCTGGCCGGGCAGAACGCCGAATACCTGGCCAAGCAGCTGGGGGCGTTCCAGCACGACCGGCGCGTCAGCAGCGCCATGGCGCACAGCACCACCCCGCTGACACCGGACGAGATGCTGGCTCTGGGCCAGTTCTACCAGCGCCAGCCCACCGGGCGCACGCCCGCCACACAGTTGCACCTGGCGGCGCGCGGGCAATACCTCTACCACGTGGGCAACCCGGCCACGGGCGTGCCTGCCTGCGCCTCGTGCCACGGCCCGCAAGCACTGGGGCAAGCAAATCTGCCACGACTGGCAGGCCAGTCACCGGCTTACCTGCGCGAGCAGCTGCGCCAGTTCGCCCAAGGCGGTCGCACCAACGACCAAGGCCAGATGCACGCCACCACCCGCGCCATGACCGACGACGAAATGGCCGCCGTGGCAGAGTACCTCGGCAGCCGTTGATGCGGATGGGCTGGTGTGGCGCCGCTGCGGCAGCGCCCCGGCCTCAGGCGGCGGGCGCTTCCAGCGCCTCCCACGCTGCAATCGCCTCCGAGGCGTACATCAGGGCCGGGCCGCCACCCATGTACACACACACCGCCAGCGTCTCTTCCAGCTCGGCGCGGGTGGCGCCCAGCTTGTGCAGCGCCTTGGTGTGAAAGCCGATGCAGCCCGAGCAACGCTGCGTGACGCCAATCGCCAGCGCCATCAGCTCCTTGTGCTTGGCGCTCACCGCCCCTTCAGCCATCGACGCCTGCGCCAGCTGCGCAAAGCCGCGCATGGTCTCGGACTGCGACTTGCGGAAAGTGCCCAGTGCCTGGTTGATGTCCTTGGTCAGGCTGGCGTGGTCGAACGTGCTCATGTGGCAACTCCTGTATCGAAAAAATAGGGATAGGGGTATCTTAGCACCCATAATCCGTTCATGGCCACTTACCTGATTGGCGACGTGCAAGGCTGCGACCAGCCGCTGCAACGTCTGCTCGATGCGATCGACTTTTCCGCCAGCCGCGACACGCTGTACCTGCTGGGCGACCTGGTGAACCGGGGGCCGGATTCGCTGGCGGTGCTGCGCCGCCTGGTGGCGCTGGGCACCTCGGCGCACTGCCTGCTGGGCAACCACGACCTGCACCTGCTGGCGGTGGCGGCCGGGGCGCGCCCGCTGCACCGCAGCGACACGCTGGACGCCATCCTGCACGCCCCCGACCGCGACGCGCTGCTGCACTGGCTGCACCAGCGCCCGCTGGCCCTGCAAACGCAGGGTTGGCTGCTGGTGCATGCGGGCGTGTTGCCGCAATGGAGTGCCGCGCAAACCGTGGCGCTGGCCGATGAAGTATCGGTCATGCTGCGCAGCAGCGACGGCCCGCACTGGCTGCGCCACATGTACGGCAACCAGCCCGACCACTGGCATGACGGCTGGCAGGGCCATGACCGCTGGCGCGTGGTGGTGAATGCCCTGACGCGCTTGCGTTTTTGCAGCGCCAATGGCGTGATGGAATTCGACACCAAAGACAGCGCCGGGGCCGCGCCCGGCGGCTTCATGCCGTGGTTTGATGTGCCCAACCGGCGCAGTGCCGACACCCCCATCGCGTTTGGCCACTGGTCCACGCTGGGGCTGTTGCAACGCCCCAATCTGCTGGCGCTCGATACCGGCTGCGTCTGGGGCGGTTGCCTGACGGCGGCGTGCCTGTCTGGCACCGCCAGCCCGGGCACGCCCGGCGCAGTCAGCCTGATCCAGGTGCCCTGCCCGCAGGCGCAGCGGCCTGGGATCAACAACAAGCGTTAGGCGTCGGCCTGCTCCGCCACGGGCAGGCTCTTGAACAGCGCCGCCACCTTGCGCCGCGACTTGATGTACGGCGACACGCCGCGCGCCGTGGTGGGCTGGCTGGCGGCCTCCCAGGCGGGCTTGGCCTCGGCGGCGCTGGGCGCGGGCTCATATGGCTTGTCAAAAAACGGATCGACCGGAGCGCGGCTGGGGCGGCTGCTGTAGCGCGGGGCGCGCTCGGCGGGGGCCGGGCGTTCGCTGCGGTTGCGCTCGTCGTGCCACAGGCGCTGGCCGTCGTTGATGCGGCCGGTGGGGCGGCGGTCGCGCGCCAGCTCCAGGGCTTCCACCTCGACCTTCTTGCCGATCAGCTTGCCAATGTCGGCCAGTGCCTTGGCGTCGCGCGCGGTGACGAACGACACCGCCAGCCCAGAGGCCCCGGCACGGCCGGTGCGGCCTATGCGGTGGACGTAGTCCTCGGCGTTGAACGGGATGTCGAAGTTGAACACGCCCGGCACGTCCTTGATGTCGAGACCGCGCGCGGCCACATCGGTACACACCAGCAGCTCCACCTCGCCCGCCTTGAAGGCTTCCAGCGCCTTGGTGCGCTCGTCCTGGCTCTTGTCGCCGTGCAGGGCGGCGGTCTTGAGGCCCTCGCGCTCCAGGCTGCGCGCCAGCCGGGCACAGCCCAGCTTGCTGTTGACGAACACGAACGCTTGGCGGATGGCCTTCTCGCGCATCAGCTGGGCGATGGCGGCGCGCTTGTCGTCGTCATCGACCTGGAAGAAACGTTGCTCCACCGTGGAAGCGGTGGCGTTGGAGCGCGACACCTCGACCGTGACCGGGTCTTGCAGGTAGCTGCTGGCCAGACGCTTGATCTCGGGCGAGAACGTGGCCGAGAACAGCAGCGTGGTGCGCTGCTTGGGCAGGTAGCTCAGGATGCGTTCCAGCGCAGGCAGAAAGCCGATGTCAAGCATGCGGTCGGCCTCATCCAGCACCACGTATTCCACCTGGTGCAGGGCGCAGTTCTTGGATTCGATGTGATCCAGCAGGCGGCCTGGCGTGGCCACCAGCACTTCCACCCCTTGGCGCAGCGTCAGGGCCTGGGGCTTGATGTCGGTGCCACCAAACACCACCGCCGTGCGCAGCGGCGTGTGCTGGGCGTACTGCTGCAGCTGCTGCGCCACCTGGTCGGCCAACTCGCGCGTGGGCAGCAGCACCAAGGCCCGCACCGGATGCCGTGCAGGCGAGGTGGAGGTGCTGGCGTGCTTGAGCAGGCGTTGCAGCAGGGGCAGCGAGAACGCGGCGGTCTTGCCGGTGCCGGTCTGGGCAGCGCCCATGACGTCGCGGCCCTGCAACACCACCGGGATGGCCTGCGCCTGGATCGGGGTCATGGCGGTGTAGCCCATGTCGGCCACCGCACGTGCCAGCGGCTCGGCCAGCATCAATTCAGAAAAGGATTTTTGGGTCATGTAAGCTCGTATTGTCGCACCTTGGGGCACAACGTGCGCGCATTGCCGCAACGGAAATGGGGGCCCGTGGCCCCCGTTGCAGCTGGCGTGGCGTCGGGCTTATGCCGAGGCCGGGACGCTGGTGGCCTGGCCCTGGAAGTCGGTCCAGCAGCGGCGCGTGAAGTCGTACAGCTTGCACTTGCGTGCGGTGTCAAAGTACCAGCGCCAGCTGAAACGCTGGACGATGATGCGCTCGGGCAGCGCGTCTTCCAGCACTTTTTGCGCTTCCTTGAGCTGGTACAGCGGCACGCTCATGTCCACGTGGTGCGCGGTGTGCTCCATGATGTGGTGCATCAGGCCGCCCCAGCGCCACGGAAACGTCAAATGTACGGTGGTGGACACGAACGGTGCGGCCTTGGCCCAGGCGGCCTTTTCATCGTGCCATTGCACGCTGGTGTGGGTGTGGTGCACGTACACCACAAAACCGATCATGGCATTCCAGAACAGGAACGGCACCACAAAACCCATCAGCAGCTGCAGCAGCACCGACTGGCCCGTCCACCAGGCGGCGGCGGCCATGCCCGCAATCCACAACACGCCCACGGCGCTCACCAGCACGTTGTCCCACAGAAATTCGGGGCGGCGCGTGCCCATGTAGGTCTTGCGCGGAAAGTACATGCGCAGCCACCACATCTCGATCAGGTAGTAGAACGCCGGGCCCCAGCCGCTGCGGTACAGGCGCTCCAGCGCGCGGCGGCGTGGTGGCAAGGCCTCGAATTCTTGTTTGGTCCACGGCGCCCAGACAAAGTCCACCCCCTTGAGGTTGGTGTAGCCGTGGTGCACCACGTTGTGGCCGACCTCCCACAGGCTGTAGGGCGTGAGCGACGGCATGAAGGCGATGCGGCCGAGCCAGCGGTTGAGGCCCCGGTGCGGGGTGTAGCTCTGGTGGCAGGCGTCGTGGCCGATGATGAACAGGCGCCCGATCCAGAAGCCGGCCACCACGCCGCACAGCAGCTTGGCCCACCAGGCGCTCAACACCACCGTGCCCACCAGCAGCGCAGCGTAGATGGCCAGATCCAGCAACAGCAGCGCCACCCCCAGGCCGGTGCGGCGCTCGGCCAGCGGCGTGAGCCAGCTG
This sequence comes from Macromonas bipunctata, assembly GCF_002837135.1. GTDB lineage: Bacteria > Pseudomonadota > Gammaproteobacteria > Burkholderiales > Burkholderiaceae_C > Macromonas_A > Macromonas_A bipunctata. The sequence goes on along the minus strand of NZ_NWBQ01000030.1, from coordinate 702 downwards.
CGGATGATCTTGCGGTGCGGCATGGGCGCCCCCGGCGCAATCGGCTCGGGCGCGGCGTAGGAAGAGGCGGAGGTATCGGACGACATCATGGACGGCGATACTAGTGCCAGTGTGCAGCGCGGGTGTTGACCTACATCAAACGCTGGCCGCAGTGGCGGTCAGCGTTTATAATGCGCGGTTTGCTGGCAACATCCACAAACCCTCAAGGAATTTAAATCATGGCAACCAAGCCGAAGAAAAAGAACCCCCGTCTGGCCTCTGGCCGCAAGCGCGCCCGCCAAGACGTCAAGCTGAACGCCGCCAACAGCTCGCTGCGTTCCAAGTACCGCACCGCCGTCAAGAACGTCGAGAAGGCCGTGCTGGCCGGCGACAAGACCAAGGCGACCGAACTGTTCTCCAAGATGCAAGCCGTGGTGGACATCATTGCCGACAAGGGCATCTTCCACAAGAACAAGGCTGCCCGCGACAAGAGCCGCCTGTCGGCCAAGGTCAAGGCACTGGCGCTGGCCGCTGCCTGATACCCGGCACCTAACCCACATATATCTCAAGCCCGGGCTGACACTTTAGCCCGCTGTTTGTACCGGGTGCGCTGCCAGCAAAGCCCGCACAATTGACATCCTCCCCGCCTTAAAGGACGGGGATTCCTGCTGCCAGACGGCGATGCCCCGCCGCGAGAATGTTTTTGGCCGCGTTCACGTCCCG